>JAVEZD010000058.1:0-5992 GCA_034003165.1 Bacteroidales bacterium | reverse complement strand
GGTGATGTGCTCAATATGAGGGCAGTAGTTGACTTTATCGATAGTGGCCAGAAGACACTTTTACTAAAATTTGCAAAACTTCGCGTTGTCGAATAAACTTTGGCACAAGATTTGAATATTTCTAAAGTGAAGTTTTTCATAGTTTAAGTTTAGGTTAAGTAATGAGGTTTTATCCATTCTGGATAAGACCTCATGAAGTTTTATACCTAACCTGTTCTCCTGTTTTTCTGCTATTTGAAAGCCTGCTCGCTCAGACCTTTTCCGCTAAGTTTAAGATCGTGGAAATATTCCGGAACCTCTTTACCCTGCAGATAATCAACATATAGTTTTGCAATATACTGTGAGAGCATAAATCCGTGACCCCTCATACCGGTGAATAGCCCCAGTTCTGGGTCAACAATATATCTAGGCTCTATATAGTATCCGCTCCAGACAGCCTGGAATCCCACGCCACTAAGCTGAGGAATCCAGTTTGTAAAGATTTCTGTAGCAATTTCAATAAACTCCCTGCTGTTTATCTTGAGATTCTTATCGGTCTCAGTAGCATCAATAGCAGGAGAGGCACAGCCAATTATCTGACCTGTCTCCGCAAGCTGCTGTCCGTAGACAGCCGAGAAGCCCTTGTATTTGCGTCGGTCTATAAGCATATCCAGATTCGCTCCATCTTTGCCCAGCATAGGAAGTCTCTTGGTAATAAAGGCCTGATGTTTAACAGGATAAAGCCCGGTCTCGATGCCGAGTTTTCTTGCAAATTTATCCGCCTCTGCACCCAGTGCATTGATGAATACCTCTGTTCTGTACTCTGCATACTCCTTTTCAGGTGTGAGAACAATAACCCTGTACTCATTACCATCCTTCTGAACATCAACAAGTCTTGTGTTTTCAAGAATTTTTCCTCCATTCTCCCGTCCGATTTCCCTTACAAGATCCATTGTGAGGCCCGGATTTGCCTGCCAGCAGTCATTTGTTATAAGTGCGTGGCTGTAAGTGTCAAGGGAGGAATTAAAGTAAGGAGAGATCTCTTTACGGAAATCCTTTTTCTCAACCATCCTTGCATCACTCCATTTACGGGACATGTCCAGTGAATCAAATGTAGCTTGGTCGTGAACAAATCCCACATATCTAATCAACTTAAGATCTATTGAGTGCCTGTCATTAAGCTTACTGAAGATCTCCAGATTATGTTTGGCAATATCAGCCAGCGCCGGGAGAGAGAACGCAGGCCTTCCACCCGCAATGTTTCTCCACGAACTTCCCAGACCATCATTAATAAGGTATGGCTTCATACCTGCCTCGGCCATATATCTAAACAGAGAGCTACCGGCTATGCCTCCTCCGGCGATTATTGCCGGAACCTTTTCTACCCATTTGCTCCCCTTTGGAAGTATAATGTTTTCTGTCTTGCCCACCGGATTCATATCACCCAGAGTTACAAGATTAGACATAGGACCGCGAGGAGTCGGCTCACCAATAACCTCAATACCGTAAGGCTTCAGATACATTCTTGCACGTGGCACACATCTGCTGCCTCTGCAGGGACCCATCCCGATTCTTGTAATGTGCTTTAATTCATCAGATGAAATAACCTTTCTGTCTCCTATAGCGGCAAGCATCTTTTCAACTGTTACATCCTCGCAGTGGCAGATGAATGTTTTAGCATCATGCTCTCCGTCAAGTGGTTTAATATGTACAGGCTCAGGGAATTTCTCTTTGATAATAAAGCCTCTTACTGCAAGTAAAGCTTCGCCCTCAAGATCTTTTGCCTTAACTCTGGCAACGTTTGTCTTGTTATCTTTCTTAAGAATCTTCTCAATCACACCCTCACCAACCTTCTTGCCGTTGTTGTCCACAAGGAAAACCTCAGAACCCTCATCGGCCTTATATTCAATAGGGAGGAAGACCCAGTTTTTGTTAAACTGGTATCCAAATATGGCAAGACCCGGGCATTGGTACACGCAACGCATACATCCCACGCACTTATCAAAGTCAATCTTAGGAACAGTTGATGTAGATGACTTTGTGATTGCACCATATTCACAAGCAAAAGAGCAAGGGTTACATGCAAATCCGTAAAGACAGTCAATTTGAACAAATCCCTTCTCCTTCATACGCTCAGGAGAGGGCCTGAATGGCTCTTCAATTACCCTTACTGGATGTTGCTGAGAGTCAATATACTCCTTTGAAACAGCCAGATAGTCATTGTAATTATACCTGAATCCCAGATCCTGCTGAATCTCGAAAGCACACTGTTTCCCTCTCAATACTGCCGATGTTCCCTCTCCGATTCTCACCGCATCACCCACTCCGTGGCAATGTCTGCCATATATCTCAACCCCTTTTCTAAAGAGTTGGTTGTCCGGAATCAATCCGGTACAAATATTTATACAATCGATATCTTCAATAATCTTCTCAGTGCCCGGTATAGGTTTAAAATTCTCGCACTGAGCAATAATTGCACCCACCACACCTGTCCTGTCCTCATTTGGAATTGCCTCAAGAAGAATGTGAGAAGTTAGGATAGGTATGCCGAGTCTTCTTACTCGGTTAGCCTGGACAGGGAAGCCCCCCTCACGAGGCATCGCCTCAAGAATAGCCTTTACCTCTGCTCCGGCCTGCATCGCCTGGTAAGAGGTAAGGTAGCCGATGTTTCCGGCACCCACAGTTAGTATTTTTTTACCCAGAAGAGTGAGCTCCTGGTTCATCATCCTTTGTACTACTGCTGCAGTATAGACACCCGGCAGGTCATCATTTTTGAACGCAGGCATAAATGGTACAGCACCTGTAGCAATAACAAGATGCTCAGCATCAACGTAGCTGATCTCCTGTTTTGCGATGTCCTTAATTACCAGACGTTTGCCCTCAAGGATATCCCAAACTACTGAATCCAGAATAATTCCGCTATGGTCCTCCCCGGCAAGGGTATTTGCTATGTCAAACCCTCTCATTCCGCCAAATCTCTTCTCCTTTTCGAAGAAGAAAAACTGGTGTGTCTGCATAAGAAACTGACCACCAATCTTGCTATTGTTATCAATTACAAGATTCTGAATTCCGGCTTTGTTAAGCTCTTCACGAACTGCAAGTCCTGCGGGACCTGCTCCAATAATTGCAACGGTTGTTTTTCTGATTTTTATCTCTTTTCCGTCACTCTCTACAAGAAGAGTCTCCTCAGGAAGGTAGGATTCGTCAATTCTATTTACATTTTTGACCTCATCTACCTTTGTAATACAAATACGCCTGACCTTGCCGTCAACCAGCATTTCGCAGGCGCCACATTTTCCTATTCCGCACTCCATGGTGCGCTCTCTGTTTTGAAGACTGTGCTTGTGAACTACTTTTCCGGCCTGATGCAGCGCAGCTGCTATTGTAAACCCTTTCTGACCGGTAATTTTCTGACCCTCGAAGATGAACTCTACTCTATCCTCCGCAGGGATGGGCAGGATAGGATGCTCAGTGATTTTGTACATAGTTAAGTTTAAATTTGTTCAAATTTAGCTAAAATTTGAAATCGTAATTTTAAAATTACATATTTTTTAAACTTTGTACCAAAAAGCCTTTTTTTGCTTGATAAATGTAATAGTTTAGCAGCGAAAACCAATTAAAACAAAGAAGGATATGAAGAGAGTGATCTTTTTGGTTGCCTTACTGGCAGCAGGCTGTCAGGGCATTAATTTAAATGAAGAGGGAGAAGCCTTCCTAACACTAAGCATCTCAAAAGAGGATGTATCTACAAAAGCTTTTGTGCACCAGATACCGGACACAAATTTATTGACACTTGTTATCAGTAAGGGGAGTGATACCCTTTATAAAGGACTTTATGGTCTTAAACCATCTAAACTAACAATTCCTGCAGGTCAGTACAATGTGGATCTGTATAGTTACAAATTACGAGAACCTGTGTTAGGTAATCCATGCTGGGGTGATTCCAGGCAAATTATTCTGGAGAAGAATAAAACTACTGCCCTTTCGCTGGAATGCCGTCAATTAACGGGTGGAGTTAAGCTAATTTTTACAAAGGCATTTAAAGATAAATATGACTGGTACACTCCTGCTGTTTATAACGAATTCGGAACAGTGAACTACTTATATTCAGAAAATAGATTCGTCTACTTAAGACCAGGAAAATTCTTTGTAAAGATAATGTGGGCCACTGACTTCAACGACCATTTGCCAATATTTACGCACACAATTCAGCCTAACGATATGATAACCTACAGCGTTGACCTCGGTCCTGTAGATTCAGCCACAGTAGGTGGGGGTATTATTGTAGATACCGTTTCAAATTGGAAAACGGATTCAGTATACCTTGACAGGGTTGATGGAAGAACAGCTGGGAATGCAATTGAGTTTTCCAGATGGGAGGAGTTTATAAACATTAAAACATGGTACAATGCATATATTGTGGGTACAGATGTTACATCGGATTCAGTAAAGTTTGTTCCGCCTTTTGATAAAAACAGTCATATTGCACTTGCATCGGATCCTGCCGAACGAAGAAGAGATAAGATTTATGGAGCAAATCTGGCAAGTACTATGCAGACCCTTTACGGCCTTGCCTCAAATCCGGGTATGCTTGGCAGGAAGATTAAAATCAGAGGCACGTTTTCTAGGTCTTATCTTGGAGGCGCGGGGATGACCACTACTTACGAAATTATACCTCAATAGTTCCTCAATCCTTAAGGAATAATTAAAGCCTTATAAAATAATTGCTGAAATTATTTAAATTTGTTTCATGGAAAAGGCGGAAAAAAACTACTTTGCACATGAGACCACCATCATAGACGATGGATGTGAGATAGGAGAGGGTACAAAAATCTGGCACTTCTCACACATAATGGAGGGGTGTAAAATAGGCAAAAACTGCAACCTGGGACAAAATGTGGTAATATCCCCCGGTGTAATTCTCGGGAACAACGTTAAGATACAAAACAACGTATCAGTTTATACAGGAGTGACCTGCGAAGACGATGTCTTTCTGGGTCCCTCCTGTGTTTTTACAAATGTTATGAATCCAAGAAGCGCCGTCAACAGGAAACACGAATATGCACATACCCGCGTTGGCAAGGGCGCAACTATTGGCGCAAACTCTACCATAGTCTGCGGGCACGACATAGGTGAGTACGCATTCATAGGTGCAGGCGCCGTTGTCACAAAAACCGTTAAACCCTACGCCCTTATAGTAGGAAACCCCGGCATCCAGATCGGCTGGATGAGCCGAATGGGCCATCGCCTCCAGTTCGACACCTCCGGCCGCGCCCGCTGCCCGGAAAGCAGTGAACACTATATCCTCGACCACGGCCACGTCCGGCTTGAACGCACCTGATTGCGCGCAAACTTCTTCAGTTTATATCTGGAAATCTTACTGCATTCACAGAGTATCCGCATAACCTCCGGAGTTTTTCCTCCTCGCTCACTTCGTTCGCTGTGGCGGAGACTCCTTCAGTTAATATCTGGCAATCTTACTGCATTCACAGAGTATCCGCATAACTTCCTGAGTTTTTCCTCCTCGCTCACTGTGTTCGCTGCGGCGGAGACTCCTTCAGTTAATATCTGGCAATCTTACTGCATTCACAGAGTAGTCCGCATAACTTCCGGAGTTTTTCCTCCTCGCTCACTGTGTTCGCTGTGGCGGAGACTCCTTCATTTATGCGGATTACTCTGTGAAAGGGTATGCAGTAATCTCTGCCAGAAATAGTGAAACACGGACGGCTGGAACTTGTTAGCTATGTGCGAATTGACACTTTATCCGAGGGGTGACCCCTCGGGTTGATTGTCATTTCTCTCTAAATCTGCGTGTTACAGCCGTGCGGGGGCAGTTTGTCTCCCGCAGATTTGCAGATACACATCGCCTTGCGAGGATTTATATGGTGCTTCGCGGTTCATACGGCCTTTGGCCGGAAATCTGGGTTGAGAGGTTGCGGTGTTGGGTGGGACGAACCTCCATCAATGTTGTAATGAGCTAATTACAAAACATAAATTATTGATATTGAGAAAT
>JAVEZD010000057.1:2651-12869 GCA_034003165.1 Bacteroidales bacterium | reverse complement strand
GCAAAAAATGTCTAATTTTGCAGCAAAATGAAGCAGATGGATAAAAAACAGGATCCACTTTACTCAAGGAACGTTGTTGAATTTGTTGCCGCAGCAAATGAATTCTGTAAATATGCTGAACATGCCTCCGAAATAAAGGGAGATGAGATACTAAGAATAATGCAGAGGCTTCTGCCTTTCCTTTACCTTAAGGCTTCACTGCTGCCTGCCCTTGAGTCGGTTTTTGAAGAGGGTAACGAGAAATTTGTAAATGAATCGGACTGGTTCAGGGTACATGATGCCTTCAGGGAGAAACTTGGCACCGCCGATGAGTTCCCGGAAGTGTTTGATGAAAAAATAAGTGAAACCGATAACCACGTTATCTCAAGCCTTTCTGAGAACTTCGCCGATATTTACCAGGATCTTAAGGATTTCCTTCTGCTCTACCAGACTGGCACAACCGAAGTAATGAACGATGCCCTGTGGGAATGCAAAATGAACTTTGAGAACTTCTGGGGACAGAAGCTTGTTAACTCACTCAGGGCTATACATAAATTTATTTGTTCCGGCGAAGAGATCGCCATGAAGGATATTGACGAAAAGATTGACACTTATGCTGACAGATCAGACTGGTTCATCTCCAGAAGACAAAAGGATTTCAGAGACGGTTCAGGAAAATAGATACCTCGAAACCGTCTCCGGCGATGAACTCAGGGATTATGACCTTTCCTGGTTCAGGGGAGAGATTGTCGTTATCGACAACATAAAGGCCTTCAGGGAAAACTTTCCTCGACTGCTGGGTTCACGGATCCTCGGTTTTGATACCGAAACAAGGCCTTCCTTCAAAAAAGGCAGAAAAAACAAGGTATCCCTTATTCAGCTTGCAAACGAGAACCTTGCCTGCCTCTTCAGGATAAACAGGATAGGACTTCCCGAAGAACTTGCCGATCTCCTTGCCGACCCCGGGGTTGTGAAGACAGGCGTTGCTATTCACGATGACCTTAAATCACTTAAAAACATCCGCAGATTCTCTCCTTCCGGCTTCATCGACCTGCAGGGCTATGTGAAAGACTTCGGTATAAAAAGTGCCGGACTAAAGAAGCTCTCAGCTATAGTTTTGGGATTCAGGATTTCAAAGCAGCAGCAGGTCACCGACTGGGAAGCTGAAACCCTGACGGAAGCTCAGGCTGTATACGCTGCAACAGATGCCTGGGTTTGCCACCAGATATATGTCAAACTGAATAACGACCGCCCTGTTGGCATAAGAACTGAAGTGAAAAATCTCTGACGTGGAAAGAATAAAGATAGTACTTAAACCAGGTAAGGAACAGTCACTGATGAGATACCATCCATGGGTCTTCTCAGGTGCAATAAGGAATATCTATGGCAACCCTGAAGAAGGGGATCTCGTCAATGTATATAGTAACGAGGACTCCTTCCTTGGTAGCGGTCACTATCAGCCCGGCTCAATAGCAGTCAGAATCCTGGTATTTCATAATGAGGACCCCGGCAGTGACTTTCTTCTTTCAGGAATAGAACGCGCAGTGTCGTACCGACGCTCACTGGGACTCTTCAATAACCCTGAACTTAATGTTTTCAGACTTGTAAACGCAGAAGGCGACAACCTGCCTGCACTGATAATAGACTGGTACAACGGTGTGGCAGTGATGCAGATGCATTCTCTTGGCATGTTCAGGATAAGAAAAACAATAGCTGATATCCTTATAAGGGTTCTTGGCAGCGAGCTGAAAGCCATCTACGACAAAAGCGAAAACACCATACCCTATATGTCGGGTGTCAGGGCCGAAAATGAATACCTGTTCGGCAGTGATACTGGTAATCTCACTGTTACTGAATATGGAAATAAATTCAGGATTGACCTGGTCTCAGGACAGAAGACAGGCTTTTTTATCGATCAGAGGGAAAACAGAAGACTCCTCCAGGATTATACTACAGGGAAAAGGGTCCTCAATATGTTCGGATATACAGGAGGATTCTCCGTATATGCCATGAAAAATGCTTCTGTTGTCCATACCGTTGACAGTTCTGCTTCAGCAACAGCCCTCGCTGATGAAAACGTAGTTATTAACTACCCCGGCGACAGCAGGCACAGCTCTTTTACCACCGACGCTTTCTCATACCTCGACGGGATAAAGGGCAAATATGATCTTATTATTCTTGATCCTCCGGCCTTTGCCAAACACAATAACGTGCTTGCAAATGCCCTGCAGGGATACAAGCGTCTTAACAGGAAGGCTATCGGACAGATAGCTCCCGGAGGGATTATCTTTACCTTCTCATGCTCACAGGTGGTTACTCGTGAGAACTTCAGGAAGTCAGTGTTCGCTGCTGCAGCCAACACAGGTAGAAAAGTAAGGATACTTCACCAGATGAGCCAGCCTCCTGATCATCCTGTAAATATATATCATCCTGAAGGAGAGTACCTTAAGGGTCTGGTTCTGCAGGTAGAATAGAAAGATATGAGTGCAAACAAAAACATAGTGCTTGTGGCCCGCAAGCTGGGTCTTCACGAATGGCAGGTGGAGAATACCATCAGGCTCTTTGACGATGGTGCCACCATACCCTTTATAAGCAGGTACAGGAAGGAAATGACAGGAAGCCTTGACGAGGTTAAGCTCCTGCACATAAAGGAAGAATATGAGCGTCTTAAAGAACTTGATGCCCGCCGTGAGAGTATTATCAAATCGGTTGAGGAGCAGGAGAAGATGACTCCCGAACTTCTCTCCAGGCTCGAAGCGGCATTAACCATGGCAGAGCTGGAGGATCTGTATCTGCCGTACCGGCCCAGGAGGCGCACCAGGGCAACCATAGCCAGGGAAAAAGGTCTCGAACCACTTGCTGACTTTGTCATGAAGCAGGGGAATGAGGATCCCTTCCGGAAGGCTGCCGCTTTTATTAACGACGAAGTGAAGACAGCAGACGAAGCTCTTGCCGGAGCTCAGGATATCATTGCGGAATGGGTAAGTGAAGATGAGAAGGCAAGGCGCAGGCTGAGAAGTCTTTTCGGCAGGGAAGCCCGGATAAGCTCAAAAGTTATTAAGGGAAAGGAACAGGAAGGGATGAAGTTCAGTGACTATTTTGACTGGTCCGAGCCTCTGAGAAAATGTCCTTCGCATCGTCTTCTGGCGATGCGCAGGGGAGAGGACGAAGGCTTCGTCAGACTTACTGTAAAGGTTGAAGATGGTATAGCTCTTGAACAGCTTCTACCGCTCTATGTAAAGGGCCGGGGAAAGTGCTCTTCACTTGTTGAAGAGGCTGTAAGGGACAGCTGGAAAAGGCTTCTTGCATCATCCATGGAGACCGAATTCAGGAATATCTCAAAGGAGAAAGCCGATGAAGAGGCAATAAGTGTATTTGCAGATAACCTGCGGCAGCTGCTTCTGGCTCCTCCTCTTGGGGAGAAGAATGTTCTGGCCATCGATCCGGGTTTCAGAACCGGCTGCAAGATAGTATGCCTCGACAGGCAGGGAACCCTTCTTCATAATGAAACCATCTACCCGCATCCTCCGCAGAACCAGACTGCCTTGTCGGTAAAAAAGATACTGTCGCTTGTCAATGCGTATAAGATAGAAGCTATAGCCATTGGTAACGGGACTGCAAGCCGCGAGACTGAGGATTTCATGAAGTGGATCAAGTTCGAAAAGGATATTCAGGTGTTCGTTGTAAGTGAAGCGGGAGCTTCAGTCTATTCGGCTTCAAAGACGGCACGCGATGAATTTCCCGACTATGATGTCACTGTCAGGGGATCAGTCTCAATAGGCCGGCGCCTTATGGATCCACTTGCCGAACTGGTTAAGATAGACCCGAAGTCAATAGGGGTGGGTCAGTATCAGCATGATGTTGGCCAGCAGAAGCTTCAGAAAAGCCTCGACGATGTCGTAGTAAGCTGTGTTAATGCCGTGGGTGTTGAAGTCAACACTGCCAGCAGGCACCTGCTTACCTATGTGTCGGGACTTGGGCCGCAGCTGGCACAGAATATTATCGACTACCGTACCGGTAACGGACCTTTCAGATCAAGGAAAGACTTCCTGAAGGTTAAAAGGATGGGACCGGCGGCTTTTGAACAGTCTGCCGGCTTCCTCAGGATCAGGAACGCTGAGAACCCTCTTGACTCAAGTGCCGTCCACCCCGAGAGCTACCATGTGGTTGAGAAGATGGCAGTAGATGCAGGATGCACCATTACCGACCTGATGGGTGATCCTGAACGACGCAGACAGATAAAACTCACTGATTATGTCACAGATAAAACCGGTCTTCCCACGTTGAATGACATCATGGAGGAACTGGCAAAGCCCGGCCGAGACCCAAGGTCCAGGATCAAAGAGTTCAGGTTCGCAGATATTCATACTATGGAGGATCTGGTTCCCGGAATGGTTGTTCCTGGTATAGTGACCAATATAACAAAATTCGGAGCCTTTGTTGACATCGGTATAAAGCAGGACGGTCTTGTGCATGTCTCAAACCTGGCGGAGCGTTATGTCCAGGACCCTTCAACGGTTGTAAAGCTCCACCAGCATGTGATGGTGAAGGTTATCTCGGTCGATATAGAAAGAAAAAGAATACAGCTTTCAATGAAGGACATTAAAAAGGCGGACAAATGAAAGCCGGGCATCAGTACTCCTTTTGGATTGACAGTAGTCAGGCCAGAAGGAAAATAGAGAACATTTAAACAAATGGTATATCCCGAAAATTTCGAGACCAAGATAGGCTTTGACAGGATAAGATCTCTCCTTACAGAGCGCTGTATAAGTCCTATGGGAGCGGGAAAAGTTGAAGAGATGTCCTTCTCGGACGATGCAGAAACGATTTCGGGATGGATTGAGTCGACCAATGAGTTCCAGCAGATACTCAGGTATGAGGATAACTTTCCTGCAGAACACTACTACAGGTTCTCAGATTCGCTTAATAAGATCAGGACGGAAGGGACTTTTCCTGAAGTACAGGAGGTGTTTGACCTTAAGCGTTCTCTGGAGACCCTTAAAAGCATACTTGGTTTTTTCCGTACCAGGGCTGAAACAAAGTACCCGGTGCTCCGTTCGCTTTGCAGCTCAGTGAAGACCTATCCCTTTGTCCTTGACGCTATCGACAGGATAATAGACAGACATGGTGCTGTAAAGGACAATGCCTCTCCCGAACTTAAAAAGATAAGAGACGACCTGGTTTCAAAGGCCATGCTGGCTTCCAAAAGACTTAATGCCATTCTCAGACAGGCACAGGCCGACGGTTTTGTTGAGGCAGACACCTCTGCCTCGGTCAGAAACGGCAGGGGGGTAATCCCGGTAAGCATTTATGACAAGAGGAAGATCCGCGGCCTGGTGCACGACCAGTCGGCTTCGGGCAAGACAGTATTTATTGAACCTGAAGAGATTGTCGAGATTAACAATGATATCATAGATCTTGGGTATGAGGAGAAAAGGGAGATAGTAAGGATACTGACCACCTTCGCCAACAATATAAGACCCTATATCGACGATCTTCTCGAGTCAAATGATTTTCTCGGAGATATCGATTTCATCCGTGCCAAAGCTCTGCTGGGTAACTATCTGAACTCAGTCAGGCCCGAGATCACTGACAGGCCATATCTGAGCTGGAAGGATGCCGTTCATCCTCTGCTCTTCCTTAACTTCAGGAAATCAAACGACAGGAAGGTTGTTCCTCTGAATATAGTCCTTGATGAGGGTAACAGGATACTTCTTATCTCAGGACCAAATGCAGGGGGGAAGTCAGTATGCCTTAAGACGGTTGGACTGTTGCAGTATATGGTGCAGTGCGGTTTGACAATACCTGTAGGTGAAGGAACGGTTACAGGCTTGTTCAGGAATATCCTTATTGACATAGGGGACGAACAGAGCATTGAAAATGATCTCAGTACCTACAGCTCCCATCTTCTTAATATGAAGTATTTCCTCAGAAACGGAGACGGGAGAACCCTGGTTCTTATTGATGAATTCGGTACAGGTACGGAGCCTATGCTCGGGGGCGCCATTGCCGAAGTGATGCTTGCTCAGCTTAACCTGAGAAAGGTGTTCGGGGTTATAACGACCCATTACACCAATCTGAAACATCTTGCATCAGTAACTCCGGGGATACTTAACGGTGCCATGGCTTTTGACAATCATCTCATGCAACCATTGTTTCAGCTTAGCATTGGTAAGCCGGGAAGTTCTTTTGCCTTCGAGATCGCCAGGAAGATAGGACTTCCTGAAGACATACTTCAGGCAGCTTCTGAAAAAGCAGGGGTGAGCAATATCAACTACGACCGTCATCTTAAGGATATTGCCCGGGACAAGAGATACTGGGAAAACAAAAGGCAGAACATAAGGCAGCAGGAAAAGAAACTCGAAGATCTAGTTGAGGAATATGAAAAAGAACTTTCAGGGATCAAAAGTCTCAGAAAGGATGTAATATCCCGGGCCAGGGAAGAAGCCGAAAAGATGCTTAGTGATTCGAACCGGCTCATTGAGAATACTATAAGACAGATTAAGGAAGCTCAGGCCGAAAGAGAAAAGACCAGAGAGGCGCGACAGGAGCTCGACAGGCTTAGAAATGACATTAAGGAACTTGATCCGGAGCACTCAGGTGAGATCAGGAAAGCAAAAGCGCTTGAGGAAAAGACAAGGAAGATCCGGAAGAAAGCGCATAAGAAGGAAGATGTGACCACTGAGGCCTCTTTGCCTCTCAAGTCAGGAGATGCTGTCAGAATGACTGACACCATGGCCGTGGGAGAGATAGTCGGGATCAGGGATGACATGGCAAGTGTTGAAGCAGGAAGTCTGTTGTTAAAGGTACCTGTTTCAAGGCTGGAAAGGATAAGCAGGTCGGAGCTTAAAAAGAGTATGAGGGGAAGCTCTTCGTACAGGCCTCCCGACCCTGCCGTGACTGAAAGGAAGCTTAGGTTCAAACCCGAGATAGACCTTAGAGGGGTAAGGGGAGAAGATGCCCTTATTAGCGTAAGGGACCTTATTGATGATGCCCTGATGCTGCAGCACAGATCCCTGAGAATCCTTCACGGCAAGGGAAACGGGATACTGAGGCATCTTATAAGGGAATATCTGGCGGGGGTGGATGTGGTCAGTTCGTTCAGGGACGAGCATATCGAATCGGGCGGTTCAGGTATAACAGTCGTCGAACTTGATTTCTGAGATAAAAAGAAATCAGACCTTCCGGCGGTTGTGGAAACCTGAGGGAAAGTCTGATTCCGGAGTAAACCTGAAGTATCGTTATTGTTTTATTCGAGCCTTACTGTGCCGTAGGAAGAACTTATTCTGACACTTGCTGCGGGATCTTCGTCATCGCCCATAATTCCTGAATATTCCTTTGAAGTGTTTTCAATGATCTGCCTTTTGTGCCTGAATCGTTCACTGTCGAAGCGCAGATCTCCGTATGATAGTGAGGCATCAAGCTTGTAGTTGGCGTCATCATCGATCCCGAGCCTAACTCCGGTATATCTGGTTTTGACCTCCAGATCTTCAAAATCCTCTGGGATCTCTTCTATAGTGAAGGATCCGTATTCCCCGTCGAAAACCAGTTTTTTGTTAAGTGTTCCGATAACGATGTCGGCATACCCGCAATCGATTACAAGGTTGTTTATGGTACCGATCCGGATGTTGTCATATTTTGAATCGGCTACAACAGAACTTGTCTCTTCGAGGTTAAGTTTTGAATACCGTGAGTCGAGTAACAGGGCCTGGCTTTTTCCTATTCTCATACTTCCTGAATAACGGGCTGTGACGTCAAGCCATCCTGCCTCATTAATATCGGCTTTGCCATAGGCTATGTTAAGGTAACTCAGAGGTTTTACATTTCCCCTGCTTAGTTCTTCGGCTTTCAGGTCGCCGTACTTAATGTCGAGGCTGATCTTTCCACTATGTTCCCCGAGCTCGGTGTCACCGTATCTGTTGGTCACGGCAAGGTCGGTACCCTCAGGCATGCTTACGGTGTAGTCGATACTGAACCTGCGTGAGGTATTGCCCCATCCCGTAAAGCTGAAATTCTTGTCATCAATAATGGTCCTGGCCGAGATATTGTCTCCATCTTCACTGAATCTGACATCGATGTAACTGAGAAGTTTCTCGGCTCTATCCCTGTTGGGAAGCAGAATGGTCACCTTCACATCAATCACTATGGAGTTTCTGTCCCATGTACGGACAACCACATCTCCGTATTTGTTATTAATGCTGAGAGTAGTATTTTCATTTGTTGTGTACTCCTTATGGTATTCCTTCGACACTTCCTGTGCCTCAAGCGAAAGACCGGTAAAGGTCAGTGCCAGGAGAAGGAGCAGGCCTGATTTATAGATTGACGTTTTCATTTTCCGGAGTATTATGGTTTTCGTTCCTTATATCTTGTAACTGATCGACTATGAATCCCATGACTTCAATTTTAGTCTGGTAGTGTTCTATCATAGCATTTATTATACGTTCATCATTCGGATTTGCCTTGAGGTCTTTCTGAAGGGCGACATAAACTGAGTCCATGGTTTTGAGCTCATCCAGAAGCATCTCTTTCTGTTCCGGGTTGTTGTTCATTTCAATTTCTGAGAGTTCACCCTCCATAAGGCTCACCTGGTGTATATAGTAATTTTCAACTTCGCGGTACTGGGGTGAGACCTCACTGAGGCTCATCCTTTTGCTTTCGGGTCTTATAAAATTATCCCATGTCCACAATGATGAGAGTGTAACGAGTAGAGTGACAACCGCTGCCCTGAGAAGGTATGGTACTATACTTTTCTTTACTGTAACGGTTCCAAACCTGGACTCGAGTTTTTTATTGAACCTGTCGAAGTGTCCGGCAGGAGGATCAGCGTCGAAAAAATCCGCGTTATTCCTGATTATGTCTTCTATATTTTTCATCTTCCTGTATTTTCCTTGATCTTAAGTTCAGCAATTAATTTCTGTTTCGCCCGCGAGAGCTGAGATCGCGAAGTACTGCTGCTGATTCCCAGTATATCACTTATCTCGTCATGGTCATATCCCTCGAGCAGATAAAGGGAGAGGATGATCCTGTAACCGTCAGGGAGGCTTTCGATAGCTTCTTTTATCTCTTCAACCCTGATATCCATTTCCTCTCTTCCCGAGTTATCCTCTTCGCTGTAATCTCTTATCTCAATATGACTTTCAATATCTTCAAAGACCGCTTTCTTTTTGCTCAGTGCATCGAGTGACCGGTTAACAACAATCTTCTTGAGCCAGGCACCGAAACTGACCGTCCCGGAATAAGTATCAATCTTTTCAAAGGCCGACAGGAATGATTCCTGCATTATATCCTCCGCTTCCATCGTATCATTTACAATCCTCAGACTTGTATTGTACATTGCCTTGTAGTACAATTTGTATATCTGGAACTGTGCCTTCTGATCTCCGGCTTTGCAACCATCGAGGAGATCCTGGTGAAGATTCCTGAATGCCGCTTCTACATTAGCCATCTTTGCATAAAGACTTGTTTCTGTTTGTAATGCTGCACCCACGTTCTTAAGTTTTTCATACAAAAGACGTGGTATTTATTACAGTGCTGCATTCAATTTAAATTTTTTTTAAAATCAGTCTGAAAAAGCAGAAGAATAAGTCCCTGAACGACTTCTCCGCTTTCATAGTTGAGTTCCGATCCGAACATACTGTGAGGTATTGAATAAACAAGCAAAAGGACAAGGGCTGCAAGAGCTGTATAGCCCGGCCTTTCCTTTTTTCTGTTCATGATCCAGGCAAGTATCCAGAATAAAAAGGCGATGAGCGTCTTGTTATCTGTCAGGTCCCAGCCAAACGGGATTCCTGTCCAGAAATCACCGAAAGCATATTTCTGTACCACCGGACCGAGAATCATTCCGCCGGCAGCCAGAAGCAGGAGGGTGTAAAGAGTGTACTTTCTGAAATCGGGATGTTTTGTAATACTCATCAAGCCTGCCAGAGTTGAAAACAGCATGGCAATGAACATTATTATTACATGAGGAGCGAGCACCCAGCCGGGTACGGCACCTTTATATCTTATCACTATTGGTGACTCACTGAAGAAAGTCCGGGTTCCTTCCCTGCTTCTAAGTTCGATATAATATTCAAGTTTTCCTGCCGGTGGCTGTTGGGGGATATCGGCATAAAGACCTTTCTCTTCAGTGATCCCGAATAACCCGTTCATAATCCGCGAATCGATGGGATACGATCTGAACTGAAAATCAGTCCTTATATAATCCTCATTGGTTTTAAAACGGCGGTAAAAGGCAGTGGC
>JAVEZD010000057.1:0-2551 GCA_034003165.1 Bacteroidales bacterium | reverse complement strand
TGCCGTTTATTGAAGTTATTATATCTCCCTTCTTCATCCCTCCAAGGGCAGCAGGTTTCCCCTCAGTCACAAAGTCGGCACGAAGGCCGTTCTTAACGTTTCCGGCAAAGTCGGGCATAATTCCAAGTGTTACTCCACCTCGCCTCATCGAAACGCTTGTTCCTGTCTTCGGACCTGCTTCAGTGAATCTGAGCCTGCCCGGCATACCGGCAAGACTGGTCGTTATCCTGTAAATATGTTCAGAGATGGAGACCATGCCTTCGTAGTTTATCTTGTCCCATGTGTCATAGGGTGTATGGTAATCGAGGTGGGCACCTGTCGAATAGAAAAGAACCGGTATGTCTTTTCCGTAGAACGAAGAGTGATCCGACGGTCCGTAGCCCTCATTCATCATTGTTATCCTGACCCTGTTGGTGTCGCTTGTTGCCAGAACGCTGTCTCTCAGTCCTTCAGCCGTACCCACGCCTCCTATCTGCAGGGAGTTGTCATCTCTCAGCCTTCCGACCATGTCGAGGTTTAACATGGCATTGACCCTGGTAAGGTCGGCAAGCGGGTTTTCAGTAAAGTGTTTCGAACCCAGGAGTCCTTTTTCCTCGCCGCTGAAGGCAATGAAGATAACTGATCTTTTATGGCTTCCCTTTGTTGCAGCAAGCTTTTCGGCAAGTTCGATCATCAGGCTTACCCCTGAGGCGTTGTCATCAGCACCATGATGTATGGCGACAGTGTCGGGAACCCTGCTGGAAGCTCCTCCCATGCCCAGGTGGTCGAAGTGTGCTCCCATTATCACATACTCGTTACGGAGCTGTTCATCTTCTCCCTGTAGCACCATAACAACATTCCTTGTATGTGATTTGTCGGCTACCAGTTCCGAACCTGCCGAGATAACACTCCCTGTCGCGAAGCCTGCTGGTTTCCTTGTCTCGTTGAGAGTCTCCTCAAGTGAGGCTATTGTATGGCCTGAACCTTCAAGTATCCTGTCAGCCAGTTCCCTTTTTAGTCTCAGTACAGGTATACCCGCTGAGAAGCCCTCTGTTGAATAGGAGGGGAAGCCTTCGCCCTTATCGTAAGCAGGTCCCGATACCATCAGAACCCCTGCTGCTCCAAGGTCTTTGGCAACCATGACCTTGTCCCTGTCGTTACTGAAAGCTACGAATTCGCTCATGGGTTCATCCGGTTCCGGATCGCCCCTGAGTATCATAACCCATCTGCCTTTTACTTCAATATTATTATAATCGTCCCATTTAAGGGCTTCCCCATCGGCTCTGAACCCGTAACCTGCAAATACAACCTCTGCCTTTGCACTGCTGCTCTCCGAGAACTCCTCAGGCATAAAGTCCTTACCGCTGACATAATCCACTCCATTGTGACTAAGGAAAGATCCTGGTCCGGGTAAAAGACGGTTCGTGACTTCAAAATATTGGAAGCCGTTGCCTGAAAGAGGTTGGAGACCGCTTCTCAGGAACTCATTTCTTATATATATGGCGGCAAGACTGTCTCCTGCACTGCCTGTCATTCTTCCAGACAGGGAATCGGAAGAAAGCACCATGATATGATCCCGGAGCTCCTTCCTGGTAACCTCAGGATCATCATCAATAGTGCATGAAAGCAATAGAATTATAGCTCCTGTCAGAAAAGGCAGGGCTCTGGCGAACAATGCAGAGTCTTTCCGTTTATCCATAACAAATAATATGACAGGACGTACCCGTCAGGTATAAAGCTTTATTTTAAACAAATTCTCAGGCGAATAGTTTAAAAGTTTCCCTGATGAGCGATAAAGCCTCTTTCAGTTGTGCTTCAGTTATAACAAGGGGAGGAGCAAACCTTATAATATGTTCATGGGTAGGCTTGGCTAAAAGACCATTTTCCTTCATGGCAATACAAACATCCCAGGCTGTCTTTCCGTTTTTTGGTCTTATAACAACGGCATTAAGAAGACCTTTTCCCCTAACTGTCTCAATCATTTCAGAGTTGATGCTCTGCAGTTCAGACCTGAATATCTTACCCAGACGATCGGCATTTTCTGCAAGCTTCTCATCTTTGATGACACTCAGTGCGGCAACAGCCACCTTACATGCCAGGGGGTTGCCTCCGAATGTTGAACCATGTTCTCCGGGGAGAATGGTAAGCATAATCTCGTCGTCAGCAAGTACGGCAGATACAGGCATTATACCACCTGAGAGGGCTTTCCCCAGAATCAGGATATCCGGCCTTACTCCTTCATGGTCGCAGGCCAGGAGTTTTCCTGTACGGGCAATACCTGTCTGTACCTCATCGGCTATGAACAGAACGTTTTTTGACTTGCAAAGGTCATATGCTTTTTTGAGATACCCTTCATCGGGGACAAAAACACCGGCTTCGCCCTGAATGGGTTCAACAAGGAATCCGGCCACATCCGGATCGGCGAGAGCCTTTTCAAGGGCATCCAGGTCGTTGTAGGGAATGATCTCGAATCCAGGGGTGAAGGGCCCGTAATGCTGCGTGGCATCGGGGTCGGTCGACATGGATATGATTGTTATGGTACGACCATGGAAGTTACCGGCACATGCAATTA
>JAVEZD010000056.1:0-13159 GCA_034003165.1 Bacteroidales bacterium | reverse complement strand
CTGATTCATCTTTTTCCATTGGCAGTGGTGTTCCCGGGAACTGGGCACTGAGCAACACCGATTTTGCTGATGGGGCTTCGAAACGGAAGGTGACTGTCCTGTCGGGATTGACCTGAGGTGAGACCGGCGCCGGTACAGTCCGGGACTGTCCCCTGATCACAGTCTGGGCAGCTGTCAGGCTCAGAATGGTCAGTATTAATCTGAATGCCATTGTTCTCATACCAGATCTTTTACCATTTGTATTTACAGTCATGCATCTCTCCGGATACAGGACTATCACTTTTTACTGATTAACCAGCAGGCAGAGTTTGGCTCACCATGCTGAGATTACACCGGTAATAAGCACAACCTGTTTATTCAGTTAAGTAGAGAACTGTTTACTTTCTCCGTCAGGCAGATGTTTGTTCCTGAAATAAAGATAATAAAACAAAATTATCAGGGCATAATCAATATTTAAAAAATGCCTGAAAAGCAATCAGAAATAAGTTACATTTTTCATTTGGATAATAAAAATTAACTAAAATGACTAATTCCGGCACCACATTGTAAGTCATATTTGTGTATCATAATTGTGTATCATAATTGTGTATCAGGTAAAGTCGTTGTAATATTTGAAGTCTTTTAGGGGCAGTTGAATTGTTTTGGATAAATTGCATAAATTAACTTTGGCTATTTATGGAAATTAAAGGTTCTCCTTCCAGGGGTTTACTGGGTACAACCCTGGGCTTTTTTTTCGGCTTTGCTGCTGTGGCTCTGTACGGTCCCACAGCCGTTAAATTCAGGGATGCAATGGATCTGACTCCTGCCTTGCTGGGGCTGTTGATAGCCATCCCGTCATTATCAGGATCGCTGTTGCGTATCCCTTTCGGGGCCTGGGTCGATATTACAGGAGGAAAGATTCCTTTTCTGATTCTTATGATCCTTAGTGCCGTTGGTTTGGGAGGCGTAACACTTTTACTTCACACCTCTTACCCCGACGGGATGAAAGGCATGTATGGGCTTGTATTGTTTTTTGGCTTTCTTAGCGGATGTGGGATTGCAACATTTTCGGTAGGTATTGCCCAGACCTCTTACTGGTTTCCACGTGGCAGACAGGGAAGTGCTTTAGGTACTTTCGGTGGACTGGGGAATCTGGCTCCGGGGATTTTTTCAATTGTTTTGCCTCTTTTCCTAACCCGTTTTGGTTTTATATCAGCTTATTTTGCCTGGTTTCTGTTTCTTCTTCTTGGTACTGTGCTTTATGGTATCCTGGGGCAGAATGCATACTTTTTCCAGTTAAGGAAGGCAGGTCTTTCAGATGGGGAAGCAAGGCGAAAGGCCGCTGAATACGGACAGGAAATTTTCCCCTCGGGTGGGGTTAAGGAGAGCCTTATGACCTCAGCTGCCATTCCTGCCACATGGGCGCTTGTAGTTCTTTATTTTACGACCTTCGGAGGCTTTATAGCCCTTACGGCATGGTTTCCAACATACTGGATTGAATTTCAGCAGTTTGATGGGGTAAAGGCAGGTCTGTTCACTGCAATCTTCTCAATACTTGCATCGTTACTTCGTGTTTATGGAGGAAAAGTTGCCGACAGGTTTGGCGGTGAAAGGACTGTTTTTGTATCAATGTCACTTATCCTTATTTCTGCAGCCATGCTGTCGTTTTCTTCAGGAGTCCTGTCCAGTATATTGATAGTGATACTGCTGGCTTTTGGGATGGGGATTTCAAACGGAGCTATTTTCAAGCTTGTTCCGTCTTATATCCCTGAGGCAGTCGGGGGAGCTTCGGGATGGATCGGCGGACTGGGGGCATTCGGAGGGTTTGCTCTTCCTCCGGTTATGGGGGCCATAGCTGGGAAATACGGGACTGAGGGTTATGCCAGGGGCTTCCTGGTCTTCACGGTCCTTTCAGCCATAAACCTGCTTATAATCTATGTCCTGATAAGGAAAAGGGGAAGAGCCTGACAAAGTAATCACTAACATCGGAATTTAATAATATAGCCAATGAGTCTGTTAAACAAACTGGTATATTTCAGCAGAACCGTTAAGAAAAGCACTGATAAGCATATTGTCACCACGGCTGAAAAACGCGACTGGGAAGGATTTTACAGGAACCGCTGGCAATCCGACAAGGTTGTCAGGTCGACTCATGGAGTAAACTGCACAGGGTCATGCTCATGGAAAATCTATGTAAAGAATAACCTTGTAAGCTGGGAGATTCAGCAGACTGATTATCCTGAGACAAGACCTGACCTTCCCAACCATGAACCAAGAGGCTGCCCGCGGGGTGCAAGCTACTCATGGTATCTTTACAGTACCAACAGGATAAAATACCCGATGATCCGCGGATCACTTGTGAGGGCATACCGTAAGGCTAAGACTTTAAATAGCAGTCCGGTAGAAGCCTGGAAAACCATGATGAATGATCAGGCCCTGACCAGAGAATTCAAAGCCCAACGCGGACTGGGAGGAATGATACGGGCTGACTGGGATGAGGTAAATGAAATAATTGCTGCTGCCAACATTTACACCATAATGACTTATGGCCCTGACAGGCTTGCAGCATTTACTCCCATTCCGGCCATGTCTATGGTTTCATATGCGTCGGGAGCAAGGTATATGAGCCTGCTTGGTGGACTTGTTCTTAGTTTTTATGATTTCTACTGTGACCTCCCTCCGGCTTCTCCTCAAACCTGGGGTGAACAGACTGACGTTCCTGAAAGTGCCGACTGGTACAATTCTTCTTTTCTCATGTTGTGGGGATCAAATGTACCTCTTACCAGAACTCCGGATTCGCCTTTTTATACGCAGGTAAGATATAAGGGAACAAAGGTCATAAATATCTCGCCCGACTACAATGATGCAGCCAAATTTGCGGACCTGTGGATGAAACCGAAGCAGGGAACTGATTCGGCTCTTGGCATGGCTATGGGGCATGTGATCCTTAAGGAGTTCTATATCGAAAAGGAAACTCCCTGGTTTTACAACTATGCCATTCAGTATACCGACCTTCCCTTTCTGGTAAAGATTGAAAACAAAGACGGACGTTCTGTCCCGGGACGTCTTGTAAGGGCTTCGGACCTTAAAAACGAAAGATCCGGAGAGAAAAATGCTGAATGGAAACCTGTCATCTTAGATAAGACAACAGGTAGTATGGTTGTTCCCAACGGAACTATCGGATCAAGATGGGACGAAAGTAAAAAATGGAACCTTGAGCTCAGGGATTCAGTGAGCGGGAAGCCGGTTGATCCCATGCTTTCGGTTATCGGTGCGATTGAGGATACAGCAGAGGTTTCGTTCCCCTATTTCGGGGGAAAGACCTACAGTCACGAATACTTTGGTTACACTGATCATCCTGAGATAATAACAAGGAAGGTTCCAGTAAAAAAATCCCCCGACGGAAGTTTCTTTTTCTGTACTGTATTTGACCTGATGGCCGCCGGCTATGGTGTAGGCAGAGGATTTGATGACAGGAATTCAGCAGTGAATTATGAGGAAGACCTGCCCTATACACCGGCCTGGCAGGAAAAGATTACCGGTGTTCCGGCTTCTCAGGTCATCTCAACCGCACGACAGTTTGCCGAAAACGCAGCTACGACTTCGGGAAGGTCAATGATAATCATAGGGGCTGGTGTAAACCACTGGTTTCATACCGACATGATCTACAGGAGCGCAATCAATATGCTTATGCTATGCGGGTGTGTCGGGCAATCCGGCGGTGGCTGGGCACATTACGTGGGGCAGGAGAAACTTCGTCCCCAGACAGGCTGGCTTCCCCTTGCCTTTGCCCTCGACTGGAACCGTCCGCCCCGCCAGATGAACACTACTTCATTTTTTTATATGCACAGCGACCAGTGGCGCTATGAGAAGGTAGGTCTTTCTGAGCTTGTCTCCCCCCTTGCCAGCAGTGATGAATGGGGCAGACTATCAATGATCGACTGCAATGTGAAGGCCGAAAGGATGGGATGGCTTCCATCTGGCCCTCAACTCAGTGAAAATCCTCTTACTCTGTGCAGGGAGGCTGAAAAAGAGGGACGGGATATTGAAGAATTCATCACTTCGAAACTCAGAAATAATGAGCTTACCCTTGCCTCTGAAGATCCGGATAATCCGAAAAACTTCCCCAGGAACCTTTTTGTATGGAGATCGAACCTTCTGGGATCGAGCGCAAAAGGGATGGAATATTTCATGAAACATCTTCTTGGAACTCAGAATTCTGTTTTTGGAGAAGATCTGAAGAAACAGGGCAGCCAGCTCCCGTCGGAGGTAAAATGGCACGATAAGGCGCCCGAAGGGAAGCTGGATCTCCTTGTGACTCTTGACTTCAGGATGTCGACCACTGCCCTCCATTCCGACATAATACTTCCGGCAGCAACATGGTATGAGAAAGACGATCTGAGCACTTCTGACATGCATCCCTTCATCCATCCTTTCTCAAAGGCTGTTGATCCGCTGTGGGAGTCACGTTCCGACTGGGATATTTTCAAAGGTCTTGCTCTTAAGTTCTCTGAGCTGGCTCCCGGATATCTTGGGAAGGAAAAGGATGTGGTACTGCTCCCTCTTCAACACGACACCCCGATGGAGTTATCAGATACCTCGGAAGCTTGTGACTGGAAAGAGCATGGCCTTGAGCTTAAACCAGGGAAGAATATGCCCAGGATAATCGGACTTGAAAGAGATTATCCCGGAACCTACAACAGATTCACCACTCTTGGCCCTCTGATGGAGAAAGCCGGAAACGGCTCGAAAGGTATATCGTGGAAAACAGATGAGGAAGTCGGACTACTTAAAAAGCTTAACAGTGTTTCAGTAAATGAGGGTGAAACGGAGGGCCTGGTAAAGATTGAGACTGAAATTCAGGCTGCCGAGGTTATTCTCACTCTTGCCCCCGAAACGAACGGACATGTGGCAATAAAAGCCTGGGAAGCTCTGGAAAGGACAACAGGCCGGAATCACAGGCATCTTGCTGAAGGCCGTAAGGAAGAAAAGATCCGGTTTGCTGACCTTCTGCATCAGCCAAGGAAGATAATCACCTCTCCTATCTGGAGCGGCATCGATTCAGAAGAGGTGTCGTACAATGCCGGCTATACTAATGTTCATGAACTGATACCCTGGAGAACCCTTACCGGAAGGCAGACAAGCTACCAGGACCACCCCTGGATGACTGCTTTCGGAGAGAATCTGGTTTGCTACAAACCTCCGGTAAACACCAAATCAGTAAGAACCGTGCTTGACAAAACCGGGAGTGATGATGAATATCTGGTTATTAACATGATGACCCCGCACAATAAATGGACCATACACTCCTCGTGGTCAGATAACCTGATAATGCTGACCCTTGGGAGAGGCGGACCGGTGGCATGGCTCAGTGAGGCTGACGCAGGAAAGATCGGTCTGGTAGACAACGACTGGATAGAAGTGTTCAACTGTAACGGAGCATCAGTGGCCCGCCTGATTGTATCGCAGAGAGTACCGGAGGGTGCCCTTATTATGTACCACAACCAGGAGAGAACAGTCAATATGCCTGTGAATCAGATTAACGGGAACAGAGGAGGAGTTCATAATTCGGTCGAAAGACTAAGCCTTAAACCTACTCATATGATAGGCGGATATGCCCACCTAAGCTATGGATTCAATTATTACGGTACTATAGGTTCAAACCGTGACGAGTTCGTAATCATCCGGAAGCTCCGGAAGGCAGAATGGAATGATAAAGAAGCTAACTAAAAACCACTACTATGCAGATACGTGCTCAGCTGGCAATGGTACTTAATCTCGATAAATGTATCGGATGCCATACCTGTTCGGTTACATGTAAGAATGTCTGGACTTCCAGAAAGGGTGTGGAATATGCCTGGTTCAATAATGTCGAGACAAAGCCGGGTATAGGCTATCCCGATGACTGGGAGAACCAGAAACGCTGGAAAGGTGGCTGGAAACTCAGTCGTGGAAAACTGATTCCCGCTGCCGGAAGTAAGGCGGGAATAATGAAGAATATCTTTGCCAACCCCTTCATGCCTCAGATAGGTGATTATTATGAACCTTATACTTTTAATTATTCTGTTCTACACAGCGGAGGACGTTTCCGGACCCCGCCATCGGCCAGACCATTTTCAGCTATCACAGGCAAGGTCATGCATAAGATCGAAAAATCAGCCAACTGGGAAGATAACCTGGGGGGGGAGTTCTCAAAACGTAGCATGGATTCAAATTTCAGGGATGTTGAAAAAGAGATCTATGCGCGATTCGAAAATTCATTTATGATGTATATTCCACGCCTTTGCGAGCACTGCCTCAATCCGGCATGTGTTGCTGCCTGCCCCTCCGGTGCAATATACAAGAGGGAGGAGGATGGGATAGTTCTTATTGATCAGGATCGTTGCCGGGGATGGCGGCAGTGTGTCAGTGCTTGTCCTTACAAGAAAATATACTTCAACTGGGAAACAAGGAAGTCTGAGAAATGCATTATGTGCTATCCCAGGACTGAAAACGGCGAATCGACAATCTGCTCCGAGTCGTGCGTTGGAAGGATAAGATACCTTGGCATAATCCTCTATGATGCCGATAAAATATTAAGTGCAGCCTCCGGGGAGAATGAGAAATTTCTGTACAACGATCATCTTGATCTTTTCCTTGATCCACACGACCCTGTTATTATAAAACTTGCCCTTGAGCAGGGGATCCTGCAGAATGTGCTTGATGCTGCAGCTGCATCTCCTGTTTACAAAATGGCGGTTGAATGGAAGCTGGCTTTCCCGCTTCATCCCGAATTCAGGACGCTTCCGATGGTATGGTATGTTCCGCCGCTTTCTCCTGTTGTTTCATCGGCTACAGGTGCTGAAGAAGGAATCAATGGTATTCTGCCTGAAGTCGAACAGATGAGAATCCCTGTCAGGTATCTTGCAAACATGTTCACAGCTGGCGATGAAAAGCCTGTTAAAGATGCTCTTAAGAAGATGCTTGCCATGAGAAGCTACATGAGAAGCAAGACAGTCGACAATGAGATCAACACAGGGGTACTGGATGCAGCAGGTCTATCACCGGTTGTCGCTGAAGAAATGTATAAGCTGATGGCTCTGGCCCATTACCGCGATCGCTACGTCATCCCCACTTCACACAGGGAATATTCGGGTAACGCATTCGGGGATAAGGCAGGATGCGGGTTCACAGGCGATCAGGCCAAGGGTAAAGGTAGTATGAAAAATCTTTTTGGAGGAATGTAGTATGATAAAGACATTCAGGGTATTATCACATTTTCTGTCTTATCCGGGCCGCGACCTTCAGACTTTCCTTTATGAAGGTACCGGGGAGCTGCAGAAGGAAAAAATCCTTGACGACAGGATTCTGGAAGGCATCAGGGAATTTGCAGCCTTTTACTCAGATATGGACCTGATCGACTGGCAGGCCTCTTATGTGAGCCTGTTCGACACCTCAAGGAACACATCCCTGTATATCTTTGAACATCTGAAAGGTGATTCAAAGGAAAGAGGACAGGCCATGAACGACCTTCTTGAGTTCTATAGGGACAATGGTCTCGTACTTACACAAGGTGAACTGCCCGATTACCTTCCGGTATTTCTGGAGTTTATTTCTGACATTGAAATGCCAAAAGCGGCTGAACTGCTTTCCCAGCCTGTAAATGTCATAAACAGGATCTGTTTGGTACTTAAGAAAAACAATAACCCTTACAGGCATGTTTTTGAGGCAATAATTTCTCTGTCATCAGAAAAACCCGGCGATGAAGTACCTGAAGCTGGTGCAGGCAACATCCTGAATGAAGGTTGCGATGAACTGTACAACGAGCCACCTGCTTTCGGCTGTGAGACTCTTAACCCTGAAAACCAAACTAATAAGCCATGGGAAATTATATAAATAATCTTTTATTTACATACCTTCCGCACATTGCTTTCGCGGTCTTCTGGTTCGGACTGATAACCCGGATCATCTATGCCAATAAAAGTATTCAGGCCAGATCGACTCAGTTGCTTGCCGACGACCGGATTATGCCGGGAAGCAACCTCTTCCATATTGGCATCCTTGCAGTGCTGCTGGGTCATTTTACTCTCTTCATCCCCGAGAAGCTGTACCATCTGATTATGACCACCGAGACAAAAAGAATTATTGCCCTTAGTATGGGAACCCTCTTCGGTATCATGGCATTAGCAGGGATGTTGCTTCTTGTTTACCGCAGGTTCTTTGTTATTTCTGTAAAAAAGACAAGCAGTTTCCATGACTATTTTATAATTATCCTTCTTCTGGCAGAGGCGGCTCTTGGTCTTATCTCAGTTGCTACAACGGCACAGGGGTCCGTTGAGAATTATTCAGCCCTTGGAGTCTGGGCTCAGAAGGTAATTACTTTTCAGCCTGATGCCGGTGCCGTTATAGCTTCCCACAGCATAATTTATAAGATTCACATTTTTCTGGGACTTGTCATAATAATGATCTTTCCCTATACCAAGCTGATGCATATGCTTGTTATGCCTATAGTCTATTTTTTCAGAACAGGTTATCTGCTTGTAAGGAAAAGGACAAAAATTTGATTATCTGAATATTAATAAGCTATTGCCTTAAAGCGACTTGTTTAAGTATGGTCGAGGCGGCTTCATGGACCTCTGTTTCCCGGGCTTTAAAGATGAGCACACCACCGGGGCTCCATTTCCGTATAACCTCTTCTGCAAACGAATCCCTTACGGCAAGCAGAATCGTCTTCTGCGACCGGGCAAGCAGAGCATCCAGGGAAGGAGCCCAACCTCCGCCCGCGATCTCCAGCCTTCCGACCTCGTCAATGACAATAATATCACCTTCCGCCTGCCCAAGAATGGTTCTTCCTGCCTCAAGTCCCTCATTATCGATATAGAAGCGTCCTATCCTCTCCGATCCGTCATGTCCCTCCGATCTCAGGAAGGCCTTCCTTTCACCGGTGGCAACATTAACAATATCATAACCGCTTGTGTTAGATCCATCCACTATCCTCTCAGAAGTAATGCCTCCAGGTTTGACTCCGTCTTCCTTAAGTATTTCAACAAGTCGCCTTACAAATGTGGTTTTACCCTGTCCGGCTGAACCAGTCACAATGAATACCCGGGTTGAAGAAGCATTTCTGCCCCTTATTTCACTTAATCTTTCTTCAGCACGGGATAAGATCCGGTAAAACAGACTGACGGGATTGCGGACAAGGCTTTTAAAATCAGGAACCGAAGCAATGAAAGAAGGAAGGCTTTCGGCTGACAGCTCGAGGGCCAGGGGCAGATCTTTAAAGGTGGTCTTCATAAAGAAATCCCTTATGCGGGGATTGTATAACTCGGTGCCCAGAACAGAAAAGCCTACAATGATAACCGCCGCCCTGAAGTTCATCTGGATGCCAGTGAGCAGGCCCTGCTGCCACGTTACCTCTCCCTTCTGTGCCTGCGAAAGGGCAAAGGCAGTGATAAGTGTAATAAATACGAAGAACAGCCAGAATTTTGGTCTCGACAGCTGGCGCAGGGCCCTTTTATATTTAAGCGACCATAGAATTATTACTGAAGTAACTACAGGACCCCAGATCATCCATGAGCTGAAGGTGATAAGTGAGAGGCAGGCTATCATAAGGACAAAGTCGGCAAGAAGCCAGACCAGGGAATGCCTGAAATCTGTTGTGGCAGGGGGCCTCATCGAACGTGAACCATTACCTTCAGGAAGCGAAACACCGGCTGAAGGCTGTTTTTTCATCTTTTTCCCGACACTGATACCTATGATGCCCGACACTATTCCGAAAAGGGCGAAAACCACAAGCAGTATTATTACAGGGAACCATCCTATATCTGTCCCTATACCGAGTTCCTTCCCCGCCATTCCGATGAGGTTGTTGTAGACATCTATTATACCGGCTCCGTAGAAGATAATATAATTGGCAATTTTCTGAAAGAGGTTCCACGACATTGCAAGCATGGCCCCGGTCAGATAGCCTGCATATGTTCTTCCGAGAAGTCGGACAGATGATTCAATAAGAAAGGCTTCGGCAAGGATGGCTATCATGGGACCGAAGATTACCGCGCTGGGCGACATGGTCTTCATAAGGGCACATATGATACCGGATCGCCATATCAGCCCTTTATCAGTCCAGATATAACTGATTGATATAAGTATAATTATTCCGATGGCAGTAAGGATATTACCGCTGAAAGGAACCCTGAGGTTGTGAAGGAAACTTCCCAGTACTATTTCAGAGGCAGCCCATATGGTCCCGGTTATTGAAGCCTTAATCCATTTTTCACTCAGCCTTTCTTTCATACTTTAAGGTTGTTGATTTTCCCGGTTCAAAATAGTCATTATCCCGATAGCTTCCTTGCATCATGTTCCGGAACCTTAAACCTTATAACGGACTTTCCTTCCCATTTGGAAACCAGGACACAACCCTTTTGTCATGTCCTTTAAAAAGCAGTTCCGGTAGTATCGCAGAGCCGGCAGTTCATTTTAATATTTTTGTTATGACAGTTAAATTTAAAAACATTTTTTACCTGCCTGACCTGAAGGGTGAAAATATTCATATTACTATCGGCATAAAGCCCGATGAAACCCGCATGTATTTGAATACAAAAACACAATATTATAATAATCACCTGCATGTGGGTTCCATCATACCATTAAAATCAATTATTATATGATGAAAAAAATGTCTGTGTTATTTTTTATATATTTGAAAATAAAGACTTCCAAAACTTTAACCAATATTTAAGACAGTGGCTTTTATAATTGTTGCAATAGCATTAGTAACCGGGGGATTCTTCCTTTATGTGTATAACAGGCTTGTCAGACTATATAATTATGTAAGGGAAGCCTGGAGCGGGATTGATGTTCAGCTTAAAAAGCGTCATGACCTGATTCCGCTTCTTGTTCAGGCCGTTAAGGCTTATGCCGTACATGAGAGGAATCTCCTGGAGGCCATCACCGACCTTCGTACCCGCGGAATGTCTGCATCGAATATCAGGGAAACCGAGGAGGCTGAGGTGGGTTTGTCAAAGGCTCTTGGCAAGCTGCTTGTAGTTGTTGAAAACTACCCTGAGCTTAAGGCCAGTCAGAACTTTCTGGAGCTTCAGAAGGAAATCTCAAAGGTTGAAAATGATCTTCAGAAAGCGCGCCGTTATTATAACGGGACGGTTCGTAACTATAACATCCTGATTGAACAATTTCCTTCAAATATTGTGGCAGGGATATCGGGCCGCAGTAAGGAAGAGTTTTTTGATATAGGTAATGAATCTGAAAGAGAAGTCCCTGAATTCAGTATGTAATATCTTCGATATGAAAACAGTAGCTATCTTCCTTTTTTTACTGCTGACAGCGTTTTCAGCAAGTTCTCAGGAAAGGATCCTATCGTATGATATATTTGCAGAGATAGGAAAGGATGGAACCCTGCAGGTCAGGGAACAGATAAGTGTTGTTGCGGAAGGTAACGCAATAAAGAGGGGTATATACAGGAGTTTTCCAACAAAGTACAGGGACAGGCTGGGCAACCGTTTCAAGGTCGGGTTTGAAGTGAAGGAAGTACTGAAGAACGACTCTCCCGAGCCCTGGTTCACTGAAGAAAAGCAGAACGGCGTCGTTGTATATATTGGCGACAGCAATGTTGAACTGACCCCCGGGATCTACAATTACAGCCTTACTTTCACAACAACCAGGCAAACAGGTTTTTTTGATGACTACGATGAGCTTTACTATAATGCCATTGGTGGTGACTGGGCCTTTCCCATTGAGACTGCCACTGTCGCTATAAAACTTCCCGATGGGGCATCCGTTGTTCAGAAGGCTGCCTGGACAGGCTACGCCGGGTCAACTGACTGTGACTGTGAGTTCAGTGAGGATGGGAATGTGGTCACTCTCAGGACTACAAGGCCTCTTCAGCCTCAGGAACAGCTCACTTTTGCCGTGGCATGGCCAAAGGGATTCGTCGACCGCCCCTCAGCCCTTAAGCGGATGACGTATTTCCTCCGTGACAATCTGCATATACTTTTTGCACTGGCTGGATTGGTAGTAGTGGTCCTTCTATACTTCAGAAGGTGGAAGAGCGCGGGTAAAGATCCGGCTAAAGGAACCATAATACCTCTTTTCGATCCTCCTGAAGGATTCAGTCCATCCGATACAGCGTACCTTTCGGCCATGGGTATGAAAAACGAGGTGGTAACATCAGCTTTTGTTAATATGGCAGTGAAAGGCTACCTCAAAATATTAAAGACTAAGAAAAAATACTCTCTTGAGCTTATCCCCGGTTCAGCAGCAAACCTGACCCCGGAAGAAAAGGCCCTGGCGACAGCCCTGTTTTCTGCAGGTGACCAGATAGAACTTGACAATAAGAATCACAGTATATTTCAGAAAGCAAGGGGTGAAGCAGAAAAGATCCTTAAGGCTAAGATGATACCTGTTTACTTCAACCTTAATGCAAAGCATCTCCTTCCGGGAATTCTCGTTTCGGTGGGCCTGGTTGTCATCACTTTTGTCATATCTCCCAACCCTGCCATTCCGTTTGTGCTTATTTTTCTTCTTACTGGACTGGCAATACTCTTTTCGTGGCTTATGAAAGCTCCGACACCAAAGGGGAGGGCCCTGATGGATGAGGCGGAAGGGTTCAAAATGTACCTGTCGGTGGCAGAAAAGGATCAGCTAAATATGATGCATGAACCCGATCTTACAGTAGAGCGTTTTGAGAAACTACTCCCTTTCGCCATTGCCCTTGGTGTTGAGAATCAGTGGGGAAAGAAGTTTGAGGATGCCCTCACCCGTTCCATGCAGGATGTAAAAACATACAACCCCGCATGGTATGCCGGTACCGGAGCCGCAACGGCTGCTTTTTCACCTGTTCACTTCACTTCGGCTATGGGAAAAAGCTTTTCTTCGGCCATCTCTTCAGCATCAACCGCTCCCGGCTCCTCTTCAGGAAGCGGTGGTGGAGGCAGTGCCGGTGGCGGCGGCGGCGGCGGTGGCGGCGGTGGCTGGTAAGCGGTAACGGGGATCAGCTCCATTAGGAATCTGCCATGGTCAGCTATCGTGATAGCCTTTCTGAGCGAGTTCCATCGATCGGAAAGTGTTATATTTTCCCTGATCAAAGGGATAGTCCCAGCATCCAAGCGTGTGGAACATCTCACCCCCAAATCCTGATTTGAACCTGTAAAGTCCATACATCGGATGGTCGGGGTCGGGCTGGGGT
>JAVEZD010000055.1:0-13165 GCA_034003165.1 Bacteroidales bacterium | reverse complement strand
TGCCGGCATAGTCATTTACCAGCCGTGGGGGGTTGGGTTTCTCAGGAAAATCCTGTGAAAAGCCTTTCCCGATAGCCAGGGTGAAAACCAGAAGTAAAGTAAGTGGCGCAGCCAGCCGTTTTTTCATAATAAGTTGTTTATTGAGGGGTGTCAAAGGAGATTTCATCAGGCAGTTCATTAACGTCGTCACGGGTAAAAGGGAAATGATCCTTCAGCTTCTTGCCTGCCATCGTTACAGCTTCAACAAGACCGTCAGTGAACCTGCCCTGTCTGAACCGCTCCTGCATAAGATCCTTTACAGAATCCCAGAAATCATTTCCGACGACTGCGTTTATTCCTGAATCACCAATAATTGCAAACTTCCTGTCACTTACTGCCAGATAAAAAAGTACACCATTCCTTTGTTCGGTCTTATGCATGCGTATCCTGGTGAAGATCCATGAAGCCCTGTCTAGGACATCTCCTTCAAGTGAGCTCTCTATATGTATCCTTATCTCTCCTGATGTTTCAGATTCTGCTGCAATGACTGCATCACGGATCCTGTCCTGCTCTTCCCTGGTAAAGAACTCAGATGCTTTGACTTCCATCTGCCAATATTATTAAAACTGTACCTCCGGGGCTCTTTCAGCTCCTTCCATAGATTCAAAATAGGGTTTGACCTCAAAACCGAACATTCCGGCAAGGAAGTTCTGGGGAAACCTTCTAATATATGTATTGAACGACATGGCAACCTCATTGAATTTCCGACGCTCAACCGAGATCCGGTTCTCTGTCCCTTCAAGTTCGACCTGAAGATCCCTGAAATTCTGAGTTGCCTTTAGCTCGGGATACTTCTCAATAACCACCATCAGCCTCGAAAGGGCTGAGCTCAGATCTCCCTGGGCTGCCTGATACTGCTGCATGTTTTCAGCGGTCATATTTGTCGGGTCGAGGGTCACCTGGGTGGCTTTCGCCCTTGCCTCAATGACCTGGGTCAGAGTCTCCTGCTCAAAAGCAGCAGCTCCCTTAACTGTGTTTACAAAGTTGGGAATGAGATCGGCCCTTCTCTGATACTGGGTCTCCACATTACCCCATTGACTTGTTACACCTTCCTGGAGAGAGACCATGTTGTTATACACTCTCGTACCCCAAAGGATTCCAACCAAAACAACCAGTGCAAGTAATCCACCGGCAATGATCGAGATCAAACAACCTTTTTTCATGAGTAAATAATTTAGTGTTAAAGGAAAGTCAGCTTGTCTTCTTCAGGAAAAACAACCTAAGGTACTGTTCTCTGAATACATCACAGCTGTCCCGCGAAAACGTTATCGGGCTGTCTCCCTGCTTTAGCAAAGTTAATATAACACATCCAATTATTGCAAGATGTAAAAAGATGATTTTAACAAAGTGTCAATTAAGGATCAAAAGCCGGCTTCAATTGAATTTTTTTTCATGTAATGTCACTTTTATTCCGGCCCGGGTAGTCACCAAGCACTACTTTGACCTAAATTTGCAAAAACAAAAAAAATCCCGGATGAGGACAATTGCCATTGCAGCCGGCGGAAATTCTTCCGAAGCCGCTGTTTCAGTAAAAAGCGCCCTTGAGGTACGCGGGGAACTCAAATCCCTGTACAGTGTTTATATAATAATGATAAGCGGCTATGACTGGTACTGGGAAGACGACAGGGGAAGGCGCCATTCAGTTGACAAGAATGATTTCACCCTTAAAACAGATGATGAACGTATAAGGTTTGATGCTGTTTTCATTGCCATACATGGCACACCGGGAGAGAATGGTCTCCTACAGGGATATTTCGACATGCTTCGCATACCCTATACAAGCTGCAATGCATTCTGTTCAGCCCTTACATTCAACAAGCAGGCTTCAAAGCTGTATCTCCGGGAATATGGAATACCGATGGCAGCAGCCCGTCTTCTGAGAAAAGGAGATGAATATGAGCCACATCGTTTGCTCGACGAACTTGGTCTTCCCTGTTTCGTCAAACCCAACGACAGCGGTTCAAGTTTCGGAGTTTCCAAGGTAAAATCAGAAGATGAGCTCTCACCGGCTATCGAAAAGGCCTTTGCTGAAAGTGATGAAGTAATGGTCGAAGCTTTCATGAATGGCCGTGAGGTGGCCTGCGGGGTTGTCAGGGCTGGCGGAAAAACCATTGTTCTTCCTGTTACTGAGATAATAAGCAGTAATGAGTTCTTCGACTACGAAGCAAAATACACGCCCGGTAAGTCTGAAGAGATAACTCCCGCCCGAATGCCTGATGAAATAACTTCAGAGATACAGGACCTCAGTTCCAGGATTTACAGCATCCTGGGCTGCAAAGGAATAGTCAGGGTCGATTTTATTGTTGTCGGCAGCAAGCCATTCTTCCTCGAGATAAATACCGTACCCGGCATGACTAGGGAGAGTCTGATACCCAAACAGGCCAAAGCCGCCGGGATAGAGCTTAAGCAACTGTATTCACTTATTATCGAGGATCTGTTCGTTTCCTGAAAATCCGCGACAGGCCTATTTCTGCATGGTAGCCATTCTGAGAGCCCCGGTGGTTGTATGGTACTTGGTAATCATACCTGCTACTTCCCACTCAGGGAGTGAACCCTGCTTCATGTACTCCAGGAATTTTTCGGTTACCTGACCGAAGTGTTCCTCATGTGTCACCCTGTATTTCCCGGGTATGACGATCTTTAACATGTCATTGGCTGCTTCCACGACTTCCAGAGAATCATAAGGAAGAGCTTTAAGCGCCTCTTCAAGCTTCACCCTGAATTCATCCATGGCCATGCCTTTCACATTGCCTGCATACAGTGTGGGCAGGTAATTCTCTTCGGCTCCCTGTCTTATCGAAAGGTCGCATTTTGTTCCGCGCATGATTGAATAATGAGTATCGCCTGTCCCTTCAGGAGCCTGATACTTCCATTCAACAGACACCTTGGCCCAGACACCCTTTAGCTGGTAAACGATCTCACCGTTGGCAAAGACATTAAGCTTCCCGTCTTTCACATCCTTCATCAGGTAGTCGGGAAACTCATCAAACCCGGTCACCCCGCTGAACTCTTCTTTTGACATTACAGTCGGCCACCTTCTGGCTGATACAAGGTTTACATCATCGACGTTCAGCACCTGTTCCGGGAAACATTCCCACTGAACCAGATCAACCAGATGGGTTGTTACGTCGACGATACCTTCACCCTGCTGGGCTACATCAAAGAACCATGCCGGACGAAGAAGAGGGCTCCCTGATACAATTTTGGAGAAATGATGAACACTCAGCTTTGTTACTGCAGGGTCTTCCTTACTCCCCGGCACAAGGGTTCCGAAAAGATCGCTGTTCTGAGAAAGAAGTTTCTGAAGTATGGTCGTAACCTCATAACGTTCAGTCATTATATCATACAGAAGTATTCCTTTCTCACCTGCCACCCTGAAAGCATCCTTAAGCGCAGGAAAATCATCAGGAGAAATTATCATTGGTTTGTCTGCAAGAACATTAAGTCCGGCATTGACCGACCTGGTTATATACTCTGCCTTTTTACCGTTATTGCCCGAAAGAACTACTACGTTTCCCTTTCTCTCTTCAAGCATCCTGGCAAAGAAATCATCACCTGTATAAACGATCTCATTCCATGATGTCGGATCATCCTGCCTTTCGTTATATGACTTTATCCTGTCGAGATGCTGAAGATAATCAGGCCCTTCCGGAGCATAGACATAGACATCGGGCGATACCTGGCCGTACATCTTTTTCTGTACAAGGGCTGCATGAAAGTGGCCCGGGTCAACGGTGATGAGCTGAACCAAAGAACCCTGATCCGTTCCTGTGCCGGACGATTCTTTTTTTGAACCACCTGTTCCGCATGAATAAAAAACCAGAACAGAGAGAAGCATAAAGAGTGTTTTTTTCATTTTTAAGTAATTTCGGTTAATTCAACCTGACATCATTAACGGTTATTTTCTGAGGACCGTCAGGAACACTGCAGAATAATTTCTAGCTTCATTTTGAGTTCTGCTTCACAGCATCAATAAAAGCGGACATATTCTGATCCGACACATCGGGTGACATGCCTCCTCCTACCGACCAGATTATCCTGTCGTAACTGTCAATCTCGGAAAAAGCTTTCCCGACAGCCGCCTTAACATCTTCAGGGCTTCCTGCAGCCATCACATCCCTTGGAGGAATGTTGCCAACCAGGATTACATCTTTCCCGGCAAGCTCCCTTATCTCTCCCATGGAATGCTGGAAGGAGAAATTAAACATGTTGACGCCCATCTCAGTAAGATGCCCGGCTGTAATAAGGCCCTCGGCATCGTTATGAAGAAACCTGGCCTTTGCCCCTGTAGAATTGAATATCCTTTTGAAATAAGGGATAACGAATTCAGTAAATTCTGTCTCACCTACAAAGCCGATTATATCATCAAGAACAAGGACTCCTTCAATAGAAGGGAAGGACTCTTTCTGCCATTGCAGCCAGTCACAGATAAAGTCGGTGATCTTAGTAAGCAGTTTATGAGCCCCCTCGGGATCAATGGCCAGAGCCATCATAAACTCAGTGGTACCCATCAGGAAGCTGGCAATGTTAAGAGGTCCCCGAGCAATGGCAAAGCGCACCTGGTGATCACTGTCCTTAATGGCTTTTTCATTAAGTCTGAGCCTGTTTATCATGAAAGGCAGCATACCGTCGGTCTTTACATTAGGCTGGGGCAGAGTGTCCACTTCCGAGATATCACTTATGATTTTGTCGGCATGTGGTAATGAATCTTCAAGAAACACCATCCGCGAACCAAAAGCCGAAGGTTCTGTACACATTCCGTATTCCGACCAGAAGGAAGGAAGAAACCAGACATCCGGGAAGCTGCTGTTTGCTTTCAGATTGGCCTTCAGCCACAACTCATCCGATGAGTAGTAATCGACCTTCGAAATTCCGTACCATCCGGGTATCCAGGGACTGTCAATAATAAAACCTACAGGCTGATAGCCTAATTTCTTACCTTCTATCAGAGCAATCAGATCGTTCCAGGCCGCGTTTCGCATAATGTTTTTTTTTGAGTTGTTTATTTAAGACAATAAAAATGACAAATTATTTCCAGAGAAAAAAATCTCCCTGAAAATGAATGTTGCTTCAGAACGGCATGCTGCTTCAGCTGATCACTCCGGGTCAGCCTTCGAAACTAAAAGTCTCAAACCTGTACGAATCAATCGGATCACAGGTGCATACAAGGTTTCTGTCACCATAGCCATCATCAATTCTTCCCACAGGAGGCCAGTATTTGTTCTCTACAATCCATTTAAGCGGGAAGGCGGCTTTCTGCCTGTCATATTTATGGTTCCATTCGTTGGCAGCAATAACTCTCACCGTATGTGGTGCGTTATGAAGGACGTTGTCGTCTTTGTCGGCCTTTCCTTCAGCTATCTCCTGAATCTCACTCCAGATGGATTTCATAGCATCGATGAACTTATTCATTTCCAGCAGTGACTCCGACTCTGTGGGTTCAACCATAAGGGTGCCGTGAACCGGAAATGAAAGAGTGGGTGCATGGAAACCATAATCCATAAGCCGTTTGGCTATGTCGGCCTCAGTGATACCTGCTGCAGCCTTGAAGCTCCGGCAGTCGAGTATCATCTCGTGGGCTACATTCCCCTTTTCACCTGTATAAAGCACTTTGTAATGATCCTTCAGGGCAGCGGCTATGTAGTTTGCATTGAGAATGGCAAACCTGGTTGCCCGGGTAAGACCTTCAGGGCCCATCATCATCACATAGGCATGCGATATCGTCAGTATGTGTCCGCTTCCGAAGGGGGCGCCGGCAACAGCTGTGGTGCCATGACTGCCTCCGGTATTAACATGCGGGTGTGATGGCATAAAGGCGGCCAGCTTTTCGTTGGCAAGAATGGGTCCCATGCCCGGTCCTCCTCCGCCATGAGGTATGGCAAAGGTCTTGTGGAGATTAAGGTGACATACATCTGCCCCGATAAATGCAGGGTTCGTGAGGCCCACCTGTGCATTCATATTGGCTCCATCCATATATACAAGTCCTCCGTTACTGTGAATGATCTCAGCCATCTCTCTTACGGAAGCTTCAAAAACGCCATGTGTCGAAGGGTAGGTAATCATAAATCCGGCAAGAGAATCCTTGTAGTGTTCGGCTTTCTTTCTGAGATCATCGGTGTTTACATTACCCCTGTCGTCACATTCCACTACCACCACCTGCATCCCGGCCATAACGGCGCTGGCCGGATTGGTACCATGAGCCGACGAAGGGATCAGCACCATGTTTCTGTGTCCTTCAGCACGACTTATATGATATTCCCTTATGAGCAATAGTCCTGCATATTCACCTGCAGCTCCTGAATTAGGCTGGAACGATACGGCAGAAAACCCAGTAATCTCTTTGAGGGCTTCTCCCAGCTCATCCATTACCTGGTAGTATCCCACAGCCTGTGAATCCGGTACAAAAGGATGGATACTGCCGAATTCGGGCCAGCTCAGTGCAAACAGCGAAGCGGCAGGGTTAAGCTTCATGGTACACGACCCCAGAGATATCATACTATGTGTCAATGAGATATCCTTCCTCTCAAGAAGCTTGATGTATCTCATCATCTCAGTTTCGCTATGATACCTGTTAAAGGTGGTGCCTTTTAGGAACTCTGATTTCCGGAGGAACTTATCACCGTGTGACTGGCACTCATACAGGGTCTGCTTTCCCGCGACAGTTTTTCCGGCTGCCCTGGCGAAGACAGCTGTTATCTTTTCAATATCCTCAATTGTAGTTATCTCGTCGGTGCTTATAAGAACCCTGTCACCTCCGGGATAGTAAAAGTTAATCTCTTCTTCAAGGGCAAGAGATCGTATCTTTTCGGCGCTTACACCGGCAGGCATCCTTATATCGAGGGTATCAAAGAAAGCAGTGTTCTTCTGTTCGTAACCTAGTTCTGTAAGTGTCCTGTCGAGGGTACAGGCACAGCTTCTTATATGTGATGCTATACGGCGGAGGCCATCGGGACCGTGGTACTGGGCATACATCCCCGACATGGTTGCCAGCAGTGCCTGGGCAGTACATATGTTCGACGTAGCCCTCTCCCTCTTTATATGCTGCTCCCTGGTCTGGAGAGCCATCCTCAGCGCGCTGTTGCCCTGCAGATCGACTGAAATGCCTATTATCCTTCCTGGCATGTTTCTTTTAAGTTCCTCGCGTGTGGCAAAGAACCCTGCATGAGGTCCGCCGAAACCCATCGGCAGACCGAAACGCTGGCTCGATCCGACTACAATATCGGCACCCCATTCTCCGGGAGAAGTAAGAATGGCCAGGCTCATCAGGTCGGCAGCCACGCCGATAAGTGCGCCGGCGGCATGTACCTTACCTGTAAAATTCCTGAAGTCGTTTATCTGACCCGAAGCGGCAGGGTACTGAACAAAAGCACCGAAATAGCTTCCGTCAATGGCTGAATCGGAGAATTTACCCTTAATAAGTTCAATACCCAGGGGTCGTGACCGGGTTGCAATAACATCATAAGTCTGCAGGAAAATATCTTCGTCGACGAAAAACTTCCTTACTCCCGATTTAACAGCCTCCCTCGACCTGGCATTGTACATCATTATCATGGCTTCGGCTGCTGCAGTCGACTCATCGAGCAGTGATGCATTGGCTATCTGCATGCCGGTAAGCTCTATCACCATGGTCTGGAAGTTAAGCAAGGCTTCAAGCCTTCCCTGCGATATCTCGGCCTGGTAAGGGGTATAGGAAGTATACCATGAAGGATTTTCAAGGACATTCCGTACTACAACAGGCAGGGTAGCTACACCGTAGTAACCCTGTCCGATAAAAGATCTGAAGACCTTGTTTTTAGCTCCCAGCTTTCGTATATGATTAAGATACTCATATTCACTCATGGCTGGAGGGAGATTCAGGGACCTGCCTGTCCTGATAGGTTCAGGCACAGTATTATCTATCAGTTCGTCCAGAGAAGCAACTCCGATAGTTTCGAGCATGACCTTTACATCATGCTCATCGGGACCGATGTGGCGGTCAACGAAATTTCCTGATGACATATGCTATTTTTTTTATAGTAAACAACTTTCCTGACAAAAGGTTACAGTCTACAAGATAATAATATCCGGGACAATAGAAAATCCCTTTTATCAGGGTTCTGACAGATAAGGATTGTTTTTAATTTCATCTCCTATGGTCGTCTTATCTTCATGTCCGGGATACACAACGGTCTCAGGAGGGAGTACAAGGAGTTTTGTTCTGATACTGTCGAGAAGTGTCTGGTGATTTCCTCCGGGGAGGTCGCTTCGTCCGATGCTTCCTTTGAAAAGGGCATCTCCGGTAAAGACAACTTTTTCCTTCTGACACCAGAAGGCATAGCTGCCCGGGGAATGGCCGGGAACATGAAGTGCTGTAAGCTCAGTCCCGCCGAAAGTAATGGTCTGACCGTCCTCCAGCCATGCGCGGGGCTCAGGTGGTTTCTCCATTGTCAGGCCCAGTATCACGGACAGGTTAACGGCGCTCTTTCTAATCCTTTCTTCTTCGCTTCCACAGAGAGTAAGAAGGTTATACCTGGTGAGCATAAAATTGTTGCCGAAGACATGGTCGGGGTGGCAATGAGTATTAAGCAGAAGGACCGGTTTGAGTTTATTCTTTTCTATAAGTTCTGCCAGCACCTCCGACTCGGCTGGGCTGTAGCATCCGCAGTCAATAACCGCGCATTCTCCTGTCTGGTCGGCAATAACATAGGTGTTTACCCTGATTGGAGAAAAGACTATCCTGTATATATCCATAATGATCAGTTTCCGTTAGCAGTTCCTTTTAACATGGGCACAAAGGAAAAAGTGCCATGTGAAGAATAATCATAAGAATCTTCACCCGTACGGGTGACCACAGTCATCACCTGTGAGGAAGAGTCACCCACAGGAACCACAAGGCGGCCATTGATTTTAAGCTGACCAGGGAGCTTGGAGGGTATTTCGGGTGCTGCCGCCGTTACGATTATTCCGTCGAAAGGTCCGTACTGAGGTTTACCCTCATATCCGTCGCCGTAGAAGAAATCAGCCGAATAACCCAATGAAGCAAGGGTCTGGCGGGCTTTCAGGAACAGATCCCTGAACCTCTCTATTGTGTATACCTTTGCGCCCATCTCTATTAGAACAGCAGCCTGGTATCCTGAACCCGTTCCTACCTCAAGGATCCTGTCGCGCTTCTTTACTGACAGAAGGGAGGTCTGGACAGCCACAGTATATGGCTGTGAGATAGTCTGGCCCGAAGAAATGGGAAAGGCCTTGTCGGTATAGGCGTGATGCAGAAAAGCCGGATCCATGAACATATGACGGGGAACCCTGTTGATAGCTTTCAGGACATCCTCATCGGTTATTCCTTTCCTGCGAAGTTCCTCAACAAGCTTCTTCCTTTTTCCTTTGGCCTCAAAAGTATCTGTCATCATTATTCCGGAGCGGGTTCAAGCAGACAAAAATAGGAAAAATGTGGACAGACCGGCGCAACAAAAAGGAAAAGGAGACAATTCATTTCCTGAATCTGATATGTCAGGAGAATGATTCCAATAGAAGCGGAGTTCCGATCAACACACCTCAAAATGACAATATCAGGAAACGTAAAAATCCAATTTCCACGCTTCAGCTATCCGACTTAACTAATCAGTTCAGTTTCTGGAAAACCGGCGATAATATCAGGCTGTATCAGTTTTTAATTATCAGTGGCAGATTCTCAATTTTTCCGTCATAGATAATACTTACTATATAGTTCCCATCCTTCAGGTTACTGACAGGTATTGTAAAACTATCTCCGCCTTTAGTCCCCGAATAATAGGTTATTCCAGAATTGTCAGTTACCCGGACAAGAACGTTTGACGGAACCTCCTCCTTCTTAACCGATTCAGCTACAGTTAATGATATAGTAACCTCCCCTGATGCCGGATTCGGATACAATAAAAACCTATAGCAGTCAGTAATTGAAACCATTTTGTATACCCAGTTTGATGCTCCGCAGGTATTTGTTGCTCTGACTCTGACCTGATAATATTCATTAGGATCATTGAAAACAACTGTAGCCCAATCGTTGTATTGAGACTGAAAATACCAACTAAAATAGGAAGGTTCAACAGCCCATTCGTATGATGATTGAGAAAGAGCGTCCCTTGCAGGGTTTGTCCAGAATGAATATGGCTGACCAGTACATCCATATTCGTCGTAGAAGGGGCTTGGTCCAGATAAAGATGTAAGAGCTGGTATACCTGACCAGACATTGAAATGAGGTAAGGTAATGGTCCCTCCGCCACCAAAATTGATTGTTGCTGATATCCATGTACTACCATGACCAGAAGAGACGAAGGTACAAGGATTTGAGCCTTGGGCTGATTGACGGGTAACAAAAGATCCATTGTTCCATGTTATTGTCGAGCCGGAAGGTAAATTGGAAATGGTATAAGAACCTCCAGAAGAGCAGAGTATGGTAGGACCAGAAATTTCTAATTTAGCATAATAATGAATGTCCTGTGTTGAATAAGGACAGTCATCTTTATGATGCCTGAATAAAGGGGCTGCTCCCCATTTCGAAATGAAATAATCTGTTGTTGTAGTGGTAATTGCAGAATGATCACATGGATTAGTATACGAAGTTCCTAAACAAGTAGTCCAGTATTGGTAACAAGGACCACCAAATGAAACTTTATCTGCTGACGATTGATTAACTACCTCAACATAGCCGAAATCACCCCAAAAATCGTCATCCTCTGGATCGTTAATCCAAACATTGGAACCACCCTCAGTAGTGTACCATGCATAAGCATGGCAATTATATGAATAAGTGGCTTCACTAATATAGGATATTCTATTATTATAACAACTAAGCCAAAAATTCTTAGATTGAGTTTTTTGGGTTGAAGTTAAATCCCCAGAAACAAGTTGGAGGGCACCTACGGCAACATTACTTGGGGTGTAAATGGTAACATTGTTATATACTTGTGCATAAGAATGATATGACATAAACAATAGCAGAACGGCGATTGTCAAGGTTTTCATGGCATCACTTATTTTTAATGTATTCTTCAGCGTAATTCTTAATGACCAATGGGAATTCGGAGCAGACTTTATATCCAAATAGCCAGGTCTCAGGAGAGCCTGAGCAAAAACGTACATCGGTTAAAAGAGGATCATAGTCAAGAGCAATCAGTGTACTTAACAGTATATGCATGGTAGAAGTAAAACCTAATGTTTCGGTTTCATCGGCTCTAAGATCAACCATTTTTAACGATAGAATAATCAGATCTTCTGACTGCTGTTTCGTTAGCAAAGGTCGAACTGCATCAGATGCCAGTAACATCTCCAGGTATTGGATCTCTCCAGGTTTCGAGTTCACTGTCCTGTTAAAATTCTCTATCAGATACACATACTTGTTTGACAGCAATTCCACAGCATTGTCGCGTTTGAGCAATTCTTGTATTACTTCATTCTGAGAAATGGAAGTATTAAAAAATTCGATCCCATTTATATTCAAACTACTGCTTTGTTGCGACCATGGTCCTAATGCGACCCACGGCTGGTTAAAGAAAGTCTCAATAAGACCGCATGTACTTGTGCCACACAAAATTTCCTCTGAAATTTCAAACTCTGAAGCCACTTCTTGTGTCCATGGCTCAGGATAAGGGATAACATCTTCTGGGGAAAGACAACCTGTATATGTGGAGTACTTTTCAAGAATAGAAGAATAATCATCTTCGAAGATGTAACTGTTCGACTCCTCTTTTTCACATCCACAAGCTAGGTACAGAAACAAACAAATGGATGTAAGTGTGATAAGTTTTATGGTTTTCATATTAATTGTTTTTTAAAAATTGCTGATATGATTCTTCAATATCCTCAATTAGTTGAAAGTTTATTATCATACCTGATTTTAAAAAATTATCAGATGCATCAGAGGCAACTAAAAGTCCCTTGGAATTTAAAATATGGGCGATCAAATAATATGATGAGCTTATGCCAGAAATGGAATTAAAAGAATCACTTTTCAATTTTTCTGAAATTTTCCCTTTAGCAATCTCAATCAAATCATTTTTTGTCTTGTCGTCAAGATTAGTTAATAAATCTTTTTGCGCAATTAGGTACTCAAGATAATTATATTTTAAGGTCCAATAATCATTATTGATTAATGTTTTGTATTTATTCCACCCTTCAATACCTGCGTCCTTATATAGATCGACCAAAATGCTTATAGTCTCTTTTTTCTTACAGGCGAATCTAAAAAGGTTAAAACGATAAAACATAATATCAATACCATCTTGAGGAGTATCAAATGCCGTGTAATATCCAAATAATGGAAAATTAGCACAAGTGAATGCCAATTCCTCAGAAGACATATTTTCTAATATTTCAAAAGGAATTTGCATTGCAGCAATTCTTTCATCCTCGGTTTTAAGATTGTTCCAGTCTTCAGTACCTGGTTTAACAGGATAATTCCAGCCATTCTTTAATTGCTGAGAGTAGCTACCGATATTAAATGTAAACATCAGCAGTAGTACTATTAGTATTCTAATGTTTTCCATAAATTATATCCTTTTTGAATTTTCGCAATTATGTAGTGCATCTAAGTACATGACAAAAATTTACAACATTGGTTAAATTTATCTATATCATTGCTAAAAAGCAAGTTTGCAATGTAATTCAATCCACATTCAAACAGTTGATATTTTTTGTCATGTACTAAGATCTTGTGCAGTCTTTGAAAGTCGGTGTATGCTTTGTCAGCAACATAAAAACTTCCTCTTTCGTAAGGGATAAGATCCATAATGTTGACATCGTGAACTTTGGCTGTTGTGATGTGGATAAAACTGGGAATATAAGTTTTTATATCAAATAGAGTATGGAGTTTTAACCCCTCCCTTATGCTTTCTGAAATCTGCCCACCAGAAGACGCTTAAACACAGATCTATTGTTGTAGAGTCCAGCGCATAAACGTTGCCATCAACCTCTATCTCAAAATCATTCCGGTAACAACTTCTGCGTGCTTCTGCAATCAGAACATAGGCAAACTCTTCAAAGATTTTACAATTCCGCTTCTCGTTTGCAGTACCAAGATTTCTGCGGGAGACAGTTGAACCAAAACCCAGATGATAATACTTTGACTTGTGTGCTTCAAGGCTTAACTTCAAATCCCTCATGCTGTCTC
>JAVEZD010000054.1:0-13654 GCA_034003165.1 Bacteroidales bacterium | reverse complement strand
TTGTAACGAACCGTGTCCCATCCTGCATTTGAAGTGATTGCATCGTGGGCATCGGGAACAAGGGTAACCTGGTCGGGTCGTGATGCAAGAACAAGATCGATGAATTTATCGGAGGGATATCCTTCTATATTGAATTCGGTCTTTATTACAGGTCTGATCTCAAGAACATCGGCATAACGGATATGACGTTCATCGGGACGAGGATGCACGGTAATCCCGTCGGCTCCAAAAAGCTCACAGTTAATAGCTGCAACCTTCACGTTTGGAATATTTCCCCCCCTTGCGTTACGAATGGTGGCAATCTTGTTAATATTTACACTTAACTTTGTCATTGTTGTCATTATTTGAAGTCATGCAATTTCATATTGCTGTGCAAAAATACAATATGTGACTTTTTTTTTACTATTTTAGATTAAAATTAAGATATTTCGGACACTTAATGTTAGCAATAGACCTGATATCGGATGTGATACCACCTCTCCGGACTTCTGATCCGGGGCAGACTGCGCTCAACTGGATGGAGATCTTCCGGGTTTCGCATCTTCCCATTGTCAATAACCAGGATTTTCTGGGCCTGATATCTGACAATGATATTTATGACATGAACCGTCCTGAAGAACCCATTGGCAATCACGAACTAACACTTCTCAAACCCTTTGTAACAACCGGGCAGCACCTTTTTGAGGTTATTGGGCTCGCATCAAGGCTTAATCTTTCGGTTGTACCTGTTCTTGACAATAAAAACCACTATAAAGGAGTTATTACAACCCACGATCTGGTGAGGCATATTGCCGGTATTTCGTCGATGGATCAGCCGGGAGGAATAATTGTACTGGAGCTTATCGAAAGGGACTATTCGCTTTCGCAGATTGCCCAGATAATAGAAGGTAACAATATCAAGGTTCTTAGTCTGTATACCACATCTCCAAGGGACTCGACCAGGCTCGAGATAACCATAAAGGTTAATTCGGGTGAACTTGCTTCGGTCATAAGGACTTTTGAACGTTATAATTATGAAGTAAAAACCTGGGTAACGACAGATGATACCATGGATAGTTTCTATTCAGAAAGATTTGATCTTTTTATGAAGTACCTCAATATATAGCTTATGCTAGGTAAGATTGCCATTTACAGCAAAGATTCGAATCAGAAGACCATCGAAGGGGTCAATGAACTCATCAGAGGATTCTGCAGGAGGGGGATAGAAATAGCTCTGTATCAGAGAGCCGCCGGCACTCTTGAATGCCATAAATATGAAAAAGCCGAAAGGTTTTCGGACATACATGATCTTAAGGTGCTTCCCGATCTTGTTTTAAGTGTGGGAGGTGACGGAACCTTTCTTGAGACTGTTATGAAAGTAAGGGATTTCGGAATACCCATAGCAGGAGTGAATACAGGAAGAATGGGGTTTCTGGCCAATATATCAAGGGAGGAGATCGATAACTCTATTGAACTGCTCTGCAGGGGAGAGTATGGCCTTATTGAAAGATCACTTCTTGAAATAGTCAGTCCCGCTAACCTTTTTGGCCCCGGCTTATCGACTGCGCTCAACGACATTACCATTCAAAAGGCTGACCCGGGCATGATAACAATAGATGTTTATGTTGATGAGTCATACATAAACACTTACTGGGCTGACGGACTGATATTTTCCACGGCTACCGGCTCAACTGCCTATAACCTGAGTGTAGGAGGCCCTATCTTATCACCTGAGGATGAAAGCATAATTATTTCACCCATCTCTCCTCATAATCTTACTATCCGACCTATTGTGATTTCCGGCGAGAGTGTTCTGAGGATGGAGATGGAGGGAAGGAGTAATGAATATATGGCAACATGTGATTTCAATTCAGTCAGACTGCCTTTTACTGAAGAGATTCAGATCAGGAGGTCGACTTTTAAGCTTAAGACGGTAATGCTAAAAGGCTCCGATTTTTTCGGAACCTTGAGAAACAGGCTTATGTGGGGAGCTGACAGAAGGAACTGAGGCCTCAGGAGAAGTTGCTTATATTTGTTATATTTGATTATTATATTTGTAAAAGCAATTTTAAAATTATCGTAATGAAACGGTTCCTCCTTATTGTCATGGTTCTGTGTATCACTGCACCATTTTCTTCAGCCCAGCTGTGGAAGTGGAAGAGATGGGAGACCTCTCTGGGGGTAGGACCTTCGTTTTTATTTAATGATATCGGTGGTTATTCGAGGTCGAAAAACCTGCTAGGCTTCAGGGATCTTAGTTACAAGCATATAATGTTTGACATAAACGGGAACATTAAATACCGTCTTACCAGAACCTTAAATGCCAGAATCAGTGGAACGGCAGGGATGCTGCACGGTATTGATACCTGGGGGTCGAACGAAGGGAGGGCCATGGAAGCTACAACCTTTATACTGGAGCCGGCTCTGATTGCTGAGTACTATTTTATTAAGAACAGGTCGGAAAGCAGTTACCTCTTTCTCAGGGGAAGGGGTTTCTGGAAATTGTTGTCTTCACTTGACTTTTATACCTTTTCGGGTTTCGGAGGCGTGTATTACAATGTCAAGGGTAACCAACCCCTGGTTGAATACGGCATGGTGGAAAGCGGATTTGCCGGACTGATACCGGTTGGTCTGGGAGCTTCGCTTATTTATACCCCCAACATAAATTTCGGACTGGAACTGGGGGGGAGATATACTTTCACTGACTATATTGACGGCTATACTTCACAATATTCGACCGCGAACGACGTTTACTATTTTTTGAATTTCACCATTACCTATAAGGTAAAGACCGGTCCTCGCGGACTGCCATCTTTCAGATGATAATGAGCCGTATTCAGTTTAATGAAAAAAGTTTGTTGGATTTTTTTGCTTATTGTTTTGTCGCAGACCATGTATGGCCAGCGACAGGCTGATTTTGGTATCTTTGCCGGGACATCCTCATATTTCGGGGATATTAATTCTTCACGGTTCCTGTATTCCCCGGGTCCGGCTGCCGGAGTCTTTTACAGATACAATTTTCATCCCAGGCATGCGCTGCGTACCAATGTATATATTGGCAGCCTCAGCGGGAATGATCTTGACTTCAGCAACGAATACCAGATAGCAAGAGCAGGTTCCTTCTCAGGAACCATCGGAGAGTGGGCACTTCAGTTTGAATTTAACTTCCTGCCCTATTCCACACAGGGAAAAAGATGGAATTATACTCCATACATGGCCGCCGGAGCCGGGATAGTATTTATAAACACGGCTGCGACAACTTATGAGCCGGTCATCCCTTTTGCTCTGGGTTTTAAAGTAAACATTCATAAAAATATGGGTTTGGAAGCGGAGTATGGTTTTCGTAAAACTTTTTATGATAACTTTGACGGCCTTGAAGATGTGGCAAATATTGACCAGGCTGATGACTCCTGGATCCATAATAATGACTGGTATACATTTGCCGGCATAGCTTTTACCTGGAAGTTTTTTAACAGGATGGTTGGATGCCCGGCATATAATGATGTGGATAAAAAAAGAAAAAGGTAGGTATGTCTCTTATTTCTCAGATAAACCGTGATAAACTGCCCTTGCATGTGGCAATAATTATGGATGGCAACGGAAGATGGGCCCAGCAGAGAGGTATGGAGAGGATCTTCGGACACAGGGAAGGAGTTGAAGCCGTTCGGCGTGTTGTCGAGGCATCTGTTGAATTGAACATCAGACATCTGACCCTCTATGCTTTTTCAACTGAGAACTGGGGCAGGCCCGACGATGAAGTATCAGCACTGATGGGCATTATGGTACAGTCGCTCACAAATGAAAAGGGAACCCTTATGAATAACAATATAAGGCTTTCTGCTATTGGAGATGTGAAAAGGCTTACTGAAGATGTCAGGGAGAAGCTTGAGGAGACTATCAGACTGACGTCAGAGGCAAGCGGGCTCAACCTTATCATTGCTATGAGCTACAGCTCGCGCTGGGAAATTACAGAAGCTACCCGGCGCCTGGCTGTTGAGGTGAGAGATGGAACCCTGGATCCGGATCACATAGATGAGAAGATGTTCGGAGACTTTCTGACTACCTCCCATATGCCTGATCCTGAGTTGATGATAAGAACCAGCGGAGAGCTGCGTCTGAGTAATTTTCTGCTCTGGCAGCTGGCTTATGCTGAATTGTACTTCCCCGAAGTACTTTGGCCTGATTTTGGTAAAGAGGAATTCTATAAAGCAATAATAGAGTTCCAGAGACGCGAAAGAAGATTTGGAAAAACGAGTGAACAGCTATTGGAAAATTAAGAAATGATGTTTTTGAGAACTATTAAAGGAATCATTGCTGCTTTCTGCCTTATGATTACAATTCTGGAGGCTGGCGGACAGGAACCGGAAGGTATAGCCGACTACGCCAGACCCGATGAATATGTTATCGGAGGAATATCGGTGTCAGGTATCAGGTTTCTGGATATAAATGCCCTTGTCAGCATCTCGGGACTGAGGCCGGGACAGACTGTTACCATCCCGGGAGAATCAATAACCACAGCAGTTCAGAAACTTTGGCAGCAGGGACTCTTTTCAGATGTGCGCATTTCTGTAACCAGTATGCGCTCTGATACAGCCTTCCTGGATATCTTTCTCCAGGAGAGACCAAGGATCTCTTCTGTTACTTTCACAGGCCTGAAGAAAAGCGAGACACAGGATCTTAATGAAAAAATAAGCCTCCCTGTCGGTTCACAGCTTACATCCTATCTTCTCAGTAATGCAGAGAAACTGATCACGGAACATTTTGTTGATAAAGGATTTCTTAATACAAAAGTCGACTTTATTCAAAAGGATGACCCGGATCAGCCTAATAACGTTATCCTGACAATTAATGTTGACAAGATGGAAAGGGTAAAGATTGCAGAGATAATCTTCGAGGGCAACGAGAATTTTGATGATAAGAGGCTGCGCCGGTCATTCAAGAACACAAAAAAGAAAAACATCAATTTCTTTAAAGCATCCAAATATATAGGGATCAAGTTTGAGGAAGACAAAGATAATCTCATGACCTTCTATAACGATAACGGCTTCAAGGATTTTACCATCCTTTCAGATTCTATATATGCCGTTTCTGAAGACCGGGTTGCCCTGGTTATCAAGGTTGATGAAGGCACTCAGTATTATCTCAGAAATATTGACTGGGTTGGAAACAGTGTTTATGACAGGAAAGACCTTGAAAGAGTTCTTAATATACAACCCGGAACCGTCTACAACCAGTCTCTTCTTAGTGACAGGCTCAATGGTACAGCCGGAGCCCAGGATGCCGTAAGTTCACTTTACCAGGATTACGGCTATCTTTTCTCGAGACTTACTCCGGTGGAATCAAATATAGAAGGGGATTCTATAGATCTGGAAATAAGGATTTTTGAGGGAGATCAGGCATATCTTAACAATATAATTATTTCGGGTAACACCAGAACCAATGAACATGTAGCCCGCAGGGAACTCTATACCCTGCCAGGGGATCTGTTCAGCAAGGACAAGATCATAAGGTCGATCAGGCAGCTGGGTGTGCTGGGACATTTCGATCCGGAAAAGATCAATCCTCTTCCCCTTCCTGATCCCACTAATGGTACTGTAGATCTGCTTTACCAGCTCGAAGAAAAAGCCAACGACCAGTTTGAGGTGTCGGGAGGATGGGGAGCAGGCATGCTTGTCGGAACTGTGGGGGTAAGGTTTAATAACTTTGCCATGCGTAACTTCTTCAAGCTCAATGAATGGAGACCCTATCCTTCGGGTGATGGTCAGTCGCTGAGCATCAGGGCACAGTCGAACGGCCGTATCTATCAGTCATACAACCTGTCATTTTCTGAACCCTGGCTTGGAGGAAGGAAGCCAAATTCATTCACCGTGTCGGTTTACAGATCGCTCATGACAAACGGCAAGAAGAAGAATGAGGATGGACGGCAATCCATGATAATCGACGGAGCAACAGTAGGGCTGGGGAAAAGACTCGAATGGCCCGATGACTTCTTTTCGGTATACGGAGAAGTAAACTATCAGAGATATAACCTTGATAACTATAATGTATACAAGTTCCTTTTCGAGAACGGATCTTCAAACCTGCTTAGCGTAACAGGACGACTCACAAGGTTCTCGACAAGTCCGAACCTTATCTACCCACGCGAAGGATCTTCATTCACCCTTTCCCTTCAGGCCACTCCTCCCTATACACTTATAAGCGGAAAGAACATGATCAATGCTGAGGATGAGATCAAATACAACTGGATAGAGTTCCATAAATGGAACTTCAAGGCTGATTACTATTATCCCGTTTCGAGGGACAAGAAGCTGGTCCTTAATACAAGGTTTGCTTTTGGTTACCTTGGCTACTATAATAAGGATATAGGGCCGTCTCCCTTCGAGAATTTCTATCTCGGCGGTGACGGGATGACCGGTTACAGCTTCTACGGAAGAGAGGTAATAGCACTCAGGGGTTATTCAAACGGCTCTCTCACTCCGACAGTTAATGAAGTATCGTCGGGAAACGTATATTCAAAAATCACATTCGAACTGAGGTATCCTATAACACTTAACCAGCAGGCAACAATCTATGGTCTGGCCTTTCTTGAGGCAGGCCGTGCCTGGTATTCCCTTAAGGAGTATAATCCTTTCAGAATGAACAGATCGGCAGGTATTGGTCTGAGGGCCAACCTCCCTATGTTTGGTATGCTTGGTGTTGACTGGGGCTACGGGTTTGATGAAGTACCCGATCCTACCCAGCACAGGGATGCTAACAAATCGCAATTCCATTTTGTCATTGGTCAGCAGTTCTAATTGTAAAATTAAAAAGTATCAAAATGAAAAAATCAGGCGTAATATTGGCGATGTTCTTATTGACATCTGCTTTTACCTTTGCCCAGAAATATGCTTTTGTCGATTCTGATTATATAAGGAAAAACATACCGGCATTCAACACTGCCCAGGAACAACTCGACAACCTCTCAAAGCAATGGGAAAAAGAGATATCAGACGGATATGCTGTTGTTGAACAGATGTTCAAGTCTTACCAGAGTGAATCAGTACTTCTTTCCCAGGAAATGAAAGCCAGGAGGGAAGAGGATATTGTCAACAAGGAGAAGGAGATCAAGGACCTTCAGAATAAGTATTTCGGTATGGAAGGAGAACTCTTCAAGAAAAGAGAAGAGCTTATAAAACCCATTCAGGATGAGATACTTAAGGCTATAAAGACAATTGCTGTAGATGGCAGTTATGCAGTCATCTTCGACAGCTCCGCCGGAGGCAATATTCTCTTTGCAAATCCGAAATACGATATAAGTGATCAGGTACTTGAAACATTAGGTTATAATAATTAAATAATTACTTTTGCACCAATTATAAAAACAAGAAAAGATGAAGAAAATAATAGGATTAGTGTTGTTTGTCGCTATATGTTCATTATCAGCACAGCAGGTTAATGCCCAGAGCCTGAAATTCGGACATATCAACAGGACTGAGCTCATACAGGCAATGCCTGAATACGATTCTGCAAATGTTGAGCTTCAGAATTTCCGTGATGAGCTTATTAATGCACTTGAACTGTTGACTGTTGAGTTCAATAATAAGAATGATGCCTATACAAAGGAAGCTCAGAACTATACTGATATTGTCAGGCAGACCAAGGAGCAGGAACTTTATGATATGAACCGCAGGATCCAGGAGTTTCAGGAGAAAGCCTCCATGGATCTTCAGAACAAGCAGGCCGAACTCTTCCAGCCCATTACAGTTAAAGCTGATAATGCAATCCAGACTGTAGGAAAAGAAAATGGGTTTGTATATATTTTTGATGTATCATCAGGTCAACTTGCTTATTTTGACGAGTCCTTAAGCTCGAATGTGCTGGCTCTTGTAAAGACCAAACTTGGTATAAAATAAGTTTTCTTAAAATATCCGGTGACCATCCTTAACGGGATGGTCATTTTTTTAATACCTTACTGAGGTGAAAAACAGACCAATCGGGATTTTCGATTCTGGGGTCGGCGGGCTCACAGTTGCTCATGCTGTCAAGCAGATGCTACCCGGGGAAAGCATCATTTATTTCGGTGATACGGCCCACCTTCCTTATGGTGATAAGTCGGCTGAGGCGATTCAGTTCTATTCAGCAAAGATCACCGAGTTTCTCCTTACCTTCGATGCTAAAGTGGTACTTGTTGCATGCAATTCGGCATCTGCCTCAGCCTTCTCCACTCTCAGAAAGGAATTCAGTGAAAAAACAATACTAATAGATGTTATAGATCCGGTTGTCGAATATATAGGCACAAGGAATTTCTCAAGGGTAGGTGTAATCGGGACCAAAAGGACAATAAGCTCCGGGACCTATGAACAGAAACTTACCGGTAAAAATCCGGCCACCACAGTGGTCTCAATGGCAACTCCCCTTCTTGTCCCGATGATTGAGGAAGGCTTTATCTTCGACGATATAAGCAATGCCATAATAAGGACCTATCTTTCGAGCGAAACCTTAAGGGGGATTGAAGCTCTTATTCTTGGCTGCACACACTATCCAATAATAAGGAACCAGATAAACAAGTATTTCAATTTTAATATTGAGATTATTGATTCGGGCAGAAGCGTTTCTGAAATCCTTAAGAAGACACTTGAAAGTAACAACCTTCTCAGTGACAGGGAAAGAGGTGATGACCAGTTCTTTGTGTCGGACTACACCCCTTTCTTTGAAAAGATTGCAAGGATGTTTTTTGAAAGGGAGATAAACCTCCGGAAAGCTGATATCTGGAGCTGAAATTCCGTATTCTGATTCGCTGTTTTATCGTTGATAGTCATTAATTGATTATCATTGATATATGTTTATGCGATCGTTACAGGCAGAAAGCAGATTGTTAAAACGGCCAAATATGATCAATATCATAAGCCAGATCTGTTTTTTATACGAATTTGCGGCTTTAAAAAGGTAATTTTGAGCAAAATAAGAATCCCAGAGTTTACTGTAATCATAAGTAATTATGAATAAAAAAACTGAGGTTATTGTCAGGGAAGAGGTTGTGATCAGGTTCTCGGGCGATTCGGGTGATGGCATGCAGCTGACGGGTACTCTTTTTTCAGATACAGCTGCCCTGTATGGCAATGATCTTACAACATACCCCGATTATCCTGCCGAGATAAGGGCTCCTCAGGGTACTGTGGGAGGAGTGTCGGGTTTTCAGGTTCACCTCGGGCATTCACAGGTTAACACTCCCGGCGATTATGCTGATGTTCTGGTGGCCATGAATCCTGCTGCCATCAAGGCGAATGCAAGGTGGGTAAGGCCCAAAGGGATTATTATCTACGATGAGAACAGCTTTACAGAAAAGAACATAAAGAAAGCAGGTTATGAGGAAGACCCTGTTAAGGAAGAAAAACTCGATAACTGCAATATAATTGCGGCTCCTATATCGGCGATGGTTAAGGAGGCGCTAAAGGATTTCGGACTTGATCCGAAGTCGGTTCTCAGAACCAAGAATATGTTTGCCCTTGGTATGGTTTACTGGTTGTTCAACAGAAAGCTGAAACACACTGAGGAGTATTTTGAGAAGAAATTCGGAAAGAAGCCTGATATTGTAAAAGCTAACAAGATGGCACTCAGGGCGGGTTACTACTATGCCGAGACCATCGAAGCCTTAAACCCTGTTTACAAGATACTTCCTGCACCTATTGCACCCGGCACCTACAGGAATATATGCGGTAACCTGGCAACTGCATGGGGTTTCCTTGCAGCTGCTGAGAAGTCGGGCCTGGACCTTTTCATAGGTTCTTACCCTATAACCCCGGCTACCGGAATTCTTGAGGAACTTGCTGCCCGGAAAGATCTGGGAGTGATAAGCTTTCAGGCCGAGGATGAGATTGCAGGTATCTGTGCCGCCCTGGGAGCCAGCTTCGCGGGAAAGCTCTCTGTAACATCAACATCGGGTCCGGGCATGGCTCTTAAGTCAGAAGCCATTGGTCTGGCAGTGATGGCCGAGTTACCAATAGTTATTGTCAATGTCCAGAGGGGCGGTCCCTCCACCGGATTACCAACCAAAACGGAACAGTCGGACCTTTTTCAGGCCCTATACGGACGTAACGGGGAAAGTCCGGTTGTAGTTCTGGCAGCAAGTACTCCGGCCAACTGTTTCGATTTTGCCTTTGAAGCCGCCAGAATAGCTGTCGAACATATGACACCTGTAATTCTTCTTTCTGACAGCTACCTGGCCAACGGTACCGAACCATGGCGCATCCCTTCGGCTGACAGCCTTCGTGTGATAAAACCGCCGTTTGCCGATCCGGCAGAGACCCCATTTCTGCCCTACAGGCGTGATGAGGATAAACTCGCAAGGAGATGGGCTGTCGCCGGAACACCCGGCCTTGAACACAGGATAGGCGGACTCGAGAAAACAATTAAGGGGACTGTCTCTTATACTCCTGAGAATCACGAAGAGATGGTAAGGATAAGAGCTGAGAAAGTTGAACGGATTGCCCGTGATATTCCTGATTTAAGCATTCAGGGTGAAGAATCGGGCGACTTGCTTGTTGTCGGCTGGGGAGGTAAATATGGTTATCTGATAACTGCCGTTAGGGAGCTTCAGGAAGAGGGAAGAAAAATAAGCCTTGTGAATTTCAACTATATAAATCCCCTTCCTCAAAATGTAAAGGAAGTGTTCAGCAGGTTCAGAAGGATACTGGTATGCGAACTTAACCTCGGACAGTTTGCAGGTTATCTAAGGATGAAACATCAGGAGTTCTCATATGATCAGATTAACAAGGTACAGGGTGTTCCCTTTACCATTCAGGAGATAAAGGAAAAGTGTATTAAAATACTGGAGGAGCTTTAATAATGACAGAACCAGAAACATACAGCTATTCCCCAAAAGATTTTAAGAGCGACCAGGAAGTGAGATGGTGCCCCGGCTGTGGTGATCATGCAATTCTCAATGCAGTTCAGAAAGCCTTGTCTGAACTGGGAATACCCAGGGAGAAATATGCCTTTATCTCAGGGATAGGCTGCTCCTCAAGGTTCCCATACTATATGAACACCTATGGCTTCCACAGTATTCACGGAAGAGCACCTGCAATTGCCACAGGGGTTAAGACGGCAAACCCTGACCTTTCTGTGTGGCAGATCACTGGCGACGGTGATGCACTGGCTATCGGAGGCAACCATTTTATTCATGCCGTAAGAAGGAATATTGACATAAATATTATTCTTTTTAACAACGAGATTTACGGACTCACCAAGGGACAGTATTCCCCAACTTCCGCCAGGGGGCTGGTTACCAAGACCTCTCCCTATGGCTCGGTTGAAGAGCCTTTCTCTGTGGGGGAACTTGTTATCGGAGCCATGGGCAGGTTCTTTGCCAGAACCATAGATGCAAACGTAACCCTGTCAACACAGATATATATTGAGGCCGCAAGGCATAAAGGCACCTCTGTGATTGAGGTCCTGCAGAACTGCGTAATCTTTAACGATGGCATCCATGATAAAATTGACGCCAGGGAGGTAAGAGACGACCGCGCTATCATTCTCAGGCAAGGAAAACCAATGATCTTTGGAAAGGATAATGATAAAGGGCTTGTTCTTGACGGCCTTAAAATGAGGGTTGTTGACCTTGGAAAGGATGGCTTTACTGAAAAGGACATCCTGGTTCACGACGCTGCAGAGCCCAACCCCGGCATCCATTATATGCTTGCAAACATGAAATATCCGGATTACCCTGTTGCTTTTGGTATCATAAGAGCCGTTGCTGCCCCCTCCTATGAAGAAGAGGTGGCCGGACAGATCAGAAAGGTTAAATCAGAATCGGCGATAAAGAATATTGATGATCTGTTCCATTCAGGTTCGACCTGGACGGTTCAATGACGGATCCCTGACGGGTTTTTCAGGATTTTAACCTGATGTTCCCGAATCATTTTTAACGGTTAGGTTATTCAGAAAGCTGTAATAGGCCATGTGTCCTATTTTTGTTAATTTTAAGAGCCGATCTTACGGCTTTAATACTGATGAGCGAACCGAATCATATCCCGCCTGAATACAGGAGACTGATCCATGATCAGCAGGAGAGGCTGAAGGAGCTGGGCTGTATCAACCAAACCACATATATACTCAAGGAAGGAAAACCCATAGAGGAAACCCTGCAGCAGGTCACCCTTCTTCTTCCCGCCGCATGGCAATATCCTGAATTCACCTCGGCACGGATACGTTATCAGGATAAAACCTGCGAGACACCTTATTTCCAGGAGTCTGTGTGGAAGATGTACCAGGAATTCACCACAATAGGTGAAGAAAAGGGATCCATAGAAATCTATTACACAAAAGAGTTCAGTTTTGAAGATGAAGGCCCTTTCCTCAGGGAAGAGAGGGATCTGTTGCGTAACATTGCAAGTCTGCTCACCGGATATATAAACAGTTACAAGGCCAATTCCTCTGATTACACTCCTTCCCATATTGAAGAGGAGGAAACGAAGCCCGGAGGAACCGTCAGCCGTAAGCTTCTTCAGCGCTTCCTCGAACGTCACAATGCAGAAAGAGATGTGTTTCACGACCTCCAGCCTTTTAAGGTAAAGGAGATCCTCCTGGTAGCCAATCTCTATGATGCCTATTCAATTGAAGGAGAGGGGCGCTTTTCTGACCTTATGCTTGGAGAGTATTATCAGATGAGTCTTACCTCACTGCCAAGGGTTACAGGGGTATCGGGGGAGGAGGAAGTGTTCAGAAGGCTTAAGTCGAGACATTATGATATGATAATCATAATGATAGGTGTTCACAGGGAGGCTCCTCTTTCACTCTGCAGAAAGATAAAGGAGAAATATCCTTACCTGCCTGCATTTCTGCTTTTAAACAATCCTACCGATGTTGACTTTATAAGGAATCAGAGAGCCCTTGGTGTCCCCTTCGATAACTACTTTGTATGGACCGGTGAATCGAAGGTGTTTTTTGCTATGGTCAACCTGCTGGAAGACAAGGTGAATGTTGAAAATGACACAAGAAAAGGCCTCACCAGGATTATTCTTATTGTTGAAGACTCAGCAGAGTATTACTCGGCATATCTGCCCATGCTCTATACCCAGGTAATGGAACAGACCCGGAAGCTTATTGAGGATGTCTCGACAGATGAGCTGTACAAGGTTCTAAAACTCAGGGCAAGGCCCAAGATTCTTCTTGCTTCAAACTGGGAAGATTCTATGGCAGTGATAAATAAGTATAAGGAGAGCCTCCTTTGTGTTATTTCAGACATGAGGTTCCAGCGAAACGGTGTGATGAACGACAATGCCGGACATGATCTCATCCGTTTTATAAAACAGGAGATGCCAAATCTGCCTACTGTTCTGCAGTCGTCTGATCCCGAAAATGCAAAGTCGGCCTACACACTGAAATCCACTTTCATAAATAAGAACTCAGAGACCCTGCTTCAGGATCTGAAGTCGTTTATCAACTATTATCTTGGTTTCGGGCACTTTGTTTACCGCGACAATGCCGGACGGCAGATAGCGGTGGCTAAGTCAATGAAGGAGTTCGAGGCCTATCTCGAGACAGTCCCTGAAGACTCCCTGGCCTATCATGCCATAAGGAACCATTTTTCGCTCTGGCTTATGGCCAGAGGGGAGGTCAAGATAGCCAGGATGATAAACCCGCTTAAGCTGTCCGACTTCAGCGACCTTAAGGAACTCCGCGAATTTATGCTCGACAT
>JAVEZD010000053.1:9922-13848 GCA_034003165.1 Bacteroidales bacterium | reverse complement strand
ATGACAGACAAAGGCAGCCGGCTTCTTGCCGAAGGTGCCCAGGGAACTATGCTTGATGTCGACTTCGGATCCTATCCTTTTGTCACTTCTTCTAATACAATAAGCGCCGGAGCATGTACCGGACTCGGAATCTCTCCGAAAAAGGCAGGTGAGATATTTGGTATTTTCAAGGCTTACTGCACCAGGGTTGGAAGTGGCCCCTTCCCTACTGAGCTGAACGACCCAACAGGTAAAAAACTAAGGGAAAAAGGTCATGAATTTGGGGCAACTACCGGCAGACCACGCAGATGCGGATGGCTCGACCTCCCGGCCCTTAAATATTCAATTATGATTAATGGTGTCACCCGGCTGCTTATGACAAAGGCCGATGTGCTGTCAGGATTTGAGACTATAAAAGTATGTACCTCTTACTACATTGACGGAAAAGAATGCCATGAGATTCCTTTCGATACGGCTTCAGTTGTTGAACCGATATATACTGAACTTCCGGGCTGGAATGAGGATATCACCGGGATAAGATCCTACGATGACCTTCCGGCAGCACTCAAGGGATTTGTTACGTTTGTTGAGAAAGAAACTTCCGTCCCGGTCATGCTGGTTTCTGTAGGACCCGACAGGGAAGAGACCATAATAAGATAATATCCTATTCCCTTACATAGATCCAGGCATCGATATTTACAGTATCGTGAAATTGTATTATCCTCCGGGCAGCAGCGGGATAACGTTCATGATACTCGGCAACTACCAGACTCCATGGACTCCCCTCCTCATTAAGTATTTCAGTATTATAGCCCAACTCACGGTACTCTTCCGCGTATGACTCCGCAAAGGCCGGCGTCAGAAAGCTTCCAACAATAATATTGTACTTCCTGGCAGATAACAGAAGAGCCCTTTCCTCCTCAACTTTCCGGAGCGAATCAAGGCGTGCCTCTTCGAGAGCACGTAAGCGCGACTCGACATTCCTTAGTGAATCGGCTACCCGAATACTGTCAAGCCTTGCCTGCATTTCTGCTTCTTTCTTCTGTTTCCTCCCAATAATTCCTTTTTCCCTGAGAAAATTACAGGACGACATAAAAGGGAGCAGGGAAAGACAAATAATAATCATTAAAGCTCTCATAGATAATCATTTAAATTAAACAATCCTTAGTATTTCGATTCCATCGCATCATTCCTATTCAAATATACAAAATATTGATTACCAAGTCAAATCATAATAGTACTTAACAAAGAGTACTTAATTGATCATATTTTGTAAATTAGGCTTGCAAAAAAATGGTCATACACTAAATGTTTTGTAATGAAATCACTGATACAATTCTTTGAAGAGAGCGTTGATAAGTTCAGCAACAATGTTTATCTGTGGGAAAAACCCGGAGAAAAATATGAAGGTACCACCTACGGGGAAACAAAGAAACAGGTCTGGGAATTTGCAGCCGGACTGATAAGCCTTGGAATTAAAAAAGGCGACAGGATAAGTCTGATTTCAGAAGGGAGAAACAGCTGGGTAATAGGTGAACTGGGAATACTTTACACCGGCGCTTTGAATGTACCTCTTTCATCGAAGCTTAATCCTGAAGAAATACTGTTCAGGATCAACCATTCAGAATCAAGGATGGTTCTTACCTCTACAATCCAGTACCAGAAAATCAAACAGATAGTTGATTCATGCAAAACTATTGAAAAGGTCATACATTTTGATACACAGGAGGAATACGGAAAGAATGAGATCCATTTCAATGAGGTAAGAAAACTCGGAAGGGAATGGCTTGAATCGCCAGCCAACATGGCTGCCTTCATTGAACTCTCAAAAAGCATCACTCCATCCGACTTTGCCAATATATGCTATACTTCAGGTACCACGGCCGATCCTAAAGGTATTATCCTTACTCACGGTAATTATGTGACAAACGTATATCAGTCGTACAGTCTTATGGACATCCCATCCTTTTACAAGACATTGCTTATACTGCCATGGGATCATTCGTTCGGACATACATGCGGCATATATGCCTTTATGGGACGCGGGGCCAGCATTGCCTCTGTTAAAACAGGAAAGACCCCCATGGAAAGCCTGAGAAACCTTCCTGTATGCCTTAAGGAGATAAAACCCAATCTTCTTATGAGTGTTCCTGCTATTGCCAAGAACTTCAGGAAGAATATTGAAAAAGGCATAAAGGAAAAAGGCAGGCTTACTGAAATGCTTTTCAACCATGCCCTTAAGATGGCGTATTCCTATAACAAAGAGGGATGGAATAAAGGGCAGGGGGCTCAGAAGTTAAAGAAACCCCTTCTCAGGCTATATGATAAGATACTCTTTGCAAAAATCCGTGAGGCTTATGGTGGAGAACTTGATTATTTCATAGGAGGAGGCGCGCTTCTTGATATTGAGCTTCAGAGATTCTTTTATGCACTTGGCATTCCGATGTATCAGGGTTACGGACTCAGTGAAGCCTCTCCTGTAATTTCTTCAAACTCGCCCGGCCGGCACCGGCTGGGATCATCAGGGACACTCGTAAACAATATGGACCTGAAGATCTGTGATGATGACGGTAACGAGGTAGCTACCGGTGAAAAGGGAGAGATAGTTATCAGGGGTGGAAACGTGATGCACGGTTACTGGAAGAATGATAATGCAACAAAAGAAGCGATTAAAGATGGCTGGCTCTATACAGGAGACATGGGGTATATGACAAATGAAGGTTTCCTTTATGTGCTTGGCCGGTTTAAAAGTCTTCTTATTGCCGATGACGGTGAGAAATTCAGTCCTGAAGGTATCGAGGAAGCTATTTCAGAACAATCGAAATATATTGATCAGTGCATGCTCTACAATAACCAGAAACCATACACTGTTGCCCTGGTAGTGCCAAACCAGCATGCCCTTAAACTATATCTGGAAGAAAGGAATCTCACTTCGGATTCTGATGAAGGGAAAAGAGCAGTTCTTACTCTTCTCGAAAATGAAGTCAACGAATACCGTACAAATGGTAAATACGGCAATATGTTCCCACAGAGGTGGTTACCTGTGGCAATCGGCATTTTAAGGGAGAGCTTCTCTGAAGATAACGGCCTTATGAACTCCACAATGAAGATTGTAAGGGGGAAGATTATGGACAGATACCATGACCTTATTGACTACCTCTACACCACTGAGGCTAAGATAGTAACCAACGAAAGGAATGTTGAGGAGCTGGAAAAGATGAAACTCGGTTAGTAACAAACTGGCTTACCCGGATTCTTCAACCAGGCTCACACAAGCCTTTCCCTGAATGGCAGAAAGGTCATAAAGTCAGCATGATGCACTATATATGCTTCGGTTGATCTTTTTATCAGGTCTCCCTCCTGCGCATGCGATGCAATGATATGACATACTTCGGGAGGTATGCCGCACTGCTCAGCCAGTGACACCCCTGAGAAAGGATGTCTGAGATATTTTCCGTATTTTCCCTGCACGGTTCTGCCGTCAGGTCCTTTTTCATATTCAAGGAGTTTCCCGACATCGGCAAGTATGGCTCCCGCAATCAGAATGTCCATATTTACAGGAAGCTCTCCTTCAAAAAATTCATTCATCTTTCTGCCGCTCTCAGCAGCAATATGAACCACACATCTCTTATGAGCCATAAAGCTGATTTTTAGCCCCGGCCCGCACAGAAGAGTGAAAGGGATCACCTCCAGATCATGCTCTGAAAGGACACTCTTCTCAAACGCCCTCTCCCATACCAGGGCTGTCTTCTCTCTCAGATTTCCGTCTTCTATCCATTCAAGTTCAGGCCAGAGCTCCAGTATCTCCTTCTTCATAGTATCTGGTTTTAATTATTCCGGGTCTTTATGGGTTTTTGTGATGTCCTCCATCAGTTTAGTTTTTCAATAATGGCATCTGTCATTTCCACGGTTGATGCGGCTCCTTTTTCAATAACATCAGGACCTCC
>JAVEZD010000053.1:0-9822 GCA_034003165.1 Bacteroidales bacterium | reverse complement strand
ACCATCTCAGGAGGATTGGTCCATTCGACACCTGAGTAAAGGCATTCGGTGTTCTGCCTGAAGATTACCACATCAATCAGGGGTTCCTCCACGGAACCGTCAGCGCCTCTTCTTATGAAATTCAGGGGATTCCCGGCATAGGTTCTGCAGGGCCTTATACATATATCGAGGTTAAACCTCTGCCGGAGTCCGACTATAGGACTCGAATATGAGAGCCCCATAACTCTCAGCGAAGGATCCAGTTCTGCGTTTGCCTCATCCTTTGGCTTGGATGTGATGGCTCCGAAAAGAGCAATTTTATGTTTCTTAAGCAGGTCTATTGTTCTTTCCGGCAGAGGGTTGCCTTCCCTGCACCAGAAATCCCAGCCTATATCCCCTTTTATCCAGGTTGCCCTGAAACCAGCTGCCTCCAGAACCCTGATAGCCTGGTCCATCACCGTTGCTCCTATCCCGTCTCCGGGCAATATGACAATTTCAGGATTTCCCATAACTAAATCATTTATTATTAGAACAATCCGTTCATATCAAATTTAAGAAATTTCATTGTAACAACTGCCAGGCTTTTTCCTTATTCGTCAGTATTTAATCTGTTTTATAGGGACTGACAGCCCCCTGTGCCTGTATGGACAGGTTGTCCCGATCTAACACGTAAACCCACATGCCTTATAAATACATTTTCATGCTTTTCTGAGGATTCAATGCATGTGGGTTTGTACATGTAATACATGTGTATTTGTATTATAATACTATGGGGTTTCATCCTTTCAGGTATTAATTAAAAAAACTACATTTACCCCGTTTCTGATTAATAATTAATCTATGAGTATCCTGAGTCATCTGAGTCCTGCCGCTGTCTGGGTCTATTTTGAAGAGATCTGTAAAATCCCGCGTTTAAGTAAGAATGAGGAAAAGATCCGGCGTTACCTTCTTGATTTTGCTTCAGCCAATAATCTGAAAGCCAAAGAGGATGAAACCGGCAACATTCTTATAACACGGGAAGCTTCCCCCGGGATGGAAGGTAGTAAGACCCTTGTTCTTCAGAGCCATATGGATATGGTAGGTGAAAAGAATGCCGGTCATCCGCATAACTGGACCACAGATCCGATAGTACCACAGCTTAAGGGTGAATGGGTAACTGCTTCAGGAACAACCCTTGGAGCTGACGATGGAATTGGCATTGCCTCACAGATGGCTATCCTTACCGACAAAGATCTTGTTGCAGGCAGGATAGAATGTCTTTTTACAGTTGATGAAGAATCGGGCATGACAGGTGCACTAAACCTCGATCCCGGATTCTTTGAAGGAAGGACGCTGATAAATCTCGATTCAGAAGATGAAGGAATCCTTTTTATAGGATGTGCAGGCGGATTGGATACAGTGGGGACACTTAAGGCAGAAAGAATGGAAACGGCACCTGGTTCGCAAGGCCTGGCTGTTTCGGTCACAGGACTCAGGGGTGGACATTCGGGAGATGAGATCCACAAGGGTTTCGGAAACTCGGTAAAGATTATGAACAGACTGTTGCTATCCCTGTCAGAGAAATTCAGCATCGGCATCGACAGGTTTGATGCAGGTAATCTCCGTAACGCCATACCCAGGGAAGCTTTTGCAACGATAGCTGTTGATGGGGACAAGAAAAACATGGTGACTAAGGAAATAGCAAGCTTAAGCAGAATGATACGCGATGAGTTCGGTGACCTGGAGAAAGACCTTAAGATAAGTGTGGAAGAGACAGATACCCCAGCCACTTTACTTAATGAAGAAAGCAGAAAAAAACTGCTTGAAATACTTTCATGCTGTCCTCACGGAGTGCTGGCATGGTCAAAGGAAATGGAAGATCTTGTGGAGACATCAACAAACCTTGCATCTGTAAAATTCGTCGATGAGGACCTTATAAAGATAGTCACCACACAAAGAAGCTCAGTAGAACCGGCAAAGCATGAAGCTGCCGGGATGGTCCGGGCGTGCCTCAGCCTTGCCGGTGCCGAAGTGCTTCATTCTGACGGCTACCCCGGATGGGAACCAAGCCTGAAGTCAGAGATACTCAGGCTTACAAGAGAGTCTTATGTCAGGCTCTTCGGCAGAGAACCCCTTGTAAGAGCCATACATGCCGGTCTTGAATGTGGACTTATCTTCCGGAAATACCCCGGAATAGATATGATATCTTTTGGTCCCACAATCCGCGGTGCCCATACACCTGAAGAGAAGATTGATATAAAGACTGTTGCAATGTTCTGGGATCTGCTTACCGATGTTATCAGATCAGTATCGTCAGTGAAATAAGGGGACATGACTACCTGGCGATGCCGGTACTATAATTAGGAGACGAAAAACTCATCTTTCCCTGCCCCGCATATGGGACATTTATAATCATCGGACAAGTCTGCAAAGGAGATACCGGGTTCGATATCTGAAACAACATCTCCCTGGGCGGGATCATAGACAAATCCGCATATTGAACACTTATAACTTTCCATATTACTATCACTATTTTGTATTTACATTTCTCACTACATCAATTACTGTTCCGTCGACCCATTTGATGGCTGCCACAATCCTGTTGCCGAACCTGGGTTTCTCTGGCTTGCCGCATATCCTGACCGCCTCATCCCTTAGTTCTTTGATCGACCTGACGGGCAGTCCCGTTCCCCTGCATCTTTCAGTCAGGTCTTTCCTGAGTGGATTGATAGCTATCCCTCTTTCGGTGATTATCACATCAATCATTTCACCAGGTCCGCACAGGGTGGTGACCTCGTCGACAACCACAGGTATCCTGTCGCGAAACAGTGGAAGGGGAAGGATAACATTCCTGGCATTCAGACAGTTCTGCCATCCACCGATGCCATGCAAAAGGTAACCGTCGGAGTGGGTAACAACATTCCCGTTGAAGGAGGTATCAACTTCAGTCGCGCCCAGGATCATAATATCCATCATGCCTGTCAGGTTGCCTTTTGAATGGTAATTATAGGCATTAAATACCGAATATGGAATATGACCCGGGGTTTTCCCTACTGAACTTACTGCATCAAGGTCAAAGGCCTGGGCATCAAGGATACAGCCCATCTGTCCGTTACGTAGCATATCAACCATATATCTGGTGCTGCCTCCGAATCCGAAGTCAGCCTTCCATCCCCTCTCCTTCATAATTCTGCTTACAAAGACGGCTATAGCGAGTGAAGTACCCCCGGCACCAGACTGCATGGTCACTCCGTCATGAAGAAGACCTGTCTTTTCAAGGAATGAAGCTGTCAGTTCGGCTATGAACAACCTGTCAGGGCTACCTGTAATCCGGGTTGTCCCCGACACTATCTTTTCAGGAATACCTATCTTATCAGTAACAACAACATAATCGACATAATTACCTTCAATCTCAAAGGGGAAGCAGGGTATATCTACAAGGTTATCAGTGACAACAATAACTCTGTCGGCATACATATAGTCGGCTTTTGCATATCCCAGTACACCACATGCCGATGGTCCGCCAGTCCCCCGTGCATTTCCAAAACTGTCGGCTGAGGGAGCCGCCAGCACAGCAATGTCAATGACCACTTCTCCGTCCTGGATTGCCTGAACCCTTCCTCCATGGGAACGGAGCACCGCAGTTCCCTTCATCCTGCCCTCCGAGACATATCTGCCTAGTGGTCCGTTCATACTGCCTTCAATCCTGTTAATGGTACCGTCGTCGAGGTATGGGATAAGTGCTTCATGGCAGGGGAACGATGCTGAAGGAAACCATACCAGGTCTTTTACTCCCAGGTCCGAAGCAGCCTGAAACACCATATTTCCAACAAGGTCACCATCGCGAAGATGGTGATGTGTCGAGATGGTCATACCATCACGAATGCCGCATAATCCAAGAGCTTCTTCAAGGGTGGATACTACTTTGTTCCCGTCAGAGGGGTAGTCAATAGCCGAAGGTAGCGGAGGAGAGTATTTTCTTCCGGAAGGCCTGTATTTTCCGACTCCCTGAAAAGGGATGGCAGGTTTCCCGTTTATAGTAAGGGGGACCTCCCTCCCGGCGTTATTCAGAACTGTTTCTGCAGCCATTTCGCAAGGGATTAGTTGGTTATTGTTTCCTTCCTGTTCTTCATCCAGTCACGGGGAATCAGTCCCAGCTTTACAGCCAGATCGATTACCCTTAATGCTCTTGCCGCTACTGGCGGATCAATCATTTTAGTGCCCAGTGCAACTACTCCCAGGCCTTTCCTTTCGGCCTCATCATAGGCGGTTACTATCTTCATTGCCTTTTCAATCTCAGCTTCGCACGGAGCGAAACCATCTTTAACAGCAGCAATCTGTCTGGGATGAATGCAACCCATACCCTCAAAACCCAGAGATCTGGAAACAGCAACGCTCTTTGCAAGACCCTCATCATCTCCCGTATCAGAAAAAACAGAATCGAGAGCCTGTATACCTGCAGCTTTGGCTGCATTAACAACCCTGGTACGGGCATAAAATGACTCAGTACCTTCAACGCTCCTCATCACTCCTATGTCGGCAGTATAGTCTTCGAGTCCGATGGCCAGAGCCACAACATTTTCTGATGATGTGGCAATAGCAAAGGCCTGCTCTACACCCCTGGCGCTTTCTATGATAGGTATCAGATGAACCACTTCTCCGGTTTCTGACAAGGCTTGTATATCTCTGATTCTTTCATCAACAGTCCTGACTATTCCTGCATCTTCACATTTTGGAATCAGAACAAGGTTGACATGATGCGGGATAATAAACCTCAGATCTTCAAGTCCCCTGCTTCCCTGGTTTATTCTCACCATTCTCTCGGCTTCCCTGAATTCTATTTGTCTGAGTGCGTTTCTTACAAGTATACGTGCCTCATCCTTTCGTGAAGGGGCAACAGAATCCTCAAGGTCGAGAATGACACCGTCGGCAGAGTGCAGGCCGGCATTTATCATCATTGCCGGGGTATTACCTGGCACATACAGCCTTGCAAACCTGAATCTGTCCCTTGCTGTCGCCCTGAAAACACTCCGGTCAAAGGAAGGAAGAAACTCCCTGTCGGTATTTATTATCTGCCTGACAGCTGCCTCTGTCCTGGCAGCAATTACAAAGGGCAATGCTCCTGAGTCGTTGACCTTAAGCACGCAGTTTCTGATTCCGAAGAAATCAAGCAATGCGGCACATTGTTCTCTTATGGATTCACCGTAAAGGGAGAGTACCCTGGAGTTTATCGTGGTGACAATACCGCCTCTGTCAGTAAGCTCCAGTGATATCTCACAGTCGGATCTGACTGTGGGACCGGCATTGCCGGAATAAGCTACCATCTTTTCCATTGCGGTGCAGGTTAGCTTTAATAAAGGATGAGTATCAAAAAACAAGCCTGTTTACTTTAGCTACACTACGGCAGGCTTTCTCAGCTCAGAAATCCCAGGAGTATTCCTGCAGCTACGGCAGAACCAATCACTCCGGAGATATTTGGTGTCATGGCATGCATAAGGAGGTGGTTCGAAGGATCTGCCTTAAGACCCTCGGTCTGAACCACCCTTGCACTGTCGGGTACAGCTGACACTCCTGCAGCACCGATCAGTGGATTTATTCTGTTATCTTGTGAAAGGAATAGGTTCATGAATCGTGCAAACAGTATTCCCCCGGCTGTTGCAATGACAAAAGAAAAAGCGCCCAGCGCAAAAATCATAACCGATTGGTGAGTAAGAAAGACATCGGCCTGGGTTGACGCACCTACTGTTAATCCTATAAGTATTGTCACTATATCTATTAATGAGGTACGTGCTGTCTCAGCAAGTCTTTTGGTTACTCCCGACTCCCTTAGTAGGTTGCCGAAGAAGAACATACCGAGAAGAGGCAGGGCACCAGGAGAAATAAACAGTGTAAGTAACATTCCTACAACAGGAAAGATCATCTTTTCGACTCTCGATACTGCCCTTGGTGGTTTCATCCTTATGCGCCTTTCAGCCGGAGAGGTCAGCAGTCTCATAACCGGGGGCTGTATGACCGGCACCAGTGCCATGTATGAATAGGCTGCAATGGCTATCGGCCCTATAAGGTTCTTAACTGTTGTCCCGTCAGGCAGTATGTTGACTCCGTTAGCCAGCCGCGACGACAGGAAGATGGCCGTTGGTCCGTCAGCACCTCCTATTATTCCTATGGCACCGGCCTCCTGTGGATAGAAACCAAGCATAAGTGCCCCCAGAAAGGTTATGAAAATGCCGACCTGTGCCGCTGCACCCAGAAGCATAAGTCTTGGATTTGAGATAAGGGAAGAGAAATCCGTCATGGCACCGAGCCCCAGAAAGATAAGAGGAGGATAAACTCCCTGAAGAACTCCGAAATACAGGTAATTAAGAACACTCCCCTTTTGATATACACCTATCTGAAGGTTTGTTCCTCCATCCTGAAAAAAGGGAATGTTGCCAAGCAGAATGCCCACTCCGATAGGGATAAGCAACAGTGGTTCATATTCAAACCTGATAGCCAGAAAGATGAAGGTCAAACCTATCAGTATCATTATAAAGTGCCCTGATGTGGCATTACGGAAACCCGTGAACTGCCAGAACCTGCGTAGACCTTTTCCGGCTTCGGAATCCGGGTCGCCGGAAGCAGCATACTCCTGTACTGTGCTTTGGCCGGGAGTAAAACTGCTTTCAGACAGCTGTTGGGTACCTTTTGTATCTATGAAGCTGCAGGCGATTGATAGAACCGCTATGATGCCAAGAACAGTTAACAGCTTTCTGAGTGCCATAATATTTTCAGTTCATCTCTATAATAACTTCCTCCTGAAGTACAGTCTGTCCCTTAACGACTCTGACGGCAGCGATGAGCCCGTCTCTCTCTGCGCTTATCTCATTCTCCATCTTCATAGCTTCAAGTGAGAATAGTTTCTGACCTTTTCTTACCTCCTCACCCGGCGAAACGAAGATGCCTGTTATTATACCGGGCAATGGTGATCTGACTTCGGTTCTGGGACCGCCCGATCGTTTTTCAATGTCCTTCTGAGGCTCTTTTACTGGCGACCTGACAATGACAGGTGTCTTGGCCTTCTTTAGCTCTTTGTGTATCTCGACCTGATAAGATGTTCCATTAACCTCAATCCTGGCAATATTGCCTTCGAGTGAAAGGACATCCACGTCATACCTTATACCGTTAATGGTGAATTTAAAGTTTTTCATCACCTGTCATCTTAAATTTCTCATGCTGTATATCTTTGAACTCCAGGGAGAATAGGTTCGCGACACCCGTCGGATAGTTATAACGTTACTCTCCTCGTCGTGTATCTCATTCATATAGAGGTAGAGGGCCAGTGCAATAGCGGCATTTACGTCTCCTGAAATTTCCCCATGTTCTGTTCCTGCCCCTATCCCGGTCTTCCTTGCATTTATCCTGGCTGAGAGTCTCAGAAACAGAGGCAGAACATATCTGAAAAAAAGATAAATAAGAAGGAGTGATAAGAATACAATGAGTACTCCGGTTATCACTATAGTAACAGCTTCGCTGTCGATGGCTGAAAATCCGGTAATAGCAGTAATGGGTATCATTTTCTTATTCTTCTTTCAATAACATAAATTAACTGCAGCGCTTATAAAAAGCATCTATAAACGATCATAGCGGGATATTGGCATGTTTCTTCATTGGTCCCGGATCTTTCTTTGTGGCGATAGTCCTCAGGGCTCTTATCACCCTGAAGCGGGTGTTCCTGGGTTCTATTACATCATCTATATAGCCGAACCGGGCTGCTTCATAAGGATTTGCAAACCTGGTCCTGTACTCGGCTTCTTTATCAGCAATATACCGTGCTTTTTCTTCAGGGTCGGAGATCTCAGACAGGTTTCTGCCTTCCAGAATCTCAACGGCACCTGCCGGTCCCATTACGGCTATCTCTGCCGAGGGCCAGGCATAGTTCACGTCCCCCCTGAGTTGCTTTGAGGACATGACACAATGAGCTCCTCCATACGATTTTCTTAGAGTCACTGTTACCTTCGGCACAGTAGCTTCACCATAGGCAAACATAAGTTTTGCCCCGTGGATAATGATCCCTCCGTATTCCTGGTTGCTTCCCGGAAGGAAGCCGGGCACATCGACAAGAGTAATAACGGGAACATTGAAGGCATCGCAGAACCTCACAAAACGGGCTGCTTTTCTGGAAGCATCGATGTCGAGTACTCCGGCGAGGAAACAGGGCTGGTTAGCCACTATTCCGACAGGCATACCACCCATCCTGGCAAAGCCTGTGACTATGTTACGGGCATATCCCTGATGAACCTCAAGGAATTCGCTGTTGTCTACTATTTTATAAACAACATCCTTTACATCGTACGGATGGTTAGGGTTTTCGGGGATAATGCCATTAAGGTCATCATCCCTCCTGTCGATAGGATCAGTACATTCAGCCAGCGGAGGATCCTCAAGGTTATTCTGGGGAAGATAGCTGAGGAGCTTCCTTATGAGCATAAGGCCTTCCTCTTCTTCATCAACCACAAAATGGGCAACTCCCGATTTTGAACCATGGACCTCTGCACCTCCCAGGTTGGCAGTAGAGATCTCTTCTCCGGTAACAGTCTTTGTTACCTTTGGTCCGGTTACAAACATATAACTGCTTTTCTCGCTCATTATGATGAAGTCGGTCAGTGCAGGAGAATAAACTGCCCCGCCGGCACAGGGTCCGAAAACGGCAGATATCTGGGGGATAACTCCCGATGCAAGGATATTTCTCTCAAAGATCTCTGCGTATCCGGCAAGGCTCCTTACTCCTTCCTGTATCCTGGCCCCACCGCTGTCGTTAATTCCGATAACAGGGGCTCCGACCTTCATGGCCTGATCCATGATCTTGCAAATCTTCTGGGCAAAGGTCTCAGACAGAGAGCCGCCAAAAACAGTGAAATCCTGAGCGAAGACAAAAACAACTCTTCCGTCAATGGTACCGTGACCTGTGACAACTCCGTCAGAAAGGTATTTCTTTTTTCCAAGGCCAAAGTCTTCTGTCCTGTGGGTAACGAACATATCATATTCCTCAAAGCTGCCTTCGTCAAGAAGCATGTTTATCCTCTCCCTGGCAGAATATTTGCCTTTCTGATGCTGTTCTTCCGTTTTGGCATCACCACCTCCCTGGCGTGCCTTCTCGCGCAGTTCTATCAGCTGCCTTACTTTGTCCTGGCTATCCATTACTCCCTGGTTTATTTAACCTGTTGCTGTTTGTTCTGGCATAACTCAATGAGTACTCCCGAGGCAGAGGCCGGATGCAAAAAGGCTATATCAAGTCCATCTGCCCCCTTTCTGGGACTCTGATCAATAAGTCTGAGACCATTGTCCCGGGCCGAACTCAGCGAAGCCTCAATATCTTCAACGGCAACTGCAATATGATGCAGGCCTTCACCTTTCTTTCCTATAAACTTACCGACAGGTCCCTCAGCATCTGTTGTTTCGAGAAGTTCAATCTTGGTACGATCTATCATGAAGAAAGCGGTTCTGACCTTCTGATCAGGAACCTCCTCAGTCTTGTAGCACTTTACTCCAAATATCTTCTCATACTGATCAATTGACTTCTCAAGGTCTGTGACAGCTATACCAATATGCTCTATATATAATGATTTCATTACGGCGATGTATTAATCAAACGTGTATCTCAAACAAAATTAGCTGAATGTTAAGAAAATAAACAGAGATAAAAATCATGTTTTCATGATTTTTTCAACCCTATATCAACATAGCCTAGAAAGGAAATTCAACGGGAGTCTCCATATCAGCCTCTTCATTCTCGGGTTTCAGAGCTGCCGCATGAATGGGGTTTCCATCAACATAAATTGCCTTGAATGGTTTGGTAGGACATGCAAATTCACAATGTCCGCAGCC
>JAVEZD010000052.1:0-13945 GCA_034003165.1 Bacteroidales bacterium | reverse complement strand
CTCATGGCTCACGGCTCACGGCTTTTACAGTGTGAGTGTGAGAAAAAAGATCGAGAGTGTTCGCTCGAGCTACTCGCTCTCGCTCTTGCTCTCACTCTTTTTCTCCCTCCGGCGGGATCACGTTTTTTTGCTCTGCAAAAAAACGTGATCCCTGGAGGGGATCCTGCGGCCTTCTTCCTTCCCTCCGGCGGGATTACGCCCGAGCTATGCTCGGGCGTGATCCCTGGAGGGGATCCTGCAACCACGGATCAGTCCCAATGCGCATAGCGCATTGGGTTTTTGTTTTTAAGCCCTCCTCGCACATGCAAGCATGGCTCGGCTGGCTTAAAAACAAAAATCCCGCAGTTTACTGCGGGACTGATCCGTGGTTGCGGAGAGAGGGGGATTCGAACCCCCGGTCCCGCGGAAGCAGGACAACGGTTTTCGAGACCGCCGCATTCGACCGCTCTGCCATCTCTCCTTATTCAAAAATGCAATTCAAAATACCGGCTCCGGAACTGTCTTAAATCATCAGACATCATCTGAAACATGCCCTCACCCTGGCCGAAATAACAACTGAAGCCGCCGATCACCATTGTTATTCCTTCCGGACCTTCGTATGCGCGACAAAAATAATAAAATACTGTTCCTGCAAGCAATTATTCATCCATAATTTATCTATGCAAACAAATCCTTCCATCAGCACTTATCCCCGCCATCCTTTTACGACTGCCGGTACTGGCCTGGCTTCTGCCCCAGGCTCATATCTGACATCTTTCTTAAAAAATATTGAACCTTTCTTTGGTTTCAAGCCTTATATAGGTTTATTTTGTATTACAATATGCTGATCGTTAATTAACCTAAATTATTAGTAACGTGAAAAATCTGACTAAAATGCTGATGATTACCGGAGTGTTCGGGATACTTTTGTCTTCCTGCAAAAACCAGGAGGTGATTGATAAAAGCAATCCCTTCTTCTCTGAATACAACACTCCCTTTGACGTTCCTCCCTTTGAAAAGATACAGGCTAAACACTACATGCCTGCCTTTGAAATTGGTATGGATGAAGGCAGAAAAGATATCGAAGCCATCGTTGAAAACAAGGAGACCCCCAACTTTGAAAACACCATCACCGCCCTCGACAAATCAGGTAAACTCCTGACTAGAGTAACAAGTGTCTTCTTCGCCCAGACTTCGGCCAACACAAACGATTCCCTCCAGAATATCGAAGTTGAGATTTCTCCAAAACTCTCTTCATATTCAGATGAGATCTACCTTAATCCCGGCCTCTTCCAGAAAATAAAACATGTATACGAAAACCAGGAGAGCGAAAACCTCACACCTGAACAGAAATTCCTCCTCGAAAACCTTTATAAGGAGTTTGTGAGGTTCGGAGCCAACCTTAACAAGACAGACCAGGATACCCTCCGAAGCCTTAACCAGAGACTCTCTGTCCTGACAGTCAAATTCAGCCAGAATGTTCTGGAGGAAACCAATGACTATAATCTTTTTGTTGGAAAGGAAGACCTTGCCGGACTTCCTGAATCACTGGTCGGTGCAGCTGCCGAGACAGCAACAGCAGCAGGCAGGGAAGGGGAGTGGGCCTTCACAACACAACGCCCCAGCATCTTTCCGTTTCTGCAGTATTCTGAAAACAGGGACCTCCGCAGGGAACTCTTTAATGCCTATACAAACAGGGGAAACAATGGCAACGAATACGACAATAATAAAATACTTGCAGAAATAGTAAAACTAAGAGCTGAAAGGGCAAAACTCCTTGGCTATAAAACCCATTCCCATCTCGTCCTCGAACCAAGGATGGCCGAGGTTCCTGAGAATGTATTCGACCTTCTTAACAATCTTTGGGATAAAGCTATCCCTGTTGCCAAAAACGAGGTTAAGGAGATGCAGCAGATAATAAACAGGGAAGGTGGTAACTTTAAGCTTGAACCCTCCGACTGGTGGTATTATGCCGAGAAACTGAGGAAGCAGAAGTACGATCTCGATGACAATGAGTTGCGTCCTTATTTCAAACTTGAGAATGTAAGAGAGGGCGTATTCACAAGCGCTAACCGTCTTTATGGGATAACCTTTGAACCTGTTGCAGGCCTTCCACTTCCTCATCCTGAAGCCGAAGCTTATGAAGTAAAGGAAGCTGACGGATCACATATCGGAATCCTCTACCTCGATTTCCATCCCCGCGACAGCAAACGCCAGGGCGCATGGTGCGGAGGTTACAGGGATCACCATATTGAAGATGGAAAAACCATTCCACCCGTTGTTACAGTAGTCTGTAACTTCACCCGTCCCTCAGGCGAACTTCCCGCCCTTCTCAGCATGGAAGAGGTCGAGACCCTCTTTCACGAATTCGGCCACGCTCTTGAAGGTCTCTTCTCCAAAAAGACATATAACATGTCATATATAGCCTGGGACTTTGTTGAGCTGCCATCGCAGATAATGGAACACTGGGCAACCCAGCCTGAACTGATGAGAGACTATGCCCGTCATTACCAGACCGGAGAGCCTATTCCCCAGGCCCTTATCGACAAGATAGGAAACAGCAAATATTTCAACCAGGGCTTTTCCAATGTTGAAATTCTGGCTGCCTCACTTCTCGATATGGCCTTCTATACCCTTGAAGCACCGGCCGTCATCGACGTCCAGTCCTTTGAAAAAGATTATCTCTCCAAAATCGGGCTCATCCCGGAGATAGTGTCGCGCTACAGGAGTACTTATTTCCTTCATATAATTGATGGTTACGACTCAGGTTATTACAGCTATACCTGGGCGGCAGTCCTTGACAACGACGCCTTCGAGGCCTTTAAGGAAAATGGTATCTTCGACAGGACCACTGCAGAGTCGTTCCGCAGGAACATCCTTGAGAAAGACGGTACCATGGATGCCATGCAGATGTATGTCAATTTCCGGGGTCGTGAACCTGAGATAGAACCTCTTCTTGTAAACAGGGGCCTTATCGCCAATTGAAAAACTGTTAAGACTGCTTATTAAAGCAGATAATGATTCGTCAGGGCCGGACCTTCATACTAAGGAATGAAGTGACCGGCCCTGGTTTTTTTAAGCCTGAAGAAGTTCTTTTTCTCAGGGAAGCCTTAATAGTCCCTTTACAGATTATTTTTCTGATGAAGGAGTTTAACTTTGTATGAGTGCCATGCATTAGTTTTGTCTGGCCCGGGTAACAAAAAAAACAGATAGTGCCGGAAATGAAGATAACAGATCTTTGCACCCTTAGCCCGCACGAGATACTTCGTATCGCCGGTGAGGACCAGTTCAGTCTGACGCAGGCTCTGAAAATCACGAACTCTGTATACAAGAAGAGAATAAATGATCTGGATGAGATTCCCGGCATCCCGCGTAAGCTTGCTGATAAGCTTAAGGAGAATTGCCGACCGGGCATTTTCTATCCCCTTTCATCTGAAAAGTCATCCGACCGCAGTGTCAAATACCTGTTCCGTGATGATGACGGGCTTTATTTCGAGACTGTCTGGATGCCCGGAGATAAAAGGAATACCGTTTGTGTATCCGTACAGTCGGGGTGCCGTATGGGCTGTAGTTTCTGCGAGACCGGAAAGTATGGCTTCCATGGCAACCTCAGTGTCCGTTCGATAATAAGTCAGGTGCTCGGATTGCCTGAGTCGGAAAGAGTTACACATATTGTTTTTATGGGTATGGGAGAGCCCCTCGACAACCTTGATAATGTGCTTAAGGCTTGTGAGATAATCACTGCTGAATGGGGACTGGCTCTCGGATCGGCCAAAGTAACGGTTTCCACAGTAGGGATCACTCCTGCCATTGAGACTTTTCTGCTTAAGACACAGTGCAACCTTACACTGAGCCTTCACTCTCCCTTCAGTAATGAAAGAAAAAAACTGATACCCGTCGAAAACAGATATCCCTTTGCATCTGTTATTGATCTGCTACGTAATTTCCCTGTAAAGAAAAAAAGACGTCTGAGCATAGCCTATGTAATGATGGAAGGAGTCAACGATTCAGATGCTCACCTTGCTGAGCTGAAATCACTTCTTGCCGGGTCGGGTATTAGGGTTAACCTTCTTCCTTATCACAGAGGGAGCAACGATGTTTTTCAACCCTCTCCCCGCGGTACTATGCTCCGCTTCAAACACGAACTTGTGATTTCAGGAATATCAGCTTCCATCCGTGAATCAAGGGGCGCCGACATCTCAGCAGCCTGCGGATTGCTTGCCTCAGGGGCGGATGATATTGTCTTTTCCTGATTCAAAGGTTCTTAATTCCGGGTTTTGCATAATGTTTATATCTTTATAATGATGAAGCAGAAGCATAAAGGGAATATATTTGAGGGAAGGAATGAGAAACTATATCCTTTAACTTGCTTTATAAACTAAGAAAGGCTCCCTTATGCCACCTCTTAGCTTCTGGCAGTGAGTGTTACTTTTATAAACCTGAGATAAAAACCTTTCAAAATGAAAACCTTTCTGATGGCGATATTTTCCGTAACCATGGCTGTTACCGGATGCAGCGGCTCAAAAAGCATGCAGCCCAATACCTATGCAATAATACCGACTCCGGTTTCACTTGTTGAGATGAAAGGCAGCTTTGCCTTTACCGGAAAAAGCAAAATCATTGTATCTCCGCTTGACAGCCAGACTGAGCTGTCAGCCGGTTTCATTGCCGCAATGATAAACCCGGTCACAGGCTGGTCGCTTAAGCCTGAGGAAGGTAGTGACGCCGTTTCGGGCAGTCTTTTCCTTCAGATCGATACTTCGGTAAGCTCCGATGAAGGCTACTCACTCTCAGTGAGCCCAAAAAAGATTATTCTAAAGGCTGCCACACCGGCAGGACTGTTTTATGGTGTCCAGACGATAAGGCAGTTGCTGCCGCCTGAAATAGAGTCGGGAACTCTGGTTGAAAACATAAGTATGAATGTGCCTGCATGTGAGATCAGGGATGAACCTCGCTTCTCCTACAGGGGGATGCATCTGGATGTAAGCCGCCATTTTTTCGGTGTTGAGTCGGTTAAGAAATATATAGACATGCTTGCTCTCCATAAGATGAATTCATTTCACTGGCATCTTACTGATGATCAGGGGTGGAGGATTGAAATAAGGAAATATCCGAAGCTTACCGAAACAGGGGCTTTCAGAAAGGAAACCCTTGTCGGGCACGCAAGGAACAAACCACAGGTCTTTGACGGGAAGCCCTACGGCGGCTTCTATACCCAGGATGAGATAAGGGAAGTTGTTGCCTATGCTTCGGAACGGTTCATAACCGTGATACCTGAGATTGAGATGCCGGGCCATGCTCAGGCCCTTCTTGCCGCATATCCTGAGCTGTCATGTACCGGAGGACCCTTTGAAGTCTTTACCGGTTGGGGAATAGTTGAGGATATCTTTTGTGCCGGTAAGGAAGAAACATTTACACTTCTTGAAGATGTGCTGACAGAGGTGGCAGAACTATTTCCGGGTGAGTATATTCATATAGGTGGTGATGAAGCTCCCAAAGTAAGATGGGAAAAATGTGCCGAATGCCAGAAGAGAATGAAAGAGGAAGGTCTTGAGGATGAACTTGAGCTTCAGAGTTATTTCATAACAAGGATGGAGAAGTTCCTCATCTCAAAAGGAAAGAGGATAATAGGATGGGACGAGATTCTCGAAGGTGGTCTTGCCCCTGAAGCCACTGTGATGTCGTGGAGAGGAACTGCCGGAGGAATCGAGGCTGCCAGGCAGAAGCATAATGTTATAATGACACCCACACAGTATGCCTATCTCGATTATTACCAGAAAGAGCCGGAGGGAGAACCTCTGTCGATAGGAGGATATGTCCCGCTGGAAAAGGTCTATTCCTTTGATCCGGTTCCGGATGAACTAAGCGCTGATGAGGCAAAGTATATTCTTGGCTTTCAGGGTAACCTGTGGACCGAATACATAGCTGATCAGGGGCATCTTGAATATATGGCTTTCCCGCGCGCTTTTGCCATAGCAGAAACGGGATGGTCGCCCATGCTTAAGAAGGATTTTGAAGACTTCCTGGCCAGGCTTGCTGTGCTTGGCCAGAGGTATGAACAGGCAGGGATCACCTATTTCAGGGGCGAATACAGGGATACCAGGGCAGCAGCCCGGTAACCGGAGCTGCTAATCCTAAGCGTTAATAAGCTGAAAGAAATGCTCGTCAAGATAGCCTGAAGCTGTCTTGATCCAGTCTTTCTTAACATTCGATTCAGTAAAGCCGGCCTTTTTGAAAAGGTCCATGCTTTCGCTGTTATTACCCAGTATATTGCAGTAAAGCTGATGCAGATGAAGGGTGTCAAAGCAGTAGTCCACCAGGCACTTAAGTGCCATCGATGCCAGTCCCTTTCTTCTGTACTCTTCCCTGGCTATGAGAATCCCCAGTCCGGCCCTGCTGTGAAAAGGATCAAAATCAAATATATCGATAGTCCCGATAGTCACCTTGTCTTCGGCATGGACAATCATCAGCCTTAGCTGGCCCGTCTCATAAATACTTTTATGAGAGTTTTTGATGTATCTCTTAAGAGTGTACTTTGAGAATGGTGTTATGGTGTTGCTAATGGTCCAGTAATCACCATTGTTCTCCCATTCGTAAAGCAGCTCCAGGTCTTCAGGTTCAATGGCCCTGAGCATAATATCCTTATATCTCATAGATTATCCCCGTATATTCTTTTTTATAAATTATTCAACCTCAATCTCTTTGATGAAGGCATCGTCAAAGATCTCAACCATGGATGCATGAACCTTTCTGGCTTCTGAAAAAGCCCTGAATTCACCTTTGTAGTACCTGTAGAATCCGTCAGGATAATACACTTCCCTTACTCCCTCAATTCCCGGAAAGACTGAAGGTATATCCAGTTTGGCCTTTGTGGCCTTCAGCTGGACTGTAAAAACCTTATGCATTTTAACAGCAGCTGTTTCTCCAGCTGATATCTGCTCAACCGATCCGTTCTCGAGGTCGTACTGATTTACTATGAAAGCATCCTTCATACCTTTTTCCTTAAGGAAGGTCAGATAAGTCACTGCATCTTCCATGTTATAGAATACGCCCAGGGCATACACGTTGTCATTATCGATTCTGATGCTTTGAAGGATAAGGGCTTCGTTGCTTATCATTCCCTCAAAGTATTCAGGGGTCAGGCTCTCCGGGGTTTTCTTAAGAACGATGCTGTATCTCATGGAATGAGGCAGTCTCAGGTGTTCAGGGGTATAAACATCCTTTCTGATGACTACTCCGGTATTCGGATTTACTATGCCAAAGGTGGCTCTCCTGTTGAACTGACGGCCTTCCGGATTATCGCTTCCGTCAGGATTGGTATTTATAGCTGCAAAGTTTGATTCGCCGAAGGCTTTTTTCACGAATCTTGACGACTCAATTCCGGCAGATGAAAGGAAATCTATAACAGCCTGGGCGCGGCGGTCGGCAAGACGCCTGTTGTATTCAGTGCTTCCCAGTGCATCAGTGTAACCTGCAACCTCTACTTTGAGCTCAGGATGACCTTCCATTATTCTTCTAAGGGCTTCAAGGTTCCTTGAAGCTTCTTCAGTGATAGAATAGCTGTCAAAGTCAAACAGAACATTCTGAATTGAGATGAAATCTCCTGATGATACTTTCTCTGGCAGCAATGAAGGATTTACGGTAAGGTAAGAGCCCATGAAGTACAGGGGAAGGCTCAGGTCTACCGTGTCGGTATTGTAGCCCGGGTAGGTTGCAAGTACCTGGTATTCTCCCGGTTTTATGTCAAAGCTGAAGCTTCCGTCAGGTTTTACCCCGAACGACAGCATCTCTTTACCGTCAGCTATATTGATCACCTTCAGTTCTGCTTTTGCCGGATCAACCTCCAGACCGTCGCCCAGGGTCATCATTCCTGATGCTTTTGTAATCTCATCTGCTGGATTGACAGCTACCAGGGCAAAGATGTTTCTGGTCTGGGTATTTTCGTCATAGCGGCTGGCTATGAAGCCCGGACCGTTATGATTTGTTATGAAGTGTGTATTGGCTGCAACATTGTTGAAGGCATAGGGCATTCCCACGGGCTGGGTCCAGCCGCCGCCTCTTCTGGTCGATCTGAAGATATCAAAGTCGCCCATGCTTATATGTCCCGTTGAACTGAAGATAAGAGACTGTTCTTCAGTGTCAAAGTAAGGAGTGTCTTCGTCATATGGAGTGTTGACTATACCTCCGAGGTTATCCGGAACCCTCCATGAACCGTCAGGATTTCTTTCAGCGGTCCAGATATCCAGTTCTCCCTGTCCTCCGGGCCTGTTGCTCGAAAAGTACATGGTGTTACCGTCGGGAGTGATGAAGCCGTGGGCTTCCCAGTAGATGGAGTTGACATTCCTGCCCACATTCTTTATCCGGGTCCAGATAGTATCGCTTCTCTCTGAGTAATAAAGGTTTCCGTCATCGCCGTCATCCATGAAAAGTATTAGCATACGGCCGTTGCCTGTTATCGAGTTTGAATAGAGCCGGTCATAAACCCCTATCTGGGGAGTGATATCTGAAGGCTGTCCCCAGGTTCCTTCTGTCTTATATGAGCAGTAGATTTTTGTCTTGCCTGCCTGTTTAACAGTAAAGACGAAGACAGAGTCATTCCGGGCAATTACCGGGTTGCAGGCCCCCGGGTAGTTTTCGAGCCATGGAACGAAGAGGTCGGACAGTACTCTCATGGGTTGTTTCTTCATCTCCATGGCATGCCTGCAGTCTCTTATCTGCAGATCGATATACTCTTCTTTTTCCGGATCATCTCCTGTCAGGCTCTGTTTTGCCCTGGTGAACGTTGCAATAGCCTTCTCGAGGCTGTCATTCCTGTGATAGGCAATGGCCAGGTAGAACCATGTGTCAACGGGAGCCTTATTCCCGTTTTCCTTATATTCCTTTTCATCCACGGCAATATTCTCTGATGCGAGTTTCAGCAGTTCAAGGGCCTTCTCTCTGCGGCCGTCCATATTCAGGTAGCTTATACCCAGTTTGGCTGCAAGGTTATGATTGTCAGGACTGGCCTCATAAATAGGCTCATACAGGGTTGCTGCTTTTTCATAATCCTGATCATTATAAAAAGAAATATCGGCCTGCTGAAGGGATCTCATCAGCTCGGTTTTAACTGTTTCCTGGGAGAATAGGGAAACAAATCCCGTTAACAGAATGGCGACCACTATACTCCTTCTGTAGGTGTAGAGATGTTTCATGGTAATAACAGGTTTAAATAACTAAATATCTGTATCCTGATCAAAGGCCAGGCTAAAAAAATCTAAATCAGGATAAACAAAAAGCCTGAGTTGCTATTTGTCTATCAGTATGTTAATCTCTCTCACGAAAGCATCACTGAATTCCTCCTCTTCAATCCTTTCCAGCACAGCTTTTGCTTCTTCAATAGTCGGATACCTTCCGAAAAGATAATGATACAGGCCGTCTATTTCGCGCGTTTCCCTGACACCCTCATAAGCTCTGAAGATTCTGCGGTCGACAGGTGTCCGGGTTGCCTTCAGCTGAACCGTAAAAAACCTCTGGTTCAATACAGGCCTTTCTCCGGGTATCCTTGATACTTTTTTAATGAACAGATCATCAGGGTATCCTTTTCTTATAAGTTCATCCCTGTGGGCATAGGCTTCATCCTTGTTAATAAAGATACCTGTCGTATATCTGTAGAACCTGTCATTTTCGTTATACAGTACTTTTATGTCGGAAACATACCTGAAGTAGCTTATGTCAACAGGATTATAAAGCGCCATCACCTGAACGGTATAGTAAAGGACTGTTGTATCCAGATCGTCATTTTCGGTGATATCGCTGACCTGCAGGTCGCGGATAAGAATGCTTGAGTCTATCTCATCAACTACAGGTATTTTTGACAGGTCTATCTTGTCATATTCAGGCACATAGGAAGGATCTTTTTCAAGCTCAACATTTAAGGTGATGAGCCTGGGGGGATGAGTATCAACCACGGATGTGTCGATTATTGTATTCAGACATCCTTCGCCTGAATAAATAAGTCTGAAGTCTCCCGGCCTGACAATCATGTTATACTGTCCCGTAATCCTGTTGGGATAAGCTGTATCGAGGGTATCGCCGGTCATCCTGTCAAGCAGGTGAACAGCATAGCTGTCGTCAAAGAAGATGGCAGTATCCTTTACACTGAATATACCTCTTATTTCTGGGAACTGACTCAGTACATTGCTGTTGAAGGTGATATAGAAAATGTCTTTCTGCTTGTAGTCAGTGGTCATGGAGTAGTATCCGTTCAGGTGGTTGTTGAAGGGCTGAAAGAACTTGTCATCATCGGTGGTGTTGACAGGAAATCCTATATTGCGGGGTTCTGTCCATGATGAGCCTTCGCGTTTGCTTACGAAGATATCGTAGCCTCCCATGTTCATATGGCCTTCGGAGCTGAAATAAAGAAGTGAGTCGCTTATGGTTATGAAAGGAGTGTCTTCGTTATACGGGGTGTTAACCTCAGGTCCAAGGTTAACTGCCGGTCCCCAGTCACCTGAAAAGTCCCTTACAGAATACCAGATATCAAGTTCCCCGCTGCCACCTTCCCTGTTGCTTGTAAAGTACAGGGTGTTGCCGTCGGCTGAGATAGCGGCGTGCGATTCATAGAAACGTGTGTTTATGTTCCGGTTAAGTTTTTTGACAGGGGTCCATTGGCCATCGGTGAAGGTTGATGAAAAGATATTCCCGTCGTATCCGTCATTCTTATAGAGGAAGAGCTCGGTACCGTCACTGTTTAGTGAGCAGGAGGAACAGTCCTCTCCGGCTTCAATGGTGCCGGTTATCTCAACAGGAGCTTCCCAGAGACCGTTTACCTTTCGTGCAACGAAAACAGCGTTTACTATACCCCTGCGCTCAGTAAAGGCAATTGTATTGCCGTCGAAGCTTACAGCGGGATTGTCGTTTATGGATCCCTGGCTGAAGTCGGGACCCAGATCCTGTTTCGTGATATCAAGGGGTGAATCTTCCAGCACGATGGCATTCCGGCAGGCTGAGATAAGCTGATCGATATATTTCGCATTCTTCATTCCACCCTTATCCTCGGCATCCTGAGCCAGTTGCCTGAATCTGGTAAGAGTCTCCAGAGCATCTTCTGTATTGTTGTTTATCAGATAAGCCTTGCCAAGGTAGAACCAGGCGTCGAGAGGGGCTCTCTTTTCCCTGAACGAAGTGGTCTTGGCATCATAGGCGGCGTCTTCAACAGCTGCCCGAAGGTAGGGGATGGCCTTGTCTTTTTCTCCGGCTATATTAACGTAACTCGTACCAATCTTGTAAAGAATATTCAGGTTTTCCGGAGAGTCGAGAAGCAGATACAGGGGATTTGCAAGTTCATACTCCTCATAAAGGAAATGGGACTCAGCCCTGGCGAAAATTTTCTTTTTTTCTCCTTTACTCTGAGCAGCAAGGGAGAATGAGAAAATCACCAGGGACAGAAGCAATAATGTCAGACGGTGTGTTTTCACCCTGAAGAATATCATTTAAACAAATATAACACTTTTTAAATACTGCTCACGGAGTAGGTCTATTTTTCTGTAAATGTGATTTTGTAAATGTCTTCCCTGCCTTCTCCGGCAAACTCCCTGAATATTGAATAATATCCTGACATCCCATCCTTGCAGGGCATGAAGAAGAAGTTATCCTCAGTATTATTAAGGGGATATCCGATGTTGAGGGGAGTGCTCCATAATCCGTTGGGCTGAAGCAGAGTGCGGAAGATATCATATCCCCCCATGTTCTTATGTCCCTGGGAACTGAAGAACAGTATACTACCCCCGTTCACCAGGAAGGGTCTGTCCTCGTTGAAAGGGGTATTTACTACAGGGCCCAGGTTGACAGGCTCACCCCAGTCGCCATTCGTTTTCCCTGAGAGGTACAGGTCGAGGCCTCCGAAGCCTCCCGGCCTGTCAGAGACAAAGATCATAGTGTTACCGTCTTCAGTGATAAAGGCATGCGACTCCCAGTATTTTGTGTTTATATTCCTGTTAAGTCTGACGGGTTTGCCCCAGGAGGTTCCGTCAAAACTGCTTAAGAAAATATCGCTGTTATAGTTGTCATCCCGGGAAAGAAACAACTGCCTGCCGTCTGACGACAGGCAGGAGATATAGAAATCCCCGTCAGACATAAGATCGGATGTAATATTCTGAGGCACTGTCCATTTCCCTTCTTCGAGACGTGAAAACATAATGGCGTCATAGAACTTTTCAGAAGTCATGAAGGCAAGTGACTTTCCATCTGCAGATATCAGGGGGTTAAATTCAGAATCAGTGGTGTTGATGGGAGATCCTAAATTTTCTTCAGTGAAGGAAACGGGATCATCCATAAGAAGCCTGGCGTTTTCGCAGACAGCTATCTCATTTTTTATGAAATCAAGATTCTCGCGGTCGTCAGAAAGCAGTGTTTCAGAATATCTTATAAAGGATTCTTTGGCCTTGTCAAACATATAGTTTATCCTGTAGGCTGTTGCCAGTTCAAACAAAGCATCATAGGGTGAGTATATTTCCAGAACCGAACCTTCCTTTGTCTTGGCCGACATGTTTCTGACAGCAGTCTCAAGATAGCCAACAGCAAGATTCTTCTTTCCGGGTATATTCAGATAACAGGCCCCTGCACGGTATGCAAGGTTCGCATTCTCAGGCATCTCATTAAGCAGCTGAAGGTAAACGGGAAGAGCATCACTGTAGTCCTCATTCAAAAAGAAGTACTCCGCTTCCAGAAATCTTTCCTGCCGGGAGGCTGGTTCCTGCGCGGAAATGAGCAGTGTCATAAAGCCCATAGTGATTAGAAATGATACCTGTCTGCCCATAATAATGAGATTTGGTATCAAATTTACTAAAAAAGTGAAACCCCTGGCTTTTCAGGTCACTTTTCTTGCACTATTATTATATGTTACGGCCTTTTAGATCATTTCCGGTTCCAGCCATTGGCAGGGGTGGTAATTATTGGCTTAAGTGACCGTCACTCCGAATTATGGTCTACTTATTATTGTCTTAACCCCACATCACAGCATTTATTGCAGCAATCGCGGTTTATAGTATAAGTGATAACCTGCCGGAAGTATTTGCTATGAGTATTTAAGAAATTCATCAGTGTTGTAGTTCTCAAGTATCTCTTTTATCCTGTTAAGGAATTTTCCTGCAAGGGCACCGTCAATAACCCTGTGGTCATAGCTGAGCGACAGTATCATTATTTGACGTATGCCAATCATGTCTCCATCGGGAGTTTCTATTACAGCCGGCATCTTCCTCACAGCACCTGTTCCCAGTATTGCCACCTGCGGCTGATTTATGACCGGAGTTCCGGAGAGGTTGTTATAGCTTCCGAAGTTGGTAACAGTGAAAGTACCGCCACTTATCTCCTCAGGCTTCAGTTTGTTGCTTCTGGCCCGTGATGCAAGGTCGTTGACTGCTCTGGCAAGTCCTGTAAGACTCTTTTCGTTGGCATTCTTTATTACCGGAACAATAAGGTTTCCATCGGGAAGGGCCGTTGCCATCCCGATGTTTATATTCTTCTTCATTATTATTTTGTAGCCGTCGACTGATACGTTAATCATCGGGAAGTCGTATAATGCCCTGGCGGCAGCATCTATGAAGATGGGGGTGAGTGTAAGTTTTTGGCCTTCAGTAGCCTGGAACTTATCCTTTATACTGTTTCTCCAGGTCACTATCCGTGTTACATCGGCATCTATGAAGGAGGTCACATGAGCAGAGACTTTTTTCGACATCACCATATGATCGGCAATTATCCTTCGCACCCTGTCCATCTCAACAATAACATCCTCCGGTCCTCCGGTAACATCCCTGAGACTCTTCTCATCCGTGACAGTTAACCGCGTATCTCCTGGTTTTTCAGTCGGGACTGTAGTATCAGCAGGTTTCGTCTTATCTGTGGGAGGACCCGCGGTTGCTGTGGCGGCCTGGCCGGGCTGTGAGGCACTGCCTTTTCTGACTTCAAGAAATTTAAGAACATCATCCCT
>JAVEZD010000051.1:12726-14045 GCA_034003165.1 Bacteroidales bacterium | reverse complement strand
AGATTTCTTACAAAGAGAGTTCTTTCAGAAACAGGATGTCCTATTGAGAGGTAAGATATACCGTTGTCGAGCAAGGTTTCGGCTATCTCATCTTCGTCTTTTACCTGGATGATGATGCCGGGGTTCTGGCTGAACAGTATCTTAACCGTATCGGGGTCGTCAAATCCCGAAAGGTTTATGGCAGCGCCACCATCAGTATTGGCAAAACACATCTCGAGGAGGGTGGTCAGCATGCCTCCGGCTGAGATATCGTGACCGGCAAGTATTTTTTCATCTTCTATAAGGTTCTGAATGACATTGAAGACAGAAGCAAAGTAGGCGGGATCTGTTACCATGGGCACATCTGTGCCAACACTGTTGAGAACCTGCGCCAGGCTGCTGCCGCCTGTCTTCAGGTTGTCACGGCTCATGTCGATGTACAGCAGGCTTGTATCGGGATCATTGACAATAACAGGTCCGGTGATCTTCCTGACATCGCTAACCTCGGCTGCAGCAGAAATAATAAGTGTTCCGGGAGAAAGGACGAGGCCGTCGTCGTACTTCTGTGTCATGGAGAGGCTGTCTTTTCCCGTGGGAATATTTATTCCAAGTCCGATTGCAAAATTGCTGGCCGCTTCCACAGCCCTGTACAGTCTGGCATCTTCCCCAGGATTTCTGCAGGGCCACATCCAGTTGGCAGAGAGGGATACGCCCTTCAGTTTTGTTGTAAGTGGAGCCCAGATTATGTTTGTGAGTGCCTCGGCTATGGAAAGTACCGATCCTGCTGTCGGATCAGCAAGCCCTGCTGCCGGTGCATGTCCAATAGAGGTTGCCATTCCGTGTTTCCCACGGTAGTCGAGGGCGATGGCTCCAAGGTCGTTCAGGGGAAGCTGGAGTGGTCCGGCACACTGTTGTCTGGCCAGACGTCCCGTTACCGACCTGTCGACCTTGTTTGTAAGCCAGTCCTTACAGGCCACCTCTTCTATCTGTAATACCATCCCGAGGTATTCGTGAATACTCTCGTTGCTGTAAAGCGGTGCAGCAAAGGATGCAGGTACTGATGAATCATTCATGGTAGTCCTGGGCGGATTACCGAGAAGGGAAGGTAGGGATATGTCGACAGGTTTTTCGCCATTGACGGGGTTTTCAAAGGTAAACTGCATGTCTCCGGTCACTTCTCCGATGATATATATCGGAGCCCTTTCCCGTTCTGCAATTCTGACAAGGGAGTCGACGTTTTCCTGGTTAATAACAAGGCCCATACGTTCCTGTGATTCGTTTCCTATTATCTCTCTTGCTGAGAGAGTAGGGTCACCAACAGGAAGCCTGCTCATATCAAT
>JAVEZD010000051.1:6477-12626 GCA_034003165.1 Bacteroidales bacterium | reverse complement strand
AGCTGGAAGAGGGTCGAGTCCATCTCCCTGCCGTCAATTACAAAGATGCCGTTAAAGATCTTATGCCTGCAATGCTCGGAGTTCACCTGCGAAAATCCGAAGACCTCACTGTCAGTAAGCTTACGATTGAGTGAAGCTGAGAGGTTCTCGAGATAGATTATTTCTTCTTCACTGAGAGCCAGCCCTTCCTTTATGTTGTATTCCCGTATGTCCCCAATATGCTTAATCTCTTCAGGAACTCGGTCGATGGCGAAAACATGCTGGTCGAGTCCATGGTAGACAGCCTGAAGCATAGGGTCATGACCAGGCTTTTCATTTCCTGCAGCATGAAAGAGCTCAATACGAACAATACCTTTTATTGCCATGTTCTGTGTTATCTCCACGGCATTGGTACTCCAGGGAGTTATCATCTCCTTTCTTGGTCCGACAAATGTACCGCCTATATTTTCCTGTATCAGAGGCTTTGCACCTGAGAAAAGCCAGCTAAGCTTGTCTTTATCTTCCTGAGAAAGCACTGTTGCTGAGTCGACAGCAAAATAGTTATTGCCGCGACCTTCGAAAAAGAGAATCATATGAGTGTTTTTAATATTTGTTCCAAGTGTTAATATCTACTGCAGTCTGATAAAAGATAATTCATTCATCCTGATCGTCCGGTACCTTCAGACCGCTTCGTTCAAGGAAGGCATCCTGCGAAGGTTCCCTGCCCCTGAATCTGACATAAAGGTTCATCGGATTATCACTTCCTCCTTTTGCAAGTATGTTTTCCATGAAGGAGGCAGCTGTCTCAGGGTTAAAAAGCCCGTTTTCCCTGAAGAAGCTGAAGGCATCGGCATCGAGTACCTCGGCCCATTTGTATCCGTAATAACCTGCAGCATAACCTCCTCCGAATATATGGGTAAAAGCGGTGCTGAAACAGGTGTTTTCGACTGGCTGGAAGGGGTCGGTCTTTGCCGTAACAGTTATTTCAAATTCGGAAGGACTGGTGTCTGAAGGTTCAGTTATTGTGTGATAGGCCATATCGAGTAATCCAAAACCAAGCTGTCTCTGACAGGCATATCCTTCGTTAAAGGTTGATGCGTCGCGTATCTTCTTAATTATCTCATGAGGAATCTTTTCCCCTGTCTCGTAATGACTTGCCCATGAATCGAGCCATATATTTTCAAAAGCCCAGTTTTCCATGAACTGAGAAGGAAGTTCAACGAAGTCTCTTGCTACGTTGGTTCCGGAGATGCTCTCATAGGTACAGTCTGAAAGCATTCCGTGCAGGGCATGTCCGAATTCATGAAGTAAGGTGGTAAGCTCACTGAAGGTGAGAAGTGAAGGTCTGGATGATGTGGGACGGGTGAAATTGGTGACAAGCGACACAAGAGGTCTTATATCTGAACCATTATGAATGCTCTGTTCCCTGTAACTGGTCATCCAGGCCCCTCCGTTTTTTCCCGGTCTGGGGTGGAAGTCGAGGAAAAGGATGGCCATGAATCTGTCGTTTTTACCATATACTTCCCAGGCGCTGACTTCGTTGTGGTAAACAGGTATTGATTTATTTGATTTAAAGGAGAGGCCAAACAGTTTCCCTGCAAGGCTGAAGACGGCATCTCTTACGCTCTCAAGGCTGAAGTAGGGCCTTAGGATCTCATCGTCGATATCGTAGCGTGCTTTTTTTAGTTTTTCAGAATAGAAAGCCCAGTCCCATCTGGAAAAGCCGGTCAGGCCGGAAGTAAGGGCAAACTCTTTTACATTGGAGAAGTCTCTTTCCGCTGCCGGAAGTGAAGCTTTGTAGAGGTCATCAAGGAAAGAGTTTACTTTTTCAACTGAATCGGCCATTCTGTCACCAAGGGTCATCTCAGCGTAGCTGTTGAAGCCAAGCAGCCGGGCCATTTCGAGTCTCAGGTTTATTATAGTGTTTATATGGTTACGGTTATCCCTCTCGTTGTTATTAAAGGCCCTTGAGCTATAGGCTCTGTACATCTTTTCCCTCAGATCCCTTTTCAATGAGTACTGCATAAAGGGGACATAGCTTGGGGCATTAAGGGTGAAAACCCAGCCTTCTTTGCCTCTTCTTATGGCTTCGGCTGCTGCCGCCTCCCTTATTCCCTGAGGTAGTCCCTCAAGTTCAGCTTCGCTTGTCAGGTGAAGCTCAAAGGCGTTGGTCTCTTCAAGGACATTCTCTTCAAACTTCAGAGCTAGTCCGGCCAGCTCTTCTGAAAGAGCCCTGAACCGATCCTTTTCCTTTTCGTCGAGTCCGGCACCGCCAAGCATAAAGCTTCTGTACTTTTTCCTGGTAAGCATCTTCTGCTCAGTTGTAAGCCCGGCCTTGTCCATCCCTTCATAGACCGCTTTAATCCTAATAAAGAGATCTTTATTCATTGTGATGTCGTTCGACAACCGTGTGAGCAAAGGGGATAGCTCCCTGGCTGCTTCCTGAATCTCTTTGGATGTCTCGGCGCTGTTCAGGTTAAAAAGTATGGTCGCCAGTCTGTTAAGCCTGTAACCCGATCTGTCCAGTGCTGCAACAGTATTTTCGAAAGTGGGAGGTTCCGGGTTCTGTGCAATAATGTCTGCCTCCTCAAGCGCCTCTCTTATGGCAATGTCAGCAGCGGGTCTGAAGTGACCCGGGGTGATCAGATGAAAGGGAGGTGTTTCAAAGGGAGTGTTCCAATTTTCGAGTAAGGGATTGTTAACCGGCATATCATTTACTGTTTCTGGATAAGGCCTTCAGCAGAAAAACCTGACTACCTGGGTATCATCCCGGATGGTCAGGTAGTCTCTTCCGGGTTTTCTTTTTTCAGAACGGAAGATCACTCAGATCATCGGGCTCGGGAGGGAATTCCTCATCACGGATATCTCCGGGAATGGGAATGTCCCTGACAGCAGCTGACATCTTCTCGATCTTCCAGGCATCAAGATTGGTGAAGTAGTTAACCTTCCCATCGCGTTCCCATCTGTTGCCTTTAAGGTTAAACCATACCTTCACTTCTTCGTTTATGAACGATTCGTTTATCAGATCGCATTTGTCCTGAACAAGCTGGAACTTGATATAATCGATGAACATGGCAGATCCCCCCGTCTCTTTCTTCTCAATGACAAATTCACGTTTTTTGAATTTGTCACTGACCTGGTTTACGGGAGCAACATCTATTACCTTACCTGTTATTTCAAAAGCCATCGTCAGTCTTTTTCTTCGTGAATGACTATTTTTTCAATCTTATCCCCCTGTGCTATGAGGTCGATAACTTCGAGTCCATCAAACACTTTCCCGAAACAGGTATGTTGTCTGTCGAGATGGCTTGTGTTTTTCCTGCTGTGGCAGATAAAGAACTGGGAACCTCCGGTGTTTCTTCCTGCGTGAGCCATTGAAAGGACACCCCTGTCGTGATACTGGTTATAGCCTGTAAGTTCACAGTTGATTGTGTAGCCAGGACCGCCGGTGCCAGTACGGGGGTCTTCCGGGTTTCTGGAATAAGGACAGCCACCCTGAATAACGAAGTCGGGTATCACACGGTGAAAAGCAAGTCCGTCGTAGTAACCATCTTTGGCAAGTTTTACAAAGTTGCCAACAGTCCCCGGAGCATCTTCTTCAAAAAAGCTGACCTTCATGGTCCCTTTTGCAGTAATGATCTCGGCTGTTCTCATGTTATTTAATTATATCAAGAAGTTCAACTTCGAATATAAGTGTCGAGAAAGGTTTTATTGTTTCTCCGGCACCACTTGCTCCGTAAGCAAGGTTCTCAGGAAGATAAAGTTTGAATTTAGAACCCACGGGCATTAGCTGCAGTCCTTCAATCCAGCCGGGTATAACTCCGGCAAGAGGGAACTGTGCAGGCTGGTCCCTTTTTATAGATGAGTCAAATTCGGTACCATCGATCAGTGTGCCTGCGTAATGAACCTTTACAGTGTTTTCTTCAGTAGGCTTGGGGCCGTTTCCCATAGTTATTACTTCATACTGAAGTCCGCTGGGAGTAACTGAAACTCCGCTTCTTTCTTTATTCTTTGCGAGGAAAGCTTCATTCTCAGCTATATAATCCTTATAAGTAACTCTATCGCGCTCAGCCTGTTGCTCAATCAACTGGGCCTCTCTTTCCTGCATAAAAAGCATAATATAACTACGGGCAATCTCGTCTGACATCTCAGGTTTTCCATCCTGGCCATCAATCATTGCCCTGGCAACGATGATCGGATTCAGAGCAAGGCTGTCCTGGGTAAGACCATTGTAGTTAACTATACCAAAAGCATAGGAGAGGGAGTCGTTTCCGTTTTGCATCTTTGCATTCTTAATGGAACTTTCTCCACATGAGCCAAGTATTAAGGCAGACAGAATTGTTGAGGTGATTAATCCCTTAATTTTCATTTGAAATAGATTTAAATTAAATTTAAACGCAAAGATAGTATTTTGCCACCAGCAAAAAACAGTATGCTTATTTATTTTTCAACATTTAACTGCCCTGATAAACTGTCTTTTACCCGGAGGACCGGGCAGTAAGCTGACTTTGAATCCTGTTCTTATCAGGTTCCTTTTTACTTCGCCCCTGGCTGAATAGGTGACAAATATCCCATCTTTTACTGTTACTGAAGCTATGGTGTCAAAAATCTGTGGAGTCCACATTTCGGGTTGTTTGCCGGGACCAAAGGCATCGAAGTAAATAAGGTCGTAGGCTCCATCCGGAATATAATCAGTAAGGTCGGCTTTTATCTTTAAAAGGCTGAAATCACCTGTTATATTGAACTGCTTCTCCCATGGAGCCTCATGGATGGCATTGAAGAAGTTGCTTCCGGCATCACCTGAAAGAAGGGGATAGTTCAGTGATTTGACAATAGCAGGATCAAGAGGGTATTTTTCAATTGAGGTATACTGTATCTTTTTTCCGGAACCTTCACTGTGAAGAAGAGTCAGAAACGCGTTCAACCCGGTTCCGAAACCTGCTTCGAAGATCCTTAGCGGATCAGCCTTGCATTGATCAAGTCCCGCCTTTATAAAGATGTGTTCAGATTCGTTTATGGCACCATAAACCGAATGATAGTGTTCGTCAAGCTCGGGGACAAATATGGTGTCGGAGCCGTCGGCTGTTTTTACGATTCTATTCATAACTCTTTTGTGCAATGCAAAATTATCAAATAAGTGCAAATACCGGTAACAGCCGACAAACCGGAGGCGTTTACGGGAAATATACCAGGGTAGTCTATCCTTTAATTTCGTGATATTAAACAATTATATTATTTTTAATATCGTAAACAACACTATTTTTAACCTAAAGCAGCCTCAGGATGAAAGCAAAACATTCAAGAAGAGATTTTATAAGGTTAACAGCTTCCGGCACAATGGGGATGTTGTTTTTATCTAATTACTCATGCAAAACTGCTGCGCTTGCCGGCGGCAGGGATCCCAAATCGTTCGGGCTGGGCCTCCAGCTGTACACAATCAGGGATGCCATGGATAAAGATGTGCCTGGGTCTCTCAGGCAGGTATCAGATGCCGGTTACAGGTATATAGAGCTTGCCGGCTATTCAGAAGGTAAGTTTTACGGTTATGAACCTGCCGAGTTTAAAAAGCTGGCCGGAGATCTCGGACTGGAGATACTAAGTAGTCATACCCAGGTCGAGGCCCAGGGTGTGACCCTTGATAATGCCACCAGGATGGCTGAGGATCATGCAAGGCTGGGTGTTAAATACTGTATTCAGCCATGGGTTGTTGAAGAGGCCAGAACTACCGTGGCAAGCTATCAGAAGATGGCTGCCGACTGGAACCAGGTAGGTGCCGTGATGAAGGACCATGGCATTCAGTTCGGATACCACAATCATAATTTTGAGTTTGACGTGGTTGAAGGCAAGGTTCCCTTTTTTGATATATTTATGATAGAACTCGACAAGGATCTTGTTACCATGGAACTCGATATCTTCTGGGTCACCAAGGCCGGACAGGATCCGGTTGAGATAATAAAGAGATATCCCGGATGGTTTCAGATTTTCCATATGAAAGACATGTATACAAATGAGCCGCCGTATTACACAACTGACGGTGTCAGGGATTTTGCGCCTGTGGGAGCGGGGATTATTGATTTCAGGAGGATACTCGACGTCGGGGAAACAGCCGGAATGAAATATTTGATCGTTGAACAGGATCTCAGTCGTGACGGGACGCCGTTTGAAGATAT
>JAVEZD010000051.1:0-6377 GCA_034003165.1 Bacteroidales bacterium | reverse complement strand
TGCAAAGATAAGTAAATTAAAGTCAGTGCCAAAAGGACGGAAAAGGCTCTGCGGGGGAGATAAAAAAAGAAGGCCGTTGATGAGACGGCCTTCCACGAATGATCATAATGTTTATCCTTTATACTGAGCCAGAAGTTCTTTCACCTGGCGATAAACATTCTCAGCTGTAAATCCGAGTTTTTCATCGAGTACCTTATAGGGAGCTGAATAACCGAATGAGTTGACTCCCCAGATTTTTGATTTGTGACCGGCAAGTCCCTGCAGCGTAACTGAAAGTCCTGCAGTCATCCCGAATACAGGTACGCCGGATGGCAACACAGATTCGCGGTACTCTTCGGGCTGGTTTCTGAAGAGACCTTCAGAAGGTGCAGCCACTATTCTGTAGTTTATGTTGTCGTTTTTAAGAAGAACAGCGCCTTCGACCAGGGTTGCCACTTCTGAACCGCTTGCAAGCAGTATCACTTCAGGTTTCCCCTTGCTGTCGGCAACTATGTAGGCACCTTTCTCAGCCTTAAGGGCATCATTGAACCTGTTGCCATTTTCAGAAGGAAGATCCTTTATATTCTGACGCGACAGGATTAGAGCTGTCGGAGTCTTTCTGTTCTCAAGGGCTATCTTCCAGGCAACTGATGTCTCAATGCCGTCGGAAGGTCTGAGTACTACCATGCTGTTGTTGCCATGGTGGTTTTTCAGATGCTCCATCAGACGAATCTGGGCTTCCTGTTCTACCGGCTGGTGGGTTGGTCCGTCTTCACCGACACGGAAGGCATCATGGGTCCATATATATACAACCGGCAGTTCCATAAGGCATGCGAGGCGAACGGCAGGTTTCATATAGTCGGAGAAGACGAAGAAGGTTCCACAAGCCGGAATAATACCTCCGTGAAGAGCCATCCCGTTCATCACTGTGGCCATGGTGAGTTCTGCAACTCCCATCTGAAGGAAGGCACCTGAGAAATCACCTTTCTTGAAGGCCTTGGTGTTTTTAAGGAAGCCGTCAGTCTTATCCGAGTTTGAGAGGTCGGCTGATGCTACAACCATGTTTTCAATGCTTTTGGCAAGTACGCCAAGGACTGTGGCTGAAGCAGCTCTGGTGGCTGATCCTTCTTTCTGCTGTATTGCACTGAAGTCGATGTCAGGCATGGTGCCTGACCAGAAAGAAGCAAGTTTTTTATCAAGATCCGGATTTGCGGCTGCCCACTCATCCTTCTTTTTCTTCCAGGAGGCAGCTGCCACTTTCTTTTTGTCAAGAGCCACTTTGTAGTATTCCTTCACATCGTCGAAGACAACAAAAGGATCGGCAGGATCGGCTCCGAGGTTAGCGAGTGATTTCTCAAAAGAACCACCGGCTTCACTTACAGGCATCCCATGAGTAGATGTCTTTCTTTCAAATACGTTTCCGTCTTTGTCGAGAAGACCCTTGCCCATTATTGTTTTGCCTATTATAAGGGTCGGCTTTTCACCGGAAGCATTAGCGCTCTTAAGAGCTTCCCTTATCTGATCGTGATCGTTACCGTCGATTGATATGACATCCCATCCCCATGCACGATATTTCATTGCGGTGTCCTCACTGGTCACGGCATTGGTCTCGGTCGACAGCTGAATATCGTTCGAGTCGTAAAACATGATAAGGTTATTCAGACCCAGATGTCCGGCGAGCCTGCCTGCTCCCTGTGAGATTTCTTCCTGAACACCTCCGTCGGAGATGAAAGCATAGGTCTTGTGTGAGAAGAGCTCCCCGAACCTGGCTGCCAGGAAACGCTCTGCTATAGCTGCACCGACAGCCATGGTATGACCCTGGCCCAATGGTCCCGAAGTGTTCTCGATTCCTCTGGTGATGTCGAGCTCGGGATGCCCGGGAGTCGGACTTTCCCACTGCCTGAAGCTCTTCAGATCGTCAGTGGAAAAATGTCCGGTCAGGGTAAGGATTGAATAAAGCATTGGTGACATATGACCGGGATCGAGGAAAAACCTGTCACGGTTTACCCATGAAGGATCTGACGGATCGAAATTCAGAAATTCGGAAAAAAGAACGTGGATAAAATCAGCACCGCCCATTGCTCCTCCGGGATGGCCTGATTTCGATTTTTCAACCATCGACATAGCCAGTATGCGTATGTTGTCGGCTGCTCTTTTGTTTACTTCACTATTCATCTAAATATGTATATTAACCGTTAATGTTTTTGACGGTAACAAAAATAGGATTATTTAATTGATAAAAAAACACTCTTTGTCGCTGACCCTGTCATAAAGCATGGTAAGTTTTATTTTCTGCTTCCGGAAATGTCAGTATAACAGTTTATTGCCAGTGAGGCTCTGATGGCAGGCTGTTCCTGAATTCTGCTATGAGTTTGTCCTCGTATCTGCCTGAATAGCTCCCTTCAATGAATCTCGCGAGAGCATCCTCAAGGAGCCTTTTCCATGACATGACTTCACGGCCGGGAACTACCGGATAAAACAATACACCGTTATCTTTTGCAGCCTGAAGGTCACCCGCTGCATCTCCTATCATAAGTATCCTGTGTGAAGGGTATTTGTTCTTTGCTGCGAGTGCCAAGTGTTCTGTTTTGGTCCCGTGTTCCTGTCCGGCTATAAGCGAGGCAAACTGCCTTATGCCGTTTTCATCCCACTCCCTGACAAGAGCCTCAAGAGGAGTCTGCGAGATTACAGCAGTATCAGCAAATGAAGAGATCCTTTCAATGGCTTCTCTTGCATTGTCAAAGGGAGGGACACTCTTAAGCCAGGTGTTTATTTCAGCATTTACATGTTCGCTCCATTCTAGTATCAGGCCGGTTGAGGAATCTCCGGTCCTTTCATGCCAGGCCCTGAGGGTGGAATTGCTCAGTTTTGTCTCCGATGCAATCCATTTTTTAAGGTCTTCCGTATCGGGAAGAGGGCATCCGGATTCAATTATTTCCCTGCGTTCAGACAATAACCCGAAAACCCTAACAAGGGCATGAAACCTGTTGAGTCCCCTGTGACACGAATACAGGTTGATAAATTCCCAGGTCTCCCTTACATATTTTGAAACAGGAAATAGACTGAAGTATCTCAGAGCTGAAGGAATAAAAAACTCTTTCTGCTTTACCTCCATTGAATCAAAGACACAGCCATCCGAATCAATGCCTGCAAAAAAGTCGTGTTCCGGAATAAATCCGCTCAGTTCACCGGCCGGGTCCATACATGAAAAATTTCCCAAAAATATAAAAATGTGCTTAAAAAGAAGGCCCCTGAGTAATGACAGACTTTTAATGACTCTGATTCATTGCCATAAATGGCAGGGTCCGGTTACTGTTATTCAGTTAGCAGGGGATCGCGCGCAGTTTAGTTTTATTCTAAATAACAAACAATGATATTTGAAAGTTTTTTTTACAAAGTATTGTTATTAATTTCACAGCAGGGTTAAAAAATGAGATTATTTTAACCGGAAAATTATTAATTACCTAAAATCAACTTAAAATGTATCAAGTAGGAAATCTTGTTAAGGAACTATCTGACAAGCATGGTCGCGCAAGGGAGAGTCTTATGCCAATACTCCAGGGTATTGTGGATAAGCATAACTACCTTACAGATGAGGCTATGGTTGAGGTAGCCAGGGAATTGGACATCTCGGCTGCTGAGGTCTACGGGACAGCTTCATTTTATACTTTTCTTGACACTCAGGTCAGGGGGAAATATGTAATAAGGGTCTGTAAGACCATTACATGTTCAATGAAGGGTAAGGCGGAGATTATTGAAACCCTGGAGGATATGCTTAATATCAGGGTTGGGGAGACAACCAATGACAGGCTTTTCAGTCTGGTTGAAACAAACTGTATTGGCTGGTGTCACAAAGCCCCGGCAATACTCATAAATGAGATGCCGTATACTGAGCTGACGCCTGAGAAAGTTGTTGAAATAATCAAAAGTTACATGCAAAAGAAATAATATCATGAACGTTATGGAAAACAAGACATTAAATAAGGTCGATCTTATTTTTGAAAAGGTAGATCCCGAAGAAGTTCTGACAAAAGCGTTCAGGATGTCGCCAGCGGAGATAATAAATGAGGTCCTTGAATCGGGTCTCAAAGGCCGTGGCGGTGCAGGCTTCCCGACAGGGATGAAATGGAAATTCACTGCTGACGAAAAGGAGCCTGAAAAGTATATAGTATGCAATGCAGATGAGGGAGAGCCCGGGACCTTCAAGGACAGGGAGATACTCGACAGGGTTGCCTATAAGGTTTACGGTGGTATGTCAATTGCTGCAAGAGCCATCGGGGCAAAGGAAGGTATAGTATATCTGAGGGGGGAATATCGTTTCCTTCTTCCACAGCTGCTTAAGGAACTTGAAGATTTCCATAAGCTTATTGACAGGATAGGATATGATTTCAGAATAAGATATGCGCTTGGAAGCGGAGCTTACATCTGCGGAGAGGAAAGTGCACTGTTCGAGTCCATCCAGGGCGAAAGGGGAGAGCCCAGGAACAAACCTCCCTACCCGACAAAATCAGGTGTATTTGGTAAGCCTACTTCAATAAACAATGTTGAGACTCTTGTAACAGCCATGATGATCATCAAGCATGGCCCTGAAGCTTATACCAGGCTTGGAACGAAGGACTCAAGAGGATCAAAAGTATTCTCGGTATCGGGTGATACCCCCACTCCGGGGATCTTCGAGCTTGAGCTTGGCATGTCTGTCAAGCAGTTTGTGGATGAATTCGGCGACGGAGATACAAAGGCTGTCCAGGTTGGAGGAGCCTCCGGTTTCTGTGTTCCGAGGAAGAAGTTTGCCGATACGATAATAGGCTTTGAAGGAGTTCCCACGGGTGGATCGATGAAGCTGTTCAACAGCTCAAGATCGATGTACAATGTTCTTCATAATTACCTCGATTTCTTTGCAGAGGAGTCGTGCGGCCAGTGCACACCCTGCAGGGTGGGCTGCCAGCAGCTTCTCATGGGTGTTGAGAAAGTTAAAAAGGGCGAGGTTAAATCAACCTACCTGGTTGAACTTGTCAAGCTCGCCGACACCATGAAGGTTGCCTCAAAATGCGGACTTGGTCAGTCGGTAGGTAATGCCTTCAAGACCATAGTGGAGAACTTCAGGGAAGAGATCATTTACTAATTAATGCAAAAACAGATACTATGATAAATCTAAAAATAAACGACCAGCAGATCTCAGTCAATGAAGGAATGACTGTGCTCGCTGCTGCCAAGACTCTGAATATCAATATTCCGACTCTCTGCAACCATCCCGACCTTTGTGTTGCGGGTAACTGCAGGGTCTGTGTTGTTGAACAGAAAGGCGCAAGGACCCTTATAGCTGCCTGTGCGATGCCCGTTTCGGAAGGTATGGAGATTCATACAAACACTCTCAAGGTAAGAAATGCAAGGAAGCATATTGTAGAGTTGCTTCTCTCTGAACACAGGTCGGACTGTACCAAATGTTACAAGAACCAGAACTGTGAACTCCAGACCCTTGCCAACGAATTTGCTTTCGGCGACCATGTCTTCCTCGATCTTACTGTTGAGAAGAAGTATCAGATCGACAGGTCATCGCCATCCTTTATCAAGGACGACAGTAAATGCATAAGGTGCCAGCGTTGCGTGAGAACATGCTCGGAACTGCAGTATATATCGGCAATAGCCGTTGCTAACAAGGGAGCACATCAGAAGATTTCTTCCTTCCACGACAAGCCGATGAGCCATGTCGTCTGCACCAACTGCGGTCAGTGCGTAAACCGTTGTCCTACCGGTGCCCTTGTTGAAAAGACCTATATCGATCATGTGTGGGATGCCATTTATGATCCCGACAAGCATGTGGTGGTTCAGACTGCTCCTGCAGTACGTGTGGCCCTTGGTGAGGACCTCGGCTATGATCCGGGTGAAAGGGTTACCGGAAAGATGGTTACTGCCCTTCGCCAGCTGGGTTTTGATTCGGTACTCGACACCGACTTCAGTGCCGACCTTACCATTATGGAAGAAGGTACTGAACTGCTTACCCGACTTAAAAAGGCTCTGGTTGATAATGATCCCGGAATCAGCCTTCCTATGTTCACATCGTGTTCCCCGGGATGGATTAAGTTTATCGAGCATAAGTATCCCGAGCTCCTCAATAACCTTTCGACCTGCAAATCGCCGCAACAGATGTTCGGTGCACTGGCAAAGACATTTTTTGCTAAAAAGAAGAATATCGATCCTTCGAAGATAGTATCTGTATCAATAATGCCCTGTACGGCCAAGAAATATGAGGCTGACAGACCTGAGATGTATTCGAGCGGCTACAAGGACATTGACTATGTGCTTACTACCCGTGAACTTGCCGTTATGGTTAAACAGGCCGGTATAGACTTCAGGAACCTTGAACCATCGAAGTTTGATTCAGTGATGGGCGACAGTAC
>JAVEZD010000050.1:4724-14068 GCA_034003165.1 Bacteroidales bacterium | reverse complement strand
TGAACGATCTCACAAGGGCAACGGGGGCTCTTGCACCTCCCGGACAGCATCATAAGTTCTACGCAAAATTGTTTCAGGCGCTTCGGATAACTGTAAACCACGAGATGGACTATCTGAAAGAGATGCTTGAGCAGGTGCCGGATGTACTTAAAACAGGGGGCCGCCTGGTTGTTATAACATACCATTCGCTTGAAGACCGTATTGTTAAGAACTTCATGAAGACAGGGAATTTTGAAGGGATTGAAGAGAAGGATTTTTACGGGAACCTCATAACTCCTTTCCGTCTTATTTCAAAAAAAGGAATAACTCCGGGTGAAGAGGAGCTGGCGAGGAACAACAGGTCGCGCAGTGCCAGATTAAGGATTGCTGAAAAGATATGACAAAGGGAACAGGGACATCAGGGAAAGCCGGAAAGACGAGGCAGTCGAAGACCGGAAGCTATCTCAGGGAGTTGCTCAGCGGCAGCATGGTGTCTGACAGGATATTGTTCAGAAACTTCGGATTCATATTGTTTCTGACGCTTGTAACCGCGGTATATATAGGCAACAGGTTTCATGCCGAGAAGATCACAAGGGAGCTTGCCAGGCTTGGCAGGGAAGTGAGAGACCTGAGGGCTGAATCACTTGCCACCTCTGCTGAGCTTATTCAGCTAAGCCGGCAGTCTGAAGTATTTCGTCTGGTAAAGGAAAAAGGCCTGGGGCTCGAAGAACTCAAAGTTCCTCCTTATAAACTGGTTGTTGAATAATTGAAAGGCATATGGCAGTAAGGGATGAAATAGTATGGCGTAGCGGAATAGTTTATTTCGTGTTTGCTCTTCTTGCTGTTGCCATCCTGGTGAGAATTCTGGTTCTGCAATTCATAGAGAGAGGCAAATGGTCGGATATGAGTGAAAAGTATATATACCAGACCGTTGAAGAGCCCGCTGCCAGAGGTGACATCCTGTCGCACGATGGCAGGATTCTGGCTACTTCTGTCCCTTATTATACCGTCTATATGGATACCAGAAGTACAGGTATGTCAGCAGCCACATGGTCAAATGGTATAGACGGCCTGTCGGCCGGACTTTCAAAATATCTCGGCGAGAGGTCAGCTGCCGGATGGAAATCGGTAATCACAGCTGCCCGGCAAAGAGGAGACCGCTATTTCCTTGTAAAAAGAAGGGTCGACTATGCTACTCTTCAGAAGATCAGGGAACTTCCCATCTTCAGGGAAGGTCAGTACAGGGGCGGTATGGTGGTAGAGCCCGAAAATCGCAGGATTTTACCGCATAACCTCCTGGCAGCACGAACAATAGGTTACCTGAGCCAGGCTGATCAGGGTACTGTTGTCGGTATCGAAGGTTCGTTCGATAAAAATCTTGCCGGGAAGAACGGACTAGTGGTTAAACAGAGACTTACAGGAGGTGACTGGATAAGGGTAAATGATCTGCATTCAGTTAACTCACAGGATGGTGATGATGTAGTAACTACAATAGATATTGATCTTCAGGATGTCGCCACAAGCGCTTTGATGGATCAGTTGAAAAGAAACAATGCACACCATGGATGTGCAGTGCTGATGGAGGTGGAGACCGGCGACATCAGGGCTATTGTTAACCTGGAAACCGGCAACGACGGAGAATACCATGAGACATATAACTATGCCATTGGGGAAAGTACGGAACCGGGATCAACATTCAAGCTTCCGGTTCTTATGGCAGCTATAGAGGATGGAGTAGTTGATACAGGTGATATCGTCGATACCGGCAATGGGACGGTAAGGTTTTACGACAAGGTCATAAGGGATACCAGGGATGGTGGTTATGGCAGCATGACAGTGAAGGAAGTATTTGAGAAATCATCAAACGTTGGTACCTCAAAGATTATTTCAGAGAACTACAAGGATAACCCCAGGGACTTTGTGAACCGTCTCTATGCCATGAGGCTCAATCAGAAACTTGATCTTCAGATTAAGGGAGAGGGAACACCGGTTATAAGGTATCCCGGAGACAAACTCTGGTCGGGCTTGTCTTTGCCAATGATGTCTCATGGCTATGAGGTATTGATGACTCCGCTTCAGATACTTACCTTTTATAATGCCGTAGCCAACAACGGCCGCATGATGCGTCCACGCTTTGTTACTGAGGTTCTACATAACGGAAGGGTGGTGAAGAGCTTTGGAACCCATGTCATTATTAACTCCATAGCCTCAAAGTCGACAATCAGCAAGGCAAGAAAGATGATGGAAGGGGTGGTGGAGGAAGGCACTGCGACAAACCTGAGAAACTCACACTACCGTATAGCCGGAAAAACAGGAACAGCCCAGATTGCAAAGGGTAACAGGGGTTACAGACAGGGATCGGCTATTTCATACCAGGCTTCTTTTGTTGGATATTTCCCGGCGGAGAATCCCCTTTATTCATGCATTGTTGTAATCAACGCACCATCAAACGGAGTTTATTACGGAAATATAGTTGCCGGCAACGTCTTCAGGGAGATAGCAGACAAGGTATATGCCACGAATTTCTACCGTGACTTCAGTGATGAGGATAAGGAAGATCGCATTGCTTCTGCACCTGAGGCCGGCAATGGCTTCAGAAATGATATCGATGAGGTCCTTTCTTCTTTTGATATTAAATACAAAAGAACGTCGAAGGATGAATGGGTTGCCACACGGGAGAGCGGCGACACGGTCAGGCTTGTCGGTGTGGAGATGAAGAAGGGACTTGTTCCCGATGTCAGGGGCATGAGCCTCAGGGATGCAATATATCTTCTTGAGAATTCAGGATTAAGGGTCCTATATAAGGGACGCGGCAAGGTTCTGCGCCAGTCGCCCGCCCATGGCGCAAGGGTAAGTGAAGGCAGTGTCGTTTCGCTTGATTTGAATATGTAATATGAAAAGAGTAAGGGATATACTTAAGGGAGTTAATGTTATCGGGGTAACGGGAGATGACAACATACTTATTTCAGACATTGAGTTTGACTCAAGAAAGGTTGTCCCCGGAGTACTTTTTGTTGCTGTGAGAGGCACAGCAAGCGACGGTCACGATTTTATTCAGGCTGCTGTGGCTGCCGGTGCTGCGGCGGTAATATGTGAGAGGATGCCTTCCGGTATCGGCAGCCATGTATGCCGCATAATTACTGACGATTCAGCTGCGGCCCTGGGAATGGCAGCTTCAAACTTCTATGACAATCCTTCCTCGTCGCTTAAGCTGGTTGGTGTCACAGGCACCAATGGCAAAACAACAATTGCCACATTGCTGTACAGGATGTTTACTGAACTGGGATATAAATGCGGACTTTTTTCAACAGTATGCAACTATATTGCAGGAAGGGAGATTGAGGCAACCCATACGACACCTGATCCGGTTCAGCTTAACAGGATCATGTCTGAGATGACTGCAGCAGGCTGTGATTTTGCTTTTATGGAGGTGAGCTCACATGCTATTCACCAGAAGAGAATAGCCGGACTTGAATTTGCAGGAGGAATCTTTACCAACCTTACACACGACCACCTCGATTATCATTTGACTTTTGCAGCCTACCTTGAAGCAAAGAAACGATTCTTCGATCTGTTGCCTGAAAGCTCCTTTGCCCTGGTCAATAACGACGACAGAAACGGGAAAGTGATGCTCCAGAACTGCAAAGGGCGTCATTTCACATATTCCATAAGGGGAATGGCTGACTTCAGGGGTGGTATAGTTGAACAGACCTTCGAGGGAATGGCTATGAAGGTTCAGGAAAGAGAAGTCTGGACCCGCTTTATAGGTGACTTCAATGCCTCAAATCTGCTTGCCGTATGTGCCGCTTCAGAGCTTCTGGGAGGCGACAGGGAAGAGATACTTAAAGTACTAAGCAGCCTGAGACCTGTTCCGGGAAGACTCGAAACAGTAAGCTCCCCTGCAGGAATAACCGGACTGGTCGACTACGCCCATACACCTGATGCCCTTCTTAATGTCATCGAAACAATAAACAAGATGAGGGAGGGGGGAAGACAGCTTATTACAGTGGTTGGGGCAGGCGGCGACCGTGACAAAACAAAACGTCCGAAAATGGCTTCCATATCTGCAGAAGGAAGTACCAGACTTATTCTTACATCGGATAACCCCAGGACAGAAGACCCTGAGAAAATTCTGGATGACATGGAAAGTGGTATTGCCCCTGAGATGAAGAAGAAAACCCTCAGGATAAGTGACAGGCGGCAGGCTATAAAAACTGCTGTTATGCTTGCGAATACCGGGGATATAATACTCGTGGCAGGGAAGGGACATGAGACCTACCAGGATGTAAAGGGCGTGAAACATCATTTTGACGACAGGGAAGAACTTAAGGCTGCTCTTCAGCTTAAACAATAAACGGTTGACAAATGCTTTACTATCTGTTTCAATATCTTGAAGAACTGAATATACCCGGAGCCGGAATGTTCCAGTATATTTCATTCAGGTCGGCCCTGTCGGTGATAACCTCACTTATCATTTCACTTCTTATAGGCAAAAGAATAATAAGGTATCTTCAGGTGAAGCAGATAGGTGAAGTGGTCAGGGATCTCGGACTTGAAGGTCAGTATCAGAAGAAGGGAACCCCTTCGATGGGAGGTGTCATTATTCTGGCTTCAATAGTTATCCCGGTAATTTTATTTGCAAGGCTCGACAATCTGTATGTCATTCTTATGTTGTTGACAACCATTTGGTTAGGGTTTATAGGTTTTGTTGACGACTATATAAAGATATTTAAAAAGAACAAGGAGGGACTTGCCGGGCGGTTTAAGATAGCCGGTCAGATCGTTCTCGGACTTATTGTCGGGCTCACTTTATTTCTCAGTGATGATGCAATCATAATTGAGAAGGTAACATTATCAGAACTTTCACCACGCGAAAGGGTAGAGCTCCTTGATCCTCATGACCAGCCTGTCTCTCAGGGCGAGGTTACTGCGGAGAGGAAGTCGACCCGGACAACCATCCCGTTTGTCAAGAACAATGAGTTTAACTATGCGTGGCTCGTTGCCTTTATTCCTGAAGAACACAGGGTATTCTGGACATGGCTGGTGTTTGTTACAGTGGTCATCTTCATTGTTACTGCCGTCTCCAACGGGGCAAACCTGACAGACGGACTCGATGGTCTGGCAACAGGTGTTTCGGCCATCATAGGTGCAGCCCTGGGCATTCTTGCCTACGTATCGAGTAACATGATATACGCAGATTATCTGAATATCATGTACATACCCGACTCGGCTGAGCTGGTTATCTATGCAAGTGCCTTCATCGGAGCCACAATAGGTTTCCTCTGGTACAACTCATTTCCGGCACAGGTGTTTATGGGCGACACCGGGAGTCTGGCTCTTGGTGGGATAATTGCCGTGTTTGCCATAATAATCCGGAAAGAACTGCTGATTCCTGTTCTCTGCGGAATCTTCCTTGCCGAGAACCTTTCAGTGGTCATCCAGGTGGCCTGGTTTAAAAGAACAAAAAGAAAATACGGAGTAGGACGGAGGATATTCCTCATGGCGCCTCTCCATCATCATTACCAGAAAAAAGGATACCCCGAACCAAAGATTGTCACAAGGTTCTGGATTGTTACAATCATCCTGGCAGTGATAAGTATAGTTACACTTAAGATCAGATGAGCTGATGAAGAAGATTGTGGTATTGGGAGCAGGAGAGAGTGGAACAGGTTCGGCTGTGCTGGCGCTTAAAAAAGGCTTTGAAGTGTTCGTTTCCGATATGGGCAAAGTAAAGGATAAATACAAAAATATCCTTGACAGTAACGGTATAAGGTGGGAAGAGGGTAAGCACAGTACAGATGAGATAATGACAGCTGATGAGGTAATAAAAAGTCCGGGGATTCCCGAAAGCACCCCTCTGATACAGAACCTGAGGGGGAAGGGTATACCTGTTATCTCCGAAATAGAGTTTGCCGGAAGATATGCCTCAGGTAAAAAAATATGTGTGACCGGTAGTAACGGTAAGACAACAGTTACAAATATGATATTTCATATTCTCAATAAGGCCGGAAAAGATGTTGCCATGACGGGTAATGTGGGAAACAGCTTTGCCATGGCTGTGGCCGAAAGAGACCACGACTACTACGTTATCGAGCTGAGCAGCTTCCAGCTCGACGGCATGTATGACTTCAGGGCCGATATAGCCATCCTTATGAATATTACTCCCGATCATCTTGACAGGTATGGCTATAACCTTCAGAATTATGTGGATTCGAAATTCAGGGTTACCAGGAATCAGGGCGAAACGGATTATTTCATTTACTGGGCCGACGATCCCATTATCACGACGGAACTAACCAGGCAGGAATTCAAAATGATCCGGCTTCCATTCTCAGACTCTTCATGTGAAGGGATGAGTGTTTTTGCAGAAGATGAGAAAATAATAATTGCTTACCCAAATAAAACTAACCTTATGACCATACATGATCTGGCCCTAAAGGGCCGCCATAATGTTTTTAACTCGATGGCTGCGGCCATTGCCGGCCAGGTCCTGAATATCCGGAAAGATATTATCAGGGAAAGCCTTGCCGATTTTCAGGGTGTGGAACACCGTCTTGAACCGGTTATCTCTGTGGCAGGTATTCACTTCATTAACGATTCAAAGGGGACAAATGTCAACTCCACATGGTATGCCCTCGAATGCATGGAGACTGATGTTGTATGGATAGCGGGAGGTGTCGACAAAGGGAACGATTACTCCGAGCTGTTCAAGGTTGTAAGGCAGAAGGTAAGAGCTATAGTATGTGTGGGAAAGGACAATCGCAAGATCATTGAGGCCTTTGCAGACAAAGTTCCCACTATTGTTGAAACCACTTCGATGGAAGAAGCTGTAAGATCTTCATACTACCTGGCAAAGAAAGGGCAGACAGTACTGTTGTCGCCGGCCTGTGCCAGTTTTGACCTTTTTGAAAACTACGAGGACCGGGGGAGGCAATTTAAGGCAGCTGTCCGTAACCTCTGATATATAATACAATGGATAAAGGCTGGTTCATAAAGACATTTAAGGGCGACAGGGTCATCTGGGCACTGGTAGCCGTTTTTATGATCTATTCCCTGCTGGCCGTTTATAGTTCATCAGCCGGTCTGGCCTTTACAAAGTACGGAGGGAATACAACTTATTTCCTCAGAAGCCAGTTCTTCATGCTGCTTCTCAGTCTGGTAATAATTGTCGTTGTCCACTACCTTCCTTACAGGATTTATTCCTCTCTGGCCGGACTCTTTCTGCTACTGTCGGCTGGGCTGCTCATACTCACCTTCCTTGTCGGATCGAGGGTCAATGAGGCAACAAGATGGATAGAGATCCCCGGCACCGGCTTCAGGCTCCAGACCTCAGACGTCGCCAAGGTGGCACTGGTGCTGTACCTGGCGCGTTCGCTTGCTAAATACCAGAATGAACTCACCAACTTCAGGGTGGTTTCCAAATATCTGATGCTTCCCGTTGCCCTTATCTGTGGTCTTATCATGCCGGAAAACCTTTCGACGGCAGTGATGGTATTCGGGATAAGCATGATAATACTCTTCCTTGGAAGAGTACCAATGAAATTTCTACTTTCCTATATTGGTATTGCATTGGCAGGGGTGATTCTTTTTGCCATGCTGCTTTCTGTGATATCGAAGGAAAACAGGGTGGAGGTATGGAAGCACAGGATAGAAAATTATTTTTCGGGAGAGCCTGACCCCGACGGCGATTACCAGTCAAACCAGGCTAAGATAGCCATCTCAACCGGGGGGCTCTTCGGAAAAGCTCCCGGGAAAAGCACCCAGAGAAACATGCTTCCGCAGTCAAACTCCGACTTCATCTTTGCCATAATTATAGAGGAGTACGGACTACTTTTTGGTGCCTTCCCTCTTATAATGCTATATATGATACTGCTCTTCAGGGGGATAGTGATAGCCAGGAAATGCGAGACAGCCTTCCCTGCTTTTATGGTACTCGGACTCATAGTGATGATAGTGGTTCAGGCCATGATAAACATGATGGTTGCTGTTGGTCTGTTCCCCGTAACCGGGCAGACACTGCCTATGGTGAGCTGGGGCAGGACCTCTGTTCTGATGATGAGTTTCTCAATAGGGGCAATACTTAGCGTGAGCAGGGTGGTTAACGCAAGAAGCAAAAAGGAAGAACTTCCGGATGATGAGATAAGCGATGAAGGAGAAAAGATATATGAAACCGCAACGACCTGACAGGATTATTATCAGTGGAGGAGGGACGGGTGGACACATCTTTCCGGCCATCTCCATTGCAAATGCCCTTAAGAAGGTAGATCCGGACATCGATATCCTGTTTGTTGGAGCTGAAGGAAGGATGGAGATGGAGAAGATTCCTGCGCACGGCTACAGGATTATAGGCCTGCCTGTTGCCGGTATAAACAGGAAAAATTTAATGAGAAACTTCAGTGTTGTTATAAGACTTATTAAAAGTCTTGCGATGGCACGCAGGATAATAAAGGAATTTAAGCCCGACGTTGTGGTGGGAGTCGGAGGTTATGCCAGCGGACCTGTGCTAAGACAGGCTGGAAGAATGGGCATCCCAACACTTATCCAGGAACAGAACAGTTATGCGGGAGTGACAAATAAGCTGCTCTCTGAAAAGGCATCGGTGATATGTGTTGCTTATGAGGGTATGGAGAAATATTTCCCCTCACAGAAAATTGTAAAGACAGGAAACCCGGTGCGCCAGAATTTTGATGATCTGGAGTCACTCAGGGAAGAAGCACTTCAGTATTTCGGCCTCGACAACAGCCTGCCTGTGATCCTTGTTCTCGGAGGATCGCTGGGAGCAGGAAGCATAAACAACTGTCTCTCGGATAACATAAAAGTGTTAAGAGACTGTGATTGCCAATGGCTTTGGCAGACAGGCAAATACTACTACACAAACGTTAAAAGCGTGGTCTCATCTTCTTTCTGCGGGAATATTGTGGTAAACGGCTTTGTTGACAGAATGGATCTGGCTTATGCAGCTGCCGATGTTATTGTGTCGCGGGCAGGAGCAGGAACCATTTCTGAACTGTGCCTCGTGGGAAAGCCTGCCATACTCGTACCATCGTCAAATGTTGCAGAGGATCACCAGACAAAAAATGCAGCAGCCCTGGCTGACAGGGAGGCGGCAATAATGATACCTGACAGTCTTGTGGGTAAAAGGCTTATAGTAGAGGCCGTTAAACTGGTGGCCGACAGAGAGAAAAGGAGAACACTGTCAGAAAATATTAAGAAACTGGCTGAAAGGGATGCAGATGTAAGAATAGCCGGTGAGGTGTTGAAACTTATAAGAAAATGATTGATTTCAAACATACGGAAGGCATTTATTTTGTCGGAATAGGTGGTATTGGAATGAGTGCCCTGGCTCTTTATTTTTCAGAAAAGGG
>JAVEZD010000050.1:0-4624 GCA_034003165.1 Bacteroidales bacterium | reverse complement strand
TAGATGAGATAAGGAGATCGGTGCCCCTCTTCCAGGGAGTCAGAAGAAGATTCGATATAAGGTTCGACTCTGCCGGCCTTACATATATTGATGACTATGCCCATCATCCGGAGGAGATATGGGCCTTTGTCACTTCAGTCAGGGAATACTTTCCGGGACGAAGGATTACAGGCATTTTCCAGCCCCATCTCTATTCACGCACACGCGATCATTTCAGGGGCTTTGCTTCCATACTCGACAATCTTGATGAAACGATACTGCTTCCTGTATATCCGGCAAGGGAGAAACCTATCCCGGGTGTTACATCGCAACTGATTTTCGATGAGATGAGATCGGAAAACAAAAGAATACTCTCAATGGATGAAATCATGCCTGAACTGGATATGTCGGCGGTGGATGTTCTTGTTACCATCGGAGCCGGTGATATAGACAGACTGGTTCAGCCTATTGAGGATAAAATGAAAATGTATAGCGGACGATGAGAAGAATATACCGGATACTGAGCTTTGTTCCACTGCTATATCTGATGGCGGTACCGGTGTATTTTGCCATTACTTCATTCTCAAGGCCATGCAGCGGTGTTAACATAACCCTTGCTGATTCGTCGGACTTCACTTTTGTTACAAAAAATGAAATAACAAACCTTGTATACAGCAAAGGGAAGGATCCCGCAGGTATGCCTGTTAAGGACCTTATGATGTCGGATATGGAAGAGAGGATTCACGGACTAAGGGAACTGAAGACCGCCGAAGTTTATGTGTCTGTTGACGGGTTGCTCAATGTCTTTGCCGAACAGCGTAATCCTGTTATGAGGGTTATGCCCGGTAGCGGCGGTGACTTTTTTGTTGATGAAGAGGGTGTTGTGATTCGCCGCAGGCACCTTTACAATCCACGGCTGCATATAGTGGGAGGCAACGTTAATATAAGCAGGAAGATGCTTGATGGAGTAAGCATCTTCGATACAAGCATTAAAAATACAATACTCAGGGATATATATCATCTTGTAAAATATATAAACAGTGATAGTTTCTGGTCGGCACAGATCGATCAGATCTATGTTGATGCTTATGATGAGATTGATCTCATACCAAGAGTGGGCAATCATGTAATTCACTTTGGAACTACAGCAGATATGGAAGATAAGTTCAGAAACCTGAGTGCCTTCTATGAAAAAGTGCTGCCTGAGGTAGGATGGAACAATTATTCGCACATAAACATTGAATTCAAAGACCAGATAGTCTGCAGAAGAAGAAATTAGAAACAACCATATTCATTACTATGAACACTAAGGAACAGTATGTAGCAGCAATCGACATTGGAACAACAAAGATCGTGGCCATTGTCGGAAAAATGACCGGTAACGGAAAGATTGAGATTCTGGGACTCAGCAAAGCTGTTTCCAGGGGCGTAAAAAGAGGTGTTGTCCTTAATATCGAGGAGACGGTAAATGCCATCCAGACCACTGTAGAGGATGTTCAGAAGAGATCAGGAGTAATGTTCTCAGAGGTCTTTGTAGGTATTGCCGGACAACACATCAAGAGCATGAAAAACCGCGGTTATATAACCCGCGAGTCACATGAAGATGAGATTAACAAGGAAGAGGTCTTCAAGCTGATCGACGATATGCATAAGATACATATCGATATCGGAGAGGAGATCATCCATGTTATTCCACAGAACTTCATCGTCGACAGTGAAACGGGGGTTAAGAATCCTATAGGTATGTGTGGCCGGAGGCTTGAAGCCAACTTCCATATTGTCATAGGACAGGTAGCTGCGGCCAGAAACATTGAAAAATGTATAAAAAAGGCCGGCCTCACAGTCAAAGACCTGATACTCGAACCTCTGGCTTCATCCGAGGCGGTACTGACCGAGGATGAAAAGGAGGCAGGGGTGGTACTTGTTGATATAGGAGGCGGCACCACCGACGTTGCAGTTTATTACGACAACATAATAAGACATACTGCAGTGATACCTTTCGGCGGAAATGTAGTAACAAAGGATATCAAGGAAGGTTGTTCCATCCTGCAACGCTATGCTGAGCAGCTTAAGGTACAGTATGGTTCGGCACTGGGAGATATCGCTCCTGAAGACAAGGTTGTATCTATTCCGGGTATCAGTGGAAGAGAACCCAAGGAGATCTCCTTCAAGAGCCTTGCCTATATTATCCAGTCAAGGATGGAAGAGATAATTGATATAGTGAATTTCGAGATCCAGAATTCGGGTTATGCAGATAAACTTGCTGCCGGTATAGTAATTACCGGAGGCGGTGCCATGCTTAAACACCTTCCGCAGCTTATGAAATTCAAGACTGCCATGGATGTAAGGATAGGACTTCCTAATGAACATCTTGCCGGTTCAGGTAGAAATGAGATAAACCAACCAATGTATGCCACCAGTGTCGGACTCATCATGAAAGGATTCGAATTTCTGGAGATGTACAAGAAGACATTTGACGCCGGTACCCTGGAAGAGTATGTTGTGAAACCCAAAACTGCTGCAGCTGAAAAAGTGGAGAGTGATATGAAACAGGAAGAGACAGGTAGCAAAGCCACACCTGAGGAAACCATGATCCCTGAAAAGGGAGAAGGACGAATATCCTTTGCCGACAGGCTTAAGGTAATGGTTGCACAGATTTTTGAAATAGAAGATCAGAATATTAACTGAAAGTAAGGTATGGTTGTGCTGTTTTGGTTTACTGTTCGGTAACTTTAAAAATAAATCATTATGAATGAAGATATTATGAACTTTGATCTGCCGGTAGAGAGATCGTCCATTATCAAGGTTCTCGGAATAGGGGGTGGTGGTAACAATGCCGTCAACCATATGTTTGACAAGGGCATAAAAGATGTAAACTTCATAGTATGTAACACCGACCACCAGGCTCTTGAAAAGAGTCCTGTACCCGTAAAGGTTCAGATAGGCGAGTCTATTACCGAAGGACGCGGCGCAGGCAGCAAGCCGGAGGTCGGACGGGATGCTGCCATGGAAAACATACGGGAAGTGATGGATGCCATCTCGGGCAATACCAGGATGGTCTTTCTTACCACTGGTATGGGTGGAGGAACAGGTACCGGAGCCATCCCGGTGATTGCCAGGGCATGCAGGGAGGCCGGCCTTCTTACCATTGCCGTGGTGACTATCCCCTTTAAGTCGGAGGGGAAAATAAGGATAAAGTACGCCATCGACGGAATAACAGAGCTTAAAGATGCTGTTGACTCACTGCTTGTTATTAATAATGAGAAGCTCAGGGAGATATACGGCAATCTCGGAGTATCATCAGCATTCTCCAAAGCCGACGATATTCTTACAGTTGCCGTAAAGGGTATAGCCGAGATAATTACAGTTGCAGGGTATATAAATGTCGATTTTGCCGATGTCGAGACTGTCATGAAGAACTCGGGAGTAGCCCTTTTGGGTATGGGTACGGCATCAGGCGAGAACAGGGCTGTAAGAGCCATTGAAAATGCCCTCAGTTCACCCTTGCTTAATTCAAATGATATAACAGGTGCAAAAAGCATCCTTATAAATATCTCATCAGGTAAAGGCGAACATGAACTTACTATGGACGAACTGGGCGAGATAACCGACTATATGTATGAGGCTGCTTCCGAAGATGCATTGATAATAAGGGGATTGTCGCAGGATGAGAGCCTGGGAGAGAGCATCAGCGTCACAGTCATAGCCACAGGTTTCGAAGCCAACGATATCTTCCAGGTAAGCAAAGCAAGGAAACTCCAGAAGGTTGAACTGATGTCGCCCGTTAACCCCGTACCACCCCATATGATCCCGGAAAGAAATGAACCTATATTCAGTGTAAGGGACAGATCATCAGGGGCCATCATCACCAGCCTTGAGGACGAATTACAGGGAGAACTCGACTTTAACCTGGAAAACGTTGAAGAGATCAATGAATTAAGGAAGCCGGCACAGGCAAAGGCAGAAGAGGAAAAGGAAAAAACGGCAACAACCCTCAGAAAAGTAAAACATATGCAGAACATCCTCAAAAAAGAGGGACTAAGTAACAATACCATGAAGGAGAACATAGACACCTTCGAGGACGTGCCCGCATATATCAGGCGCAATATGAGTATAGGGTCGGATGATGGCCAGAAGGACAGCAGGGTGTCAAAATTCACCCTTTCCTCTGATGATGATAAGGAACCGGTACTCAGGGAAAACAATGCCTACCTTAATGATAATGTAGACTGACCCCGCGATTGTCAGGGGTTAAGGACTGCGATGAAAATAAAATGATTACTTCAGCCGAACGCTGACAATCAGGAAAGAACCCATCAAAACGGCAGAGCTTGGCTTTGCAGCGGATAGTATTCGCTTTCTTTCTTTATTTCCTATATTTGCTGCTGATGAAGAGAAAGGTTTTTACAGCATTGCTATTGCTTCTTTCGACTGTCCTGTATGCCCAGCAGCCACAGGATAGTGTGAAGAAGAAGATTTTGAAGCAATGGAATCTCTCAGCCGACCTGACCGAAGAAGTGGTAATCCCTTTCGATACAACCTTCTCACTCTTTAACCGCTACAGACTAACCGACAGGTATTCTCCTGTAAATGCGGGGCTCGGTAACTATGGACTTCCTTTCTACCAGATAAATTTCTTCGACAG
>JAVEZD010000049.1:0-14110 GCA_034003165.1 Bacteroidales bacterium | reverse complement strand
CCCACATGCAGGTGATTATTATAATATTGTGTTTTTGTATTCAAATACATGTGGGTTTCATCAGTATATAATTTTTATTTTAATGGTCTGATAGCCTGTCCCGCCTAAGCGGGAGAACCCACATGTCGGAAAATTATTTACATACGTGTTTGTGTCTGCAATACATGTGGGTTTCATTATAGTCTATTAGTTTATTCCTTCGTTGTTTCCGGGTTCATCCGTTGAGATGCGGATAAGGTATTGCCCGTACTGGCTTTTTTTTATTGGTTCGGCGAGAGCTAGCAGCTGTTCGCGTGATATGAATCCGTTCTGATAGGCTATCTCCTCAATACACGATGCCTTCAGTCCCTGTCTTTGTTCGAGGGTGGCGAAGAAGTTGGCTGCCTGGAGCAGGCTTTCATAGGTTCCCGTATCAAGCCATGCCATGCCTCTGCCGAGGGATTTGACCTCGAGGCTGCCTTCCTCAAGATATAATCTGTTAAGGTCGGTTATCTCGAGTTCGCCACGGGGAGAGGGTTTTAATGAACGGGCTTTTTCTGAAACAGTAGAGTCATAAAAATACAGACCGGTTACTGCATAGTTTGATTTGGGTGAGACAGGTTTTTCTTCAATACTCAGAACTCTTCTGTTCCTGTCAAATTCGACCACCCCGTAACGTTCAGGATCAGTGACATAGTAACCGAAGACGCATGCACCCTGTGTGAGCGCGGCTGTACTGCGAAGCACCCCGCTGAATCCATGGCCGTAGAAGATGTTATCGCCGAGGATCATACATACGGGTTCGTTGTTTATGAATTCTTCTCCCAGAATAAATGCCTGAGCCAGACCGTCGGGTGATGGCTGGATAAGGTAGCTGAGCCTCATGCCCAGTGAAGATCCGTCCCCCAGGAGCTCGCGGAATCCGGGCAGGTCCCTCGGGGTTGATATTATCAGTATATCTCTTATTCCGGCCAGCATAAGGACGGAAAGGGGATAGTAGATCATGGGTTTATCATAGATAGGCAGGATCTGCTTTGAGATGACGCTTGTCAGCGGATGGAGTCTTGTTCCTGATCCCCCTGCCAGAATAATTCCTTTCATGATAGGTCTTTTTTAGTTGTTTTTAAAAATATTGCCGGTAGCAGTATATGTCAGCGTCTTCCTATTCCGTAGTAGACGAAGCCCGATTTCCTTATCTCCGCCGGATCGTATATGTTCCTGCCGTCGAAAAGAACCTTTCCTTTCATAAGTGTGGCCATCAGCCCGAAGTCGGGCAGGTGGAACTCGGACCATTCAGTCATCAGTACCACTGCATCGGCATTCTTAACGGTCTCATAGTGATCGGCTGTGAATGTTATCAGATCTCCCATCTGCTTCCTTGTCTCTTCCATGGCTGCAGGGTCATATGCTTTCACTGAGGCTCCCGCATCAAGGAGTTTCCTTATAAGGTGAATGGATGAAGATTCTCTTATATCGTCTGTCTTAGGTTTGAATGAAAGGCCCCATACAGCAACTGTCTTCCCGGAGAGGTCGTTGCCGAAGTGAGAAGATATCTTGTTGAAGAGGACATCCTTCTGGTACTCATTGGCTTTTTCAACGGCTTTCACCACCTTGAGCTCATAGCCGTTGTCTTCTGCCGTTCTGATGATCGCTCTGACATCTTTAGGGAAGCATGAGCCTCCGTAGCCCGGACCGGGATAGATGAATTTGCTACCTATCCTGGAATCACTGCCAATGCCTTTTCTGACATGATTTATGTCGGCGCCCAGTATTTCGCACAGGTTGGCTATCTCGTTAATAAAACTAATCCTTGTGGCCAGCATGGCATTTGCAGCATATTTTGTTATTTCAGCCGATGCTATATCCATAAACAGTATGGGATGGTTGTTTAGTACGAAGGGCATGAAAAGCCTTTTCATTATCTCTCCCGTTTTTTCGTTGTCGATACCTACAACAATTCTTTCGGGACGAAGAAAATCTTCTACAGCAGCTCCTTCCTTAAGGAATTCAGGATTTGATGCCATATCAAAATCCGGCTCCATGTTCCTTTTATTTAGTTCTTCCTTTATTACCGACCGGATCTTTTCCGAGGTACCTACCGGGACGGTACTTTTTGTTACTACAACTACATAGTGTAAGAGATTCCTTCCTATATCAGCTGAAACCTTAAGTACATGACTGAGATCGGCGCTACCATCTTCTCCCGGAGGCGTGCCTGCAGCAATGAAGATAACCTCTGAGTCCCTGATCCCCTCAGCAACATCTGTTGTAAAGGTAAGTCTGCCCTTTTCAGTGTTCCTTTTTACCATGGGTTCCAGTCCGGGTTCAAACAAAGGGACGATGCCGTCATTAAGCTGCCTGATCTTTTCATAATCATTGTCCACGCAGACGACGTTAACCCCACTTTCTGAAAAACAGGTGCCTGTCACAAGGCCTACATATCCTGTTCCTATCACAGTTATCTTCATGAGTTGCTAAAGTTTCCTGAAAAGAATGAAAAATACATTACAAAGATAATATAACGGGTGAATTTCAAAAATGAGGTGGATCCGCGGGCATAAAAACCTTACCCGGATGGCAATTAACCTAATGTAAATCTTCGATATAATATTATGACAATATTAAAAAATAACATACCTTTGCAACCGATTTTTAACAAGATAATGTCTAACTTATTAATTTAAAGAACATTTAATTTAACCACATGACTGAAAGCAAGAAAAAACCTGTTAAGAAGGTTGAAACAATCAGTGAGGATGAAAATCCCGTAAAAAAAACAAAGGTAAAAGACCTTAAGGAAAAGGCTGTGGCCCAGATAATTGATGAAGATGATGATATTGAAGAAATAGCGTCATCTGTATCTGAGGTTACAGAGGATGAGGCTGAAGAGCCTGCAAAAAAAGAAATAACCGCTTCAGACTATGACTTACCCGAGAAAAAGGTAAAAAGAGCAGCGGGTGCCAGGCTGATGGAGGACAATGATCTTGATCTGCCGGTAAGCAGAGCACAGCATTTTACCCCGGCCACACCTGAAGAATTTGACTGGGATAGTTTTGAGAGTGATGAGATTCACAGCTCTTCCAGATACAAGGAGTATGAAGCACTTTACGACAAGACCCTTTCAACTGTTGCAGTTGACGAGGTGGTTACCGGTACGGTAATCCAGATGAATTCAAGGGAAGTTGTTATAAACATAGGTTACAAGTCGGAGGGAGTTGTCAGTCTGAATGAATTCAGATATAATCCTGGGCTTAAGATTGGTGACACCGTTGAGGTGTACGTTGAAAGCCAGGAAGATAAAAAAGGACAGCTGCTTCTGTCACATAAAAAGGCACGTGCAATAAATTCATGGGACAGGGTCAATGCATCTCTTGAGAATGATGAGATCATTACCGGTTACATCAAGTGCCGTACCAAGGGTGGAATGATTGTCGATGTATTTGGCATTGAGGCATTCCTTCCCGGCTCACAGATCGATGTTAAGCCTATCAGGGATTATGATATTTACGTAGGCAAGACCATGGAGTTCAAGGTTGTCAAGATCAATCAGGAGTTCAAGAACGTGGTCGTTTCACATAAAGCTCTTATTGAGGCAGAGCTTGAGCAGCAGAAGAAAGAGATCATTGCCAAACTTGAGAAAGGTCAGGTTCTCGAAGGTACTGTCAAGAATATCACTTCATACGGAGTCTTCATTGACCTGGGTGGTGTTGATGGTCTTATTCATATCACCGATCTTTCATGGGGCAGGGTCAATCATCCTGAGGAAATTGTTCAGCTCGACCAGAAACTGAATGTTGTTATCCTCGATTTTGATGATGACAAGAAAAGGATTGCCCTGGGTCTTAAACAGCTTACTTCACACCCATGGGATTCTGTTGATCCCGACCTCAAGATCGGAGACAAGGTTAAGGGCAAGGTTGTAGTGATGGCCGACTATGGTGCCTTCGTTGAGATAGCACCGGGAGTTGAAGGACTGATTCATGTTTCTGAGATGTCGTGGTCGCAGCATCTCCGGAGTGCCCAGGAGTTCCTGAAGGTTGGAGATGAGGTTGAGGCTGTTGTTCTGACACTCGACAGGACTGAAAGAAAGATGTCGCTTGGCATCAAGCAGCTCAAGCCCGATCCATGGCAGAATATTGATGAGAAATATGCTGTAGGTGCACGTCATATGGCCAGAGTCAGAAACTTCACCAACTTTGGTGTCTTTGTTGAGATAGAGGAAGGTGTTGATGGACTTATTCATATCTCCGACCTGTCGTGGACCAAAAAGATTAAACATCCTGCTGAATTTACATCCATTGATGCCGAGATAGAAGTAGTGGTTCTGGAGATCGATAAGGAGAACAGAAGGTTGAGCCTCGGCCACAAGCAACTCGAAGAGAATCCATGGGATGTGTTTGAGTCGCTCTTTACCGTTGATTCAGTTCACGAGGGTACTGTTGTTGAAGTATTTGACAAAGGTGCCGTCATAGCTCTTCCCTATGGGGTTGAAGGCTTCGTGACACCGAAACATCTCGTTAAGGAAGACGGCATGGTTGCAAAGATTGAAGAGAAACTACCGTTCAAGGTTATTGAATTTAACAAGGCAGCCAAGAAAATCATTGTATCTCACAGCAGGGTCTTTGAAGATGAGAAAAGGGCAGTTGCCGACACGTCTGCAAAGAAACCGGAAGCTGAAACTCCCAGAAAATCACAGAAGAAGCAGAAGTCAAGTTCTGAGAAGACAACTCTTGGAGATATTACCCAGCTTGCGGCTCTGAAAGAAGAAATGGAAGAAAAAGAAAATAAAGCTGGCCGGAAATAGAAAAAATAGTTAAATTTATATAACAAAAATTTTAACTATGGATTTCAATATTGAGAACAGGAAAAACAGCACTCTGATTCAGGTCAGGTCAGAGAAACTGGATACCCATATTGCCCCTGCACTGAAGTCTGAGCTTGTGCTTGTTTCAGGGAAAGGAGAAAAGAATATTATCCTTGATCTTGAAAAATGTCAGTACTGTGATTCTTCAGGGCTTAGTGCAATACTGGTTGCCAACAGGCTATGTAAAAATGCCGGAGGTACCTTTGTTCTCTGCGGACTTAACGAAGCTGTTGAACGTCTTATTACTATTTCCCAGCTCGATACTGTGCTTACCATTACAGCATCAGTAGCTGAAGCCGAAAAAATGATATCATGAACTGAAAGCAAAGCAGGCCTGCCGATGACACTGACCATACTTGGTAGTAGTTCTGCCCTGCCCACTTCAGAAAGATTTCCTTCCGCTCATGTACTCAATGTACATGAGCGGTTGTTTTTAATAGACTGCGGGGAAGGTACCCAGATGCAGATGAGACGGAACAGGATTAAGTTCACCAGAATAAATCATATCTTCATAACCCATCTCCATGGAGACCATGTCTTCGGGATCTATGGACTACTCTCTTCATTCAGCCTTATGGGCAGGGTCAACCCGCTTAATATTTACGGCCCTGAGAACTACTCAGCCATGCTGAGGAGCCATCTGGCAGATTTTGACATAAACCTGAACTTTGAGATCACCTTCACACCGGTAAGTGGTAATGATCCCCGGGTTATCCTTGACGACAGGCATCTGACTGTCACCTCATTTCCCCTTGACCACAGGGTTCCGGCATTTGGCTATCTTTTCAGGGAGAAACAGGGGGAACGGAAGATAATAAAAGAATGCATAGAAAAATATAACATTCCTTTGGTATCCATTCCGCTTATTAAGAAAGGCGCTGATTTTACTGATGAGAAAGGAAGGGTGATAAAGAATGAGGAACTAAGTGTTCCGGGACCTGAACCGCAATCCTATGCCTACTGCAGCGATACCAGATATTTCAGCCGGCTTCCTTCTTTCGTCAGGGGAGCCGACCTTCTTTACCACGAAGCTACCTTTGATGCCTCACTTAAAGAGCTGGCGCTTAAAACAGGCCATTCGACCACCCACGATGCCGCCACTGTGGCAAGCCAGGCTGGTGTGAAGCAACTCATCATAGGACATTTTTCTTCGCGTTACAGAAAGACAGACTCCCTGGTTGAAGAGGCAAGGACCATTTTCCCCGAGACATATCCGGCAATCGATGGAAAAACCTATGAGCCGGGAAAGATAGATTGTAACCCAGGATAAAGAAAGATTTTTTATCTTTGAGTCCGTTTTTAATTATCTGAAACTTGCACGAGAAAATTATTATCCTTGATTTCGGTTCACAGTACACTCAGCTTATAGCCAGAAGAATACGTGAACTGAACGTTTATTGTGAGATCCATCCTTTCAACACTGTTGTTGAGCCTGATGAGACCCTTAAAGGACTTATATTGTCGGGCAGCCCTTTTTCAGTAAGGGATGTCAATGCTCCTTCCCCTGACCTCTCAAAGGTGAAGGGCCGTGTCCCGATTCTGGGAATCTGCTACGGAGCCCAATACCTTGTACAGAATTCCGGAGGAGAGGTAAGGGCTTCAGCCACACGCGAATACGGGAGGGCAAACCTTGTTGAACTCGACAACGACGACCTCCTGTTTGCTGATGTAAAGAAAGGAACCCAAGTCTGGATGTCGCACGGCGATACCATAATAAAAACTCCTGCTGATTACAGGATCACCGGTTCGACTTCGGATGTGAAGGCTGCAGCATTCAGGATTGAGGGGGAAGACACGTGGGGGATACAGTTTCATCCCGAAGTGTATCACTCAACAGACGGAATGCAGATGATACATAATTTTGCCGTTTCAATATGCGGGTGTTCACGTGGATGGACCCCTGATTCGTTTGTCGAAGCGTCAGTAGAGGAGTTAAGGAAAAAAATAGGAAATGATAAAGTAATACTTGGTCTTTCAGGCGGTGTCGACTCAACCGTTGCAGCTTCGTTGCTTCACAGGGCCATTGGACAAAACCTTTACTGCATCTTTGTTGACAACGGCCTTCTGAGGAAAAATGAATTCAGTAATGTGCTGACTTCATATAAGGGCCTTGGCCTCAACATAAGGGGTGTGGATGCCGGAGACCGTTTCGTGGATGAGCTTCAGGGAGTAAGCGATCCGGAGGAAAAGAGAAAAATTATTGGCAGGGTTTTTATAGATGTGTTTAATGATGAAGCCGGAAAGATACAGGATGCCAGATGGCTTGCTCAGGGAACCATTTATCCTGATGTTATTGAATCGGTATCTGTTAACGGACCCTCAGCAACCATCAAGTCTCATCATAATGTTGGAGGACTTCCTGAAAAAATGCATCTTCGGGTGGTTGAACCCCTCAGGTTGCTTTTTAAAGATGAAGTAAGGCGTGTTGGAGAAGCACTTGGGCTGCCTTCAGCTATACTTCAGAGACACCCCTTTCCGGGCCCGGGACTCTCAATAAGGCTCCTGGGTGAAATAACCAGGGAGAGACTGGAGATACTTAAAGATGCTGATGAGATATTTATTGAAGGCCTTAAGAAGAACGGACTGTATGATTCGGTTTGGCAGGCAGGAGTCATCCTCCTTCCGGTGAGATCGGTGGGAGTGATGGGTGATGAGAGAACCTATGAGAATGTTGCTGTTCTCAGAGCCGTTGTATCGACCGACGGGATGACTGCCGACTGGTCGAGACTTCCATACGACTTTCTGGCTTCTGTATCGAATGAGATAATAAACAAGGTACGTGGCATTAACAGGATTGTTTACGATATAAGCTCCAAACCGCCGTCAACAATCGAATGGGAATAATATCCCCGGCATTAATAATAAGGTTGCAATCTCTCCCTGTAAACCGGGCCGGTAAACAAATGATGCCGGAATTTGTTGGTTTATATTATATTTAAGCGGAACTAAGGTTCAGACATTATAATCCGGGCTTACCTTATTGGCAGGCTGCAGGTAAAACAGTATTCAGAGGATCTGTAATTAGGTCCGGGAAAAAGTAAACACTATGAAACCCAAATGTATTCCAGACACAAATACTTATGTGTATAATTTTCAGACATGTGGGTTGCATCAGACCATTAAAATATAAAATATATACGGATGAAACCAACATGTTATTCAAACACAAACACTTTTAAAGATAATTTTATAATACATGTGCGGTTCCATCATACCATTAAAATCAATATTATATTATGATGAAACCCACATGTATTACAGACACAAACACGTATGTATAAAATTTTCAGACATGTGGGTTACATCAGACCATTAAAATAAAAATTATATACTGATGAAAACAAGACTTATTAAGATATCAATCCTGATCGCTATAATAGTATCGTTCTGTTTTGAGCCCGCAGATGCCCAGGTTCTGAATGAAGGAACTTTCAAGATTGGACGGACCTTTGGCCTTATCGATGCATGGTATGTTGATTCGGTTAATATGGACGAGCTTACCGAGAAGGCAATTGTTGAGATACTTAAAAACCTCGATCCGCATTCGGTCTATATCTCTGCAAAAGATGTAAAGGAGATGAATGAGCCTCTTAACGGTAACTTTGACGGGATTGGTATCCAGTTCAACCTTCTGCACGACTCAATAATAGTTGTTGAGCCGATCGCAGGTGGACCCTCGGAAAAGGCAGGCCTGCGTCCCGGTGACAGGATTATCGAAATTGACGGGGAGAATGTTGCAGGGAAAGGCATCTCTACTGCCGGCGTCAGAACCAGGCTTATGGGAACGAGGGGAACGAAGGTCAGCATCCGTATCTTCCGCAAGGGAGAAGCAGGGATTCTGGATTTCACACTTACCAGGGACAGGATACCTATAAACAGTCTTGATGCCGCATATATGCTCGACAGGGAAACCGGTTATATAAGACTTAACAAGTTTGCCATCACCACTGACAGTGAATTCACAGATGCCATTGAAATCCTTATTAAAAGCAGGATGAAAAACCTGGTGCTTGACCTCCGTGGAAACGGGGGAGGTATAATGGCCGCCTCGACCTCACTGCTTGAGAAGTTCTTTTCCGACAAAAAGCTTATGGTCTACCTTGAGGGCAGGAAGACCCCGCGTCAGGATTATAATTCAGCCGGAGGAGGCAGCCTTGCCTCTGCACGGATAGTGGTGCTTGTTGATGAGAATTCAGCCTCGGCAAGTGAGATTGTAGCAGGAGCACTGCAGGACTGGGACAGGGGGGTAATCATAGGGCGGCCTACCTTCGGGAAGGGCCTTGTGCAGCATGGATATTATCTTACTGACGGCTCTATGATAAGACTAACCGTTGCCAGGTACTATACCCCTACGGGACGCTCTATTCAAAGTCCCTATAACGAAGGTTATGACAAGTATATGGAGAACTACTACACCAGGCTGTCGAACAGTGGACTTACAGGAGATACCATAGCAATACCGGATTCACTGAGCTTTAAAACCATGGTGTCGAAACGGACGGTATATGGAGGCGGGGGAATCATGCCCGATGTTTTTGTCCCGGTCGATACTTCCGGCTATTCTGATTATTACAGAAACCTTGTCAGACGTGGAGTAATCAATTCCTTTGCTCTTGAATTCTTCGACCAGAACAGGAGCAGACTCACCTCAGAGTACAAAAATTTCGACGATTTCAGAGAGAAATTCTCCTTTTCTGAGAAAGACATTTCTGATTTTATTAAGGAAGGAGAGAAGGCAGGAGTTAAGTATGACGATGAACAGTTTAATATATCAAAGAAAGAAATACTGGTTGTACTTAAAGCTGTTGTAGCTACAAATATGTGGCAGACAAACGAGTATTTCAGACTGGTAAATGAGGATGACAAAGTAATTAAAAAAGCCCTGGAGCTCATCTCCGATCCTGCAGCCTACAACAATATTCTTGAAGGCAGGAAGAGCGGCACCGGACTCTGAATACATTTATAATTTTGGAGTGATAATGTGTTTCAATACCCTCCTTACGGGCTATAAAGGTGTTATCCGGGATATCCTGATAACTTGAAAGGCGTGTTGTAAATTTCATATACTATAATGAAACTTGTTGCAAAGACACTATACGGACTGGAGAAGGTACTTGAAAAAGAGCTTTTATCACTTGGAGCCAGGGATACGGTTACGGGTAACCGGGCCGTGGTTTTCAGCGCTAACCTTGAAACCCTTTATGCGGTAAACTACGGGTCGAGGACCGCCATGTCGGTATTAATGCCCATATCGGAGTTTTCAATTTCGTCTTCTGATGATCTTTACAGGAGAGCTTCGGGAATAGCATGGGAGAAGTATCTGAATCCGGATGATACTTTTTCAGTTGTCCCGGTTGTCAATTCCGATCTTTTCAGGCATACAGGATATGCTGCCCTTGTAGTTAAGGATGCTATCGCCGACAGGTTCAGAAATATTAGCGGATCTCGACCCTCTGTCGACAATGCCGACCCAGCCATCCTTATTAACCTCCATATAAGTCATAACAGGGTAACCATCAGTCTTGATTCATCGGGCATACCTTTATATAAAAGAGGATACAGGGTTGACCAGGGCCTGGCTCCTCTTAATGAGGTTCTGGCAGCAGGTATGATCATGATGTCGGGATGGGATTGTGCGGTGCCACTTTCAGACCCTATGTGCGGGTCGGGAACAATCTCCGTGGAAGCTGCTCTTCTTGCCGGCAGGATACCTCCGGGAAGGTTCAGAAAATCCTTTGGTTTCATGAGATGGAAAAACTTTGACGAAGAGCTTTTCTCAGTTGTAGCTGAAAGGCTGAACCAGGCAGCTACACCAATAACAGCATCAATAAGCGCAGGTGATATATCAGAGGATGCAGTGGAATCGGCACGGAGGAATATTGAGGCTGCCGGACTGGCAGACGTTGTTGGTGTTGAGGTGCACGACTTTATGGAGATGAAGCTGCCTGAAGAGGAAGGTATTGTCTTTCTTAATCCTCCTTATGAAGAAAGGATTATAACCGGCGACCCTGCCCTGTTTTACGGAAAAATGGGGACCACTCTCAAACATGGTTTCCCGGGAAGGGAGGTATGGCTTTTAACCCACAATAGGGAAGCTCTTAAACACATAGGTTTGAAACCCAGGGAAAAACATATGCTTTTTAACGGACAGCTTGAAGTTCTTTACCTTAAATATGAAATGTACAGAGGCTCCAGGAAAAATGTCGGGGAAAACGGTTAAAATGAACCATTCGTCACTGTCAGGGCTATTGTTGTCAAAATGAACCTGTATTTTTAACACTTATCATACTCAGGAAGCTTATAATTTGATAACTTCATATTTTTATTATATTTGTTTTCGTAAAAAGTGACCCATCAAACAGAAGCTTAAATGAGCTTTAATGTAGAGACTTATTTCACAGATCAGGCTAAAGGCACACAGGTTCTGTATTACAGGGGTAATATTGATCCTGATGTAATTAACCATGTTCTGGATAGTGCTGAGGAAAAACTTTCCGTTGCAAAGGAACAGCCAAAGCTCAGGAAAAGGGTATATAATGTGCTCGTAGAAAGTCTTCAGAATCTGTACCATCATGCCGATAAGGTCCCCGGGGATTTCCCGGAACAGGAATCTGAGAAATTCGCTATAATTGCCCTTAAAAGAAACGATAGGGGATACAATATAATAACAGGTAATTTCATCCTGTCGAATGACGTCGGTAAACTCGAAGAGAAGTTGATGAGAATTAACAGGTCGACCCATGAGGAGATCAAGGAACTGTACAAGTTCATTCTCAATCACCAGAGGATATCTGAAAAGGGAGGCGGCGGACTTGGACTTGTTGACATTGCCAGGAAGACCGGTAATAAACTGGAATACACCTTCCGGCCATATGATGACAGGTATTCATTTTTTTACCTTGATCTGATGGTCGATGAAGAGAACTGAATTAAATTTAAAATCAAACTGATATGGAGCCGATCATTATCGAAGGAACCCCCAAGACACCTACAATAAAATTTAATGCTTCCGAAGGTGTTTTCGAAATCAGCGGACGTTCAATTCCTGAAAATTCCGTTGAGTTCTACAAGCCGCTTGTTGACTGGCTTGACAGTTATAAGGAAGAACCACGTGATAAAACAGTGGTAAATATCAGGCTGGAGTATTTCAACACAAGTTCGTCAAAGTGCATACTGGATGTATTTAAGAAACTTGAAGCCATTCATAAGGCTAAAAACAGTGTTGAGGTAAACTGGTATTATGAGGAGGATGATGAAGACATGCTTGAAGCCGGAGAAGATTATGAATCCATTATCCGGGTTCCTTTTAAGATGATCGAGGTAGCCCAGTAAAGATATAATGCCGGCCAAATGTTTTCCGGCAATCCTAAACTAACCTGAGAGACTGTCTTTTTCCGGCGGTCTTTCTTTTTTGTGCCAGGGTCAGTCGACAAGTTTTGTCTTCTTCCCGGTAATCGTCCCTACCATATCGAGAATCCGCTTGAGAACCCTGAAGTAAAGGGCAAGATACAGGATGGCTGTCATAAACCATATAACTCCAACATTCACTGCAAAGGTACCGGCAAACATTCCGAAGATCTTCTTCCGGGGAGCATAGAAGTGAGCCCTGATGAAGGGGGCTGAAGGATCCATAAAGACCGGTTCAAGTTTCTGGATGATTTCCCCTTTGTATACAATTGTTTTCTGATCTTCATTTTTAGCCAGAACAGACTCTTCAAGGGACTTGTTGTAATAGTTTTCCCTGAGCTTCCGGAAACCTTCCCTGTCTTCAGCTTCCATCCTGGTTATCAATTTATCTTTCTGGTTATTGGCGTTGTTGTAGTAAGAGATGTAGTAAGCCCTTACTGAGTTGAGCCAGTTTATGGCGCCGGCAGCAACGTCAGCTGTGATACGTTCAGGAGTAAGAAGGTCAGCTTCAGGAAATTCAATTTCAGGAAGGATACTCATCTCCTTTCTGATCTCGTTTGAAACGACAAGAAGCTTATCCCTGAATTCCTCGTCCCGGTTATCCCTTTCGATGGACGTGATTACTGATTCGAGATATCCTTTGAGCTCGGAATACCAATAGTCCTTCTTATACCTGGCTTTGCTCATTGCTTTGTCGTATCGGTAAAATCCCCGTTCATAGCGGTTGTTGACAAACTGGTTGACAGCCAGGGCTTCGTATCCCCATCTGGCTGTGATCGTTTCGCCATAGGCAGGGATGGTCACGGGTGAGGAGATGGCCGGATTAAGCTTTTCAAACTTTACAAGAACACCGCTAAGTATTATCTGCGGTATAACAAGGAAAGGGATGAGTATATAAATGGTAACCACAGCCTTGAAACTGTCAGATATCACCAGTCCAAGCATATTTGCAGAGGCCCAGCATGAGAAAAGCACCAGCCAGTACTGAAAGGTCATTTCCCTTATGCCGATTATAGCGTTGCCTATCAGGACGAATGAAAGGGCCTGGATGGCCGAAATCCCAAACTGGACAAAGACTTTTGACATAAGGTAGCTGTTCCAGCTAAGGTTAAGAAAGGCTTCCCTTTTGAGTATCTTCCTGTCCTTGATAATCTCTTCTGCACTGACAGTCAGTCCCATGAAAATGGCAACTATTACCGACATGAAAATATAAACGGGCAGGTTGCTGTTGTCGTAAAGGGTATAGCCTCCGTTTCTTGTGCTTATATCAAAATATCTGATGAGGTATGCAAGGAAAAAGGCAAGCACAGGTGCTTCAAGCAGGGTGATGACAATATACTGAAGATCAGCTAGTTTAGAAACGATATCCCTTTGGGTGAAAATGAGCAGCTGTTTTAGTTTGCCGGGGGTTCTGAAGTTTATCTCCGGCAGTTCTTTTATAGTGTCAGCTTTCTCCTCCTTTTTCTCAGATATATAGAGGTTATTCCAGTCCTCAGGAGAGATTCTTCTTGTCTCAGTCGGTTTACCGCTTTCGGTGAAGACCCGGGTCTCTACAATATTAAAGATCTGCTCGGGATTTACGTTGCCGCATGCATAGCATTCGCTTTCATTATAGTTAGCCTGTCCTATCTTTCTCTTGAAGTATTCAATTGATTCAACAGGATTCCCGTTGTATATCATGTATCCTCCGGTATCCATGATGATAAGCTTGTCGAACATCTTGAATATATCGGACGAGGGCTGATGAATAACAATAAAAAGCAGTTTCCCTTTTCTGGCAAGTTCCTTGAGGAGGTCGAGAATATTCTCAGAGTCCCTCGAAGAAAGCCCTGATGTAGGTTCATCAAGAAAAAGTATTGC
>JAVEZD010000048.1:0-14150 GCA_034003165.1 Bacteroidales bacterium | reverse complement strand
TAAGGCCTTAATAAGGAATCGGATTACCCCTAAGGAAAAATGAGAAAATTCGGATTGACAGGCTTTCCCCTCGGACACTCCTTCTCTGCAGGATACTTTTCAGGGAAGTTTGAAAGGGAAGGTATTGAGGGGTGTTCATATGTTAATTTCCCCCTTGATAATATAGATCAACTGCCTGGACTGATCTACTCCGAACCCTTTCTTGAGGGCCTCAATGTCACCATTCCTTACAAGACGTCCGTAATGGCTTATCTTGACTATCTGGATCCGGAAGCTGCAGCTGTGGGTGCCGTCAATGTAATTAAGATAAGCCGCGATGCAGGGAAGCCCCGACTGTCGGGTTACAACAGCGACATCAGGGGTATAAGCGATTCAATAGCTTCTTTCCTTACTCTTCCTGAGTGCGAAGTCCTGGTCCTTGGAACCGGCGGCGCCTCAAGAGCTGTCTGTCATGTTCTTCGCCAGGCCGGTTTACGGTATTTCCTTGTTTCCAGGAAAAGGAGGGAAGGAATAATAAGCTACGGAGACATAAGCAGGGAACTACTTGAAAGGGTAAGCCTTATCATAAACACAACTCCACTGGGTATGTATCCCGATACTCAAAGTTTTCCCGATATTGATTATTCCCTTCTTGATTCGCACCATACCCTTTTCGATCTGGTTTATAACCCCGAAATAACTGTTTTCCTGGCGAAAGGACAGGAGAGGGGATGTGGCATAATAACCGGGCTTAAAATGCTGGTTTCTCAGGCTGAAAGGTCGTGGGAAATATGGAACAGTTAAGTCAACACCCTGCCATTTACCCTGATCAGAAAGCTTTATTGGCTTTCCCGGAAAAATATATTGCCGGGATATTCAATGTCTTCAAGAAAAAGACCTGAGGCCGGAGCTGATTTACCGGCGCGGCAGCGATCCCTGGCAAGTATAATATCCTCAAATTCATCAACACTTAGTCTTCCTCTTCCTACATCCACTGCTGTGCCGGTGATGGCCCTGACCATGTTCCTGAGAAACCTGTCGGCCTTAATTGTTAACACCATTCTGTTGCCATGTCTTTCCCAGAAGGCCATTGTTACGTTGCATATATTTGTCTTTACATCGGAATGCAGACGTGCAAAGCTGGTAAAGTCGTTATACCTAAGAAGCAGGCTGCAGGCTTCATTCATCAGCTGTATATCGGGAACGGGATAAAGAGGCCAGGAATATTCGAAAGTAAAGGGATCCCTTGCGAGACTAATATAGTAGCAATAGGTACGGGAAAGGGCGCTGAACCGGGCATGTGCATCGGGTAAGACACGGAACAGGGAATTCACTGAGATATCCTTGGGAAGCAGGGAGTTAAGCCTGTAGATAACTTTCCTGTCTTCGTGAAGCGAATCAATCAATGAGTCGAAATGAGCATAAAATGATCTTGCATGAACTCCGGCATCCGTTCTGCCAGCTCCTGTGGTCCGTATCTTTTCTCCTGTTACAAGCGATAGTACATCTTCAAGGATTTCCTGAACCGTTACAGCATTTGGCTGAAGTTGCCAGCCATGGTATAAAGTGCCTTTAAATGAGATGTTTATAAAATACCTGGTAGTCACAGTTTCTGTTTATGCAAATATACTATTTTACCTCAATACAACAGCCGGGTCAAAAAACCGCCCGGTAACCGGATGCATATCTGCAGTATCTTCCTGTGTATTTATGTAGTAGTGCGGAAATAAAATAAATTGACAGGGAGGTTAATAAAAAACCGATCTTAAAATGTATTTTTAACTATTCTTTGAGAACCATGTGGTCGGAAGGTCAAAGCTGATCACTTCCTGAATACATTAAGTAAAGAAATTAAAACAGGTTGAACTATGAAACTTGAGTTAAGCTGGATCGATTATCTGATAATGATAATCTATTTTTTGTTTGTACTGGGAATCGGCTGGTTTCTTCGAAAGTACATGAAGAATGCCAATGCATTTCTGGAGGCCGGAAGATCGATGCCAGCCTGGGTGGCAGGTCTGGCTTTCATTTCGACGAACCTTGGGGCTCTTGAGGTGATGGGTATGACCGGTTCGGGAATGAAATACGGGATGCTTACAACTCATTTCTACTGGGTTGGCGCCATACCTGCCATGATTTTTCTTGCTCTTTTCATGATGCCATTCTACTATGGTTCAAAAGCAAGGTCGGTGCCGGAATTCCTTAAGCTGAGGTACGATGAAAAGACCAGGGCCCTTAATGCCATCCTGTTTGCTGTAATGACAGTACTGGCATCAGGTATCTCCATGTATGCCCTTGCCATCCTAATGGAAAAGGTTCTTGGATGGGATTTCAATATGAGTCTTTGGATATCTGCTCTTATTGTTCTGGGCTACACATATCTTGGAGGACTGTCATCGGCAATATACAATGAGGTGCTGCAGTTCTTCATAATTGTAATCGGATTACTGCCGCTTGTCTTTTTAAGTCTGAAGGATGTGGGGGGATGGAGCGGGCTCAAGGCAGGGCTCGAGCCTGTTGCCACTGCCAACGGGTTTGCTGCTGATACCATGACCACCACATGGAAGTATACATCTGAGGCTGCAGCCAATCCCATGGGGGTTGAGTGGTTCGGAATACTGTTTGGACTGGGTTTTGTCCTTTCCTTTGGATACTGGTGTACCAACTTTCTTATAGTACAGAGGGCATTTGCAGCTGAATCACTTGTAGCTGCCAGAAAGGTGCCGCTGATAGGAGCCATCCCCAAGATGTTCATCCCTTTTCTTATAATAATACCGGGTATCATTGCCGTGGTTCTGATGAATGATCCCTCAAAAGGCTTCTCAGTGCCTCTTGATGCATCCGGGACACCCATTTACGACTATACTATAATCATGTTGCTTAAGCAATATCTGCCTGCAGGGGTTCTTGGACTGGGTATCACAGCCCTGCTGGCTTCATTTATGTCGGGTATGGCGGGAAATGTTTCGGCATTCAATACAGTATTCACATACGACATATACCAGAGTTATGTACGTAAAAGGACGGGTGATGAGGAAGCTGACGGGAAGCATTATCTTAATGTAGGACGTGTTGCCACTGTTGGAGGGGTTCTGCTTAGTATAGCCTCTGCCTATATCGCCAGTAAATTTGGCAATATAATGGATTTCCTTCAGACAATTTTTTCAATGATAAATGCTCCTCTGTTTGCTGTTATCTTCCTGGGTATGTTCTGGAAGAGAAGCACTGGTCATGCAGCCTTTACAGGCCTTCTGCTGGGCTTTCTTATGGCTCTGGTCCATCACGGGCTCACGGCTCCGGCAGGAGCCACAACCCTTGTAAAAGGAGGCTGGATAGCAGTTGTTCATACCTATCCTGTTGAGATGGCACAGAACTTCTGGACAGCTATAATAGCCTTTACGGTAAGTACGGTTACCACTGTCGGACTGAGCCTTATGACACGGCAGCAGAAATCCGATTCGGACCTGAAAGGTCTTGTTTATTCACTTACGCCACGGCTTAAGGATGAACCCGGACTCAGATGGCATGAGAAGCCGGTGGGAATGGCAGTTATTGTTTCAGTTATATGTGTTTTATTAACAATATTATTCTGGTAGGAGGATAGATCATGGTTGATATAAGGATCCCAATAGGTTTAATGTTCACCATACTCGGAGTGCTTATTTCGGTATTTGGTGTGGTAACAAAATACACTGACAACCTGATGTATCAGAAATCGCTTGGTATAAATGTGAATATACTGATGGGGATTCTGATGCTTGTATTCGGACTGGTAATGCTCTGGTTAGCAAGGAAGTCGGCGAAAAAGGAGGGTTAATCAGTTTTCAGGGTAAGCCCTGGCCGATAGAGTAATACTTAAAAAATATGAAAAGGAAAGCCGGAGAAGATTTTTAAGGCACCAGGGCTACAGGTATATTCGCAAAAAATATTCTATGGAAATCAATAATAACAAACGGGGGTTTGCAAGTGACAATAATTCGGGTGTCCATCCCGATATTCTCAAAGAACTTGCAACAGCCAATCCGGGTCATACCATTGGCTACGGATCCGATCCCTATACTGAAAAGGCCCGGGAGCTTTTCAGGGAGAAGCTGGGTGGTGACACCGAGGCTTTTTTTGTATTTACCGGTACTGCCGCCAATGTCCTGGGCATAACCGGTGTAACAAGGTCGTGGAATTCAGTGATAGCTGCTTCCACAGCTCACCTTCATCAGGATGAGTGCGGAGCTCCGGAGAAATTCAGTGGCTGTAAGGTAATAACCGTTGACACTCCTGACGGCAAGCTCACTGTGGATCTCATAAAGGGTTTTATGCAAGGGTTTGGGTTTGAGCATCATTCTCAACCGGGAGTGGTTTCTGTTTCGCAGTCGACTGAGATGGGAACAGTCTATACCCCCGGGGAGATCAGGGAGATTGCTGATTACGTTCACGGACTAGGTTTGTATATGCATATGGACGGTGCCAGGATAGCCAATGCGGCAGTATCACTGGGTTTGTCACTGAAGGAAGTCAGTACCGACTCAGGAGTTGATATTCTTTCGTTCGGTGGTACCAAGAACGGGATGATGATGGGAGAGGCTGTCTGTTTTCTCAGGCCGGGTCTTTCGGATAACTTTAAATACATCCGGAAGCAGGGTATGCAGCTTGCATCAAAGATGAGGTTTATCTCGGCCCAGTATATTGCATATTTCAGGGACGATCTGTGGAAGAGATGTGCCGGGCATTCAAACCGGATGGCACAGGTGCTTTCCAAGGGACTTCAGCAGACGGAGGGTATCAGAATTGTGCAAAAGGTGCAGTCAAACGGAGTCTTTGTCATGATACCTTCAGCAGTAGCCGAAAGGATAAGGGGAAAATACTTTTTTTATCCCTGGGATGAATCAAGGTCAGAATACAGGCTTATGACAAGCTGGGATACCACAGAAGAGGATATTGAAGATTTCCTTAAGGTTTTGAGAAGCGAAACAGGGAAATAAGGAAATAAGGAAATAGTAACAAAAAAGGCCGGATCGAATGATCCGGCCTTTTATATAAAGTAAAATGAATTACTTAAGCGTAAAGGTAATAGGAACCATGTACCATACAGGTACCGGTTTTCCGCCCTGTCTACCTGGCCTAAAAGGAGGAAGTGTCGCAACAACTCTCATAGCTTCAGCGTCAAGCTCGGGGTCAACTCCTTTAAGCACAGAAACCTGGCTTACGGTACCCTTTGCAGTAACACAGAATCTTACAATAACCCTACCCTGGATGTTGTTTTCCTTTGCAACTTCAGGATAGTTTGTGTGTTCGTTGATGAATTTCAGAAGCTCGACATCACCACCGGGGAACATAGGCATTTCTTCAACAACCACAAATGGTTCGGGTTCAGCTTCTTCTTCCTGGACTTCTTCCTGGACCTCTTCAATCACCACAATCTCATTTACATCCCTGTCTTCTATTGTTGACATAGCCATGTCGGCCGTCATAAGCTGAACAGCTTCTTCGGGCTTGACAGAGTCAACAACAACGGGGGGGACGTATCTTGTTGTTGCAACGACATCTGAGGGAGGAGGAGGTGGAGGTGGAGGTGGAGCTACAGCCTCGGCGGGCTGATCAAGGTTCTCCATCTCAACAATTACCTGTCTCTCTTCACGTTCGGTTTGGTTTCTTTCCGCTGCCTTTGCATTCAGGTATGGAGTGATTACTGCAGTGCTGAAGATTATTACTGAAATAAGCATTGCAATTATCACATTACGGTTGTACTTCTTCCGTAATTTGTAAGCTCCGTACTCCTTATTCCTTTGCTCGAAAACTATTTCGTTAAAGGCAGGGGCTTTAAAATTATCATTTGCCATCTTTTTTAAGGTTTACGGGTTAATTGGCGGCAGTGGCCGGTGTTATTGGTAATCCGGCTGCTCGTTCCACCATCTGTCTTTCATACCATGCGATATCCATAAATGTATAGCGGGCAATTCCGCAAATGTTCATTTCATCAAGGATATCAACAAAGTTTCCGTAGTCAGCTTTGTCGTAAGCTTTTATCAGCACAATGGGCCCGGTATCGTCATCACTTTTAAGTTTGCTTATTGAAGCCGCTACCGAGTCCTGGGAAATACGTATTTTCCCTTCAAGGACCTGCTGTTCGAAGTCATTGATCGTTCTGAAAAGAGTAGTGTTCCTGTCAAGCAGAAGAGCACGAATTCCTTCGGCACTATAGTCTGTCTCGATTACCGGAGGTAGATTCTCATAGTCCTCGGCATCAACACCACCGGGGTACCAATAGATCTTGTCATCAGGACCCAGAAGGATGTTAAGGGTACGGCTGGCTGAGATCTTTGGGGGAGCCGCATTCGGGTCCCTTATTTTCTCCGGAAGCATTATTTCCATGATCTTTGACTTGCTCAATGAAGTGGTAAGCATGAAGAATGTTATCAGCAACATCATAAGGTCCACCATAGGCGTCATATCCATGTGCGGGAGCAGCTTCTTCGCTTTCTTCTTCCCGCCTCCACCTTTTTCCTGTTGAATTATTTCTGCCATGTTACTGTTGTATTTCGTCAAGGTTTATTTTTACCGCTTCAAGGTTTGTAATCAGGTTGAACCTGTTTACATTTTTCTCCTGAAGTATGTCAAGAACCTTCTTAATATGAGGGAACTCAGTATTTGAGTCACCTTTTATAGTGGCCTTGACAGCGGGGTTAACCTGCCTGGAATAGAGTATCCACATTCCCAGCTGGTTGTCCGTAGAATCAATTGGAATACCTACTTCCATGCTCTTCCTTGAGGACATATCTGCATTGAGAAACTCCTTCATTTGCTGCATTGGAACACCAATGGGGGAGGGATACTTCTCAAACATCCTAAGTTCAGACTCGGTAAATTCGATGTTATACTGATTCCCCATTTCCTGGAGGATATCTCTTCTGAATTTCAACAGGGTATCAGGCCCGTTGTCAACATTGAAGAATACTTTTCCGTCTGTGGAAATAAGAAAGGTCATCGAATTGAAATCAGGGGTAGGTGTCTCTGATATTGAAAAGGGCATATCAACACTGGTCGGTTCGGGTGATCTCATCTGTGATGTAAGAAGAAGGAAAATAAGTATCACAGCGAAGGTATCAACCATCGGCGTCATGTCGATCCGGGGTGACTTTGTTGGTAATTTAATCTTTGGCATCTTTTTCTTATTTAAGTGATTTTAGACCACAAAGATTCTTTATTACACATTTTTCAACGAGGCAGCAAAATTCTGGGTCAGACTAAAACCTGCTTCATCAATTTTAAATGTATATGCATCAATAGTAGATGAGAAATAGTTGAATGCAAGAATCGCGAGTGTGGAACCTGTAATACCGAATGCTGTGTTAACAAGGGCTTCAGAAATACCCTGTGAGAGAGCAAGAGCATCGGGAGCACCTGACTGTGCAAGAGCAGCAAATGCACGGATCATACCTAGAACCGTACCGATAAGACCTATAAGCACTGATACTGAAGCAAGGGTTGAGAAAATAACCATGTTTCTTGACAGCATCGGGAGCTCGAGAGCTGTAGCTTCTTCAAATGATTTCTGGATTGAAAGGATTTTCTGGTCCTTCTCAAGTTCCTTGTCTTTCTGAAGATCACGGTAGCGGGTAAGACCGGCTTTCATAACGTTTGCAAGTGAACCTTTCTGCTTGTCGCATGCCTCAAGAGCTTCTTCAATTTTGTCCTCAGCAAGAAGATTCTGAAGTTTTTTTACAAACACATTTAATCTGCCTTTACCTTTTGCTCTTGAAAGGGTAATAATTCTTTCAATTACAAAAATGATAAGGGTAAGAACGCAGGTCATAAGAACAGGTACGATAAAACCACCTTTGTAGATGATACCAAGATAGTTACCTTCCAGAGCATGTCCTTCAGGGTTACCACCCTCGAAATTTACAGAATTTCCCATTACATTGACAAACAATAAATAGGATACCACAAAAGCTATTAAAATAGCACTTGTTGCAAAAATGTTTTGCAACGCATCTTTGAACGAACTTCCTTGTTTACTCATTTTAACTATTTGTTTAGGTTTAAGATTTTACGATTTGCAAATATATATTTTCAATTGTTTTTTTCCAACAAGGTTTAAAATTAAAATCTTTTTTTGGCATTTTAACTTGTTCCTTTGTTTTTAACAAACTTTAAATCATTAAAAAACCTGTTTCAATTTATTTATAAATCAAATATAATACCTGCTATTTATTAAGTGAGACATTGTAAACCCTCGATTTTGTTACAGGTATTTCCTGGGACTGATAGCCATTGGCACTTATTATGAGTGTTTCAGAACTTGCGGGAATCTCAAATTTATATTCACCCCTTTGGTTTGAAAGGTTCTCAACAGCAGTATCTTTTACCCTTACAGAAGCGTAGGCAATAGGGGCACCGGTTGCAGCATCCTTGATAACTCCTTTGATCTCATTGGGGTTGATACCTTTTCTTACAGATGCGGCATAGTCCTGTACATATCCCAGAGAATTTTTTGCAGCCTGGTTGGCAGGATCAAGTGAGAGTACCCTGTTATAGGCTTCAGAGGCCCTTGAAAGTATTGAAAGCTTTCCTTCAAGTGTCTTCTCATTACCTGCAGCAGTCATCTCAAGTGAACCGATACCGTTGTATCCGAGAATTTTGTATTCCTTGTTGTCAGGGCTAAGGTTGATCATCCTGTTGTAGTAATTCCTGGCAAGACTGGGATTGCCGTTGGTGCTGTGATAGTAACCAAGGTATGTGAAGGCTTCCATCATCTCTGCTGCGTTTTTGACAGAGTCTTTTCTGGCTACTTCAATTATCTTTTCAAATTTGGGTTTTGCGAGACCCATTTTGGTATCGGGATCCATTCCTGAATAGCAACGGGCAATATATACATGTGCAGGAAGATAATCAGGATTATTCTTTGTAACAATGCTGAAGATGGAGTCGGCACTTTTAAAGTTTCTGGCTGAATAGAAAGCCCTTCCTACCTGCATGTATTCCTGTGTGTTGTCTTCTTTAGCAGGATCAATAAGGCGTGCCCATGCTTTTGCTGCTCCCTCATATCTTCTGAGGTTGTAGTTGGCTATGGCAATCTCGTTAAGAATACCTTTTTCATATGCTGTAAGGGGTGAGGTGTCACCTGGTTTCCTGTCGAAAGTCAGAGCTTTTTCAAATGCTTCAAAAGCCCTGTTGATCTGTGTTTCAGCGGCATTGACCTCTGAAGTGAGAGCGGCAACCTTTTGTGTCAGTTCATCGAGTGCAGCTTTTGTTTTTGTCTTCTCGGCAGATGAAGCCGCGTTGTATCTGGCTTTGTCCCTTTCGAGCTGTGTATTTAGCTTTGCAAGCTCATCAACTTTTGCGGGATAATCCTGGTATTTCTTAAGAAGGATTTTAGCCATGTAGTGATAGTCTTTCTTAAGAAGACGTTCGGCAGCAAGTGATTTGAAGAGAGTCTCCATATAGTTGAGAGCCTGGTCATAATCGGGATTCTGCTTCTCAAAGCTTGAATAACCTGCAAGACGGTTTATATAAAGCCTCGACTGGTCAACCTTCAGTATCTCTTCAACATTCGAAATTACCTCTTCGTAATCCTTGGCATAGAAGAGCGAGTTAACATATTTTATTCTGGCGGGCATGTTGCCTTCTGTAAGGTCAAGGTATTTTTTATAGTTCTCCTTTGAGAGCTCGAGTCTTTGTGCAAGCCAGTAAAGCTGACCCAACTCGCGGTATGCGGGTGCATAGGAGGGATCGATGTTTATGGCGTCCTCAAAGTAAGGTATTGCCTGCTGAAGTACTCTTCCCCTTACATACACATATCCGATCTTCATGTTTGCCGTTGGTGATTCGGGATTGTAATACTGGGCCATATTGTAATTTTTAATGGCGGCAGATCCATCATTGACAAGCATATAGATATCGCCGGCAATAAGATATATATCCGGATTTTTAGGGTCTATTTTAAGGGCATGCCTTACCGGAGGTAGTGCCTTTGAGGTATCCACAAAATTCCCGTTAATATATGATTCGCCGATTTTGGCAAGAATGAAGGCATACTCAGGGGCGGGAGGAGTCATCTTCTTGATTTTTTTGTAAGGAAGAAGAAAACTCTGTGCCTTTTCCCTCATCTGTTCGGCAGTGGCATTGTCGCCAAGATACTGAGCAACCTTTGCAAGTCCTATATAATTAAGAGGTTCACCTGGGTTGGCATCAACACCCTTCTGGTAGATTGCCTTTGCTTCCTGGGTAGCAACAGCCAGGGAGTTGGATATTGTATCAGCAAAATAGTTTAAAAGATAGTTTTCACCGTAATAAAAATAATTCTTTGCATTTGACGGCTCATTCTGAATCAATTGCTTAAATACTTCCTCCGCTTTGTCATACTGCTCGCTCTTTGTGAGCAGTATCCCACTTTTCAGGTCCTGTGCCTGAAGGTTTCCGTTAAGCGAAACTGAGATCAGAACTGCCAGCAAAAAAACCGGACTTAATTTTGAACGTTTCATAGCTTTCTTATTTGATGTCAATTACTGTTTATTGTTTATCGATTAATATTTCCTGTATTGTTATGCTTTCCTTCATCTTAATATTCATCTGTAAGCATTAGTTCTATTTTATTGTTTTATCTGTACAAGCCGGATAGGCATCATTGCCGGCACCAGTCCCGACTTAAGTACTATCCTTTGACCCTGTTCAGCTGTTGCAAACTGAATAAAGCCGGTCCCCAGACCGGCGAATGTCTCGCGGGAGATAAATAAAATCTCTCTTACAAAGGGATAGGACTTGTCATAGATGAATCCCTGGTAGGGTCTGTAGAAGTTTCCGTCGTACAACTCCTGGGATACAGCTATTATGTTAACCTTGTCGATGAAACTCATGCTTAATGAATCATCCTTGTCACTTATCCAGTTAACGCTGATTATGCCAAGGGCATCAGGATTCCGTGAAACAAAATCAACTACCTCCGAATTGGAATTCACGGCAAAGAAATTTTCTTCCAGGCTACCCTCAATTTCAAACAACTCTTTAAAGTATCTTATATTTCCTGATTTAGTGTTGTCAAAAATAACACTTATTTCATTACGATCTGAATTTGGATTTATGTCTTTCCAGTTTTTTGTTCTGCCCTTGAATATATCCCTGACAGTGGTATATCTTAACAGGGTATCCTTGTTGTCCTTGTTTGAAATAAGCGCAAGTGCATCCCATGCAAAAGAAGTGGTACGGGCAACAACCAGTGTGTCGCGGAGGTATTGTATCTGATCCTCGGTAAGTCTCCTGCTTGTTACTATAACCTTTGCCGAGTCTTTCATAAAATCATTGATAAGATCAACCTCAGGCTTGTAGTCGACCTTGATTTTGGCATTCTGGTACAGAGATGTGAAAGTCTTGACCTCAGTATCAACAAGGAGTTCAAATGACTCATCGGCCATAATCCTGATGTCCCCGCGGGTGGGAGTCTCATTAAGTTCCCTGGAGCCGCCCGGCCTGCATGAGACAACCGTAGCAAACAGTATCATCATAAGAACCGATGCTCTGCCCGAAAAATAACTTAAATCAAACGATCCTTTCAATATTTCCCCAATTTCTTCAGTGAGATTTTGAATCGCAATAATAATAAAATTTCGCTTATCTTTTACGCTGCTCATAATCATTTCAATTTTAAAGGCATTACTAATTTACTTAATTCATAGCAAAGTATATGCCAATTATGATCAAAAACAGACTAAAAGCTTAATCATTTTTGTTTTTTCTTCCTGAGAAGAAAAGTTCAACAATTTTAAAATAAGTCCTGAAACCCCTGAAAACGCCAAACAATAAAAAGGATGAACCCACAATTATCCTTATAGGTTTATCAAGATAGTCCGAATTGAAGAAGAACAGAAGATAAGCTCCTACTCCTATATAGAAGAAGACCATAAACAATCCGAAAATTGCATTTACCTGTTCAACCGTTCTGTTTTCATCCATTTTCGTTTTTTTTTTTGGATTCCAAATAAACGAATTATCAATTTACTTTCAAAGAAAAATGCAACAAATTGTTTCTTGTAAATATCACTGTTTACTTAATCTATCTATATAAAAGTGAACTGTCTCCGTAACTTAGGAACCTGAAGTTATTCTGAAGTGCAAAAGTGTAAATATCCTTCCACCCTTCACCGGTCCAGGCAGCAACAAGCAGAAGCAGGGTGCTGCCGGGCTGATGGAAATTGGTAATAAGGCCTTTGATCATCCTGAACCGGTATCCTGGTACTATGATCAGGCTGGTTGAACCGTTTAGGTATTCCGTACCGGCTTCATCCATAGCTTTTTCAAGGGCACTAAGAGCTAGCCCGGCGGGTATGTCAGATTCTTTCCCGTATGGTTCCCACTGATCAATGCTGAAGTTTTCATCTGAGGGGAGGTATCCGCCCAAAACCCTGACACCCATCCAGTAAAGGCTTTCAAGGGTTCTGACCGTTGTTGTTCCAACGGCAGTAATATTGCCGGCATTTCCTTTAAGATCAGCAAGGCAGCGACGGGAGATAACGAAATGCTCGCGGTGCATCTCGTGTTCATATAAATTTGTTGCTTTAACCGGTTTGAAAGTACCGGCCCCTACGTGAAGGGTTATTTCAGCCTTGCCTATACTCCTGTCTTCAAGTTCTGACAGGAGCCGGGGTGTAAAGTGAAGGCCTGCGGTAGGGGCTGCTACAGATCCATCAACCGATGAATATACAGTCTGATAGCTTACCGAATCTTCTTTTGTGTCGGCTCTGTTAATATAAGGTGGCAGAGGTATGTGTCCCGCCATCTCCAGTACCTGTCCGAAACACAGATCGCTACGGTCCCACGAAAATCTGATTCTCAATGCATCATCCCCTTCAACACCTGCCCTGACAGCATTAAGTATTACAGTTTCATCTCCGCTTCCGGAAGCAAGGCTGAGATTGTCCTTTTTCCATTTCTTAAGGTTGCCTGCAATACATTTCCATTCAACAGGTCCGTGAGAAGCAAAAGACTCAGCGTAGTCGCGGGGATTAAGCGGCTCAAGGCACAGAATCTCAATGACGGCACCTGATACCTTCCTGAACAGCAACCTTGCCCTTACGACTCTGGTATTGTTGAAAACCAATAGTGTTCCCGGGTCCAGATACTCCCCTATGTTCCTGAAAACATCCGTTGTTATTCCATCGCCTCTTCTGACAAGGAGTTTAGATTCATCCCTTTCGGCTGCCGGGAAAAACGCGATCTTTTCAGGGGGCAGGTTGTAGTTGAATTGGCTGATGTCTGTTATTAAATTTTTTTTATTCATCCTTTTTTCCGGCATCTTACTGCCTGTTTCCGGGGTGCAAAAATATAAATAATAATGCATCTCCTTAAATATTTGTATCTTTGTGATGCAGTTGGCTGTTCCATCGTTCCGGAACCTCAGGGGGCCGGAAAGGAAAGTCCGGGCAACACAGAGCACCATACTTCCTAACGGGAAGATATCCGTGAGGGTATAGTAATGTAACAGAAAATGACCTCCCCGGGAAGCCGGGGGAAGGGTGAAAAGGCGAGGTAAGAGCTCACCGGCCGTGGTGGTGACATCGCGGGCCGTACATCTTATGGGTTGAAAGGTCATGTATACCGGCGCCAAGGATTGCTCGTCCGATGCCGGGGGGTAGGCTGTAAGATCCGGTCAGCAATGGCCGGGCCAGATAAATGATGGAAAACGGTTCCGTAATTCTTTCGCAGAAGCTGGTACCGTCACAGAATCCGGCTTACAGGCCAGCTGCAAAAAATAACGCGGAGGAGTTTTATAGCTCTTCCGCGTTGTTGTTTTTTTAAGTCAACCCAGCCTTCCGGCCTGGTTAAATCTGGTCCTTTATGCTGTATTTTAATGGTTTACATAAACAGGCAAGTGCAAACTATTTAAGGCTGAATACGGCATCTTCTATCGGAATATTAACCTCAATCTTTTCAAAGGTTACCACTCCGGCCTCCATCCCGTTGGCCATGGCCGTTGTCTTCCCGGGCATTACCACTCCGTCAACTTCCCTGTAGTCGCTCATCACCGATTCGACTTCGATGGACGTGCCCATCTGCTCCGAGGTAGTCTTTGATTTAACGGGCAGGTAAGTGGTCTTGTCGAGATAAAGTATTACAGGTCCGGCCGATTCAGTCTCAGCCTTAAGTCTGAAGGCAGGTTTCCCGGCAACATTTTCTTCTCCGTC
>JAVEZD010000047.1:0-14351 GCA_034003165.1 Bacteroidales bacterium | reverse complement strand
TTTCATTTGTATAAAATTTTGAGGTTTCTTTTGATTCGCTTTTACAGGTGTAAATATAGTAAATCGTTCATTCTTCATAAGCATAACCTTATCCTTTCAGATTTAGTCACCCTTATCAGGTCTGTTTGTTTCAGCCATGGAACCGGGCGGTAATTACTATCTGAATCTGGAGCAGGTAAAGCACAGGGGAAGGACATACCATTATCCGGAAAAATCAACCTCTGTTAACTTATTTTTAAAGTAAAAAAATATAATATTGTATAAACCTGAAATAATGAAATTAATTAAACACCTGGACTAATGAAAAAACGAATTGCTTTTCTTACAGGACTCCTGCTTATCCTGTTTATTCAGGGGCTTAATGCCCAGAAAAAGAATGATTATTTCGCAGGTAACTGGAACTTAACTGTTTTTGAGACACCTTACGGAGATCTGAATATGGTTGCATCTCTTGTACGGAAGGACGGAATACTTACCGGGGTAGTGAAGATGGGGCAGGATGGACAGGACCAGACTATAAATATTGAAAGTATTGATGAACCTGAGGGCTTTGTTATAATGTATTTTGTAGCTCAGGGATATGAGGTAAGCATAATGCTGGCAGGAAAGGATGAGAATAATGTTGTCGGCAGCATGCTGGGCATGTTTAATGTAACAGGAGTCAGGGATCTTAAGAAAAAGCAGTAAGGAGGACAGTTTTTGTTTTTAAGAGAATAGCGGGTTCTCACAATGCAATATGTGAGAACCCGCTATCTTAGTTTTAAGCCGGCGATAAGGCACCTGGTCTCCGTGTTTTATTCCGGAAGTCTGTAATCAAGTATGGCAGCCAAAGCCTTGTTGTATTCGTTTTCAAGTTCAAGCAAACGGTCCTCTGTCCTGTAAAGAAGATCAAGGTAACTGAAATAGGCAGTTATGGAGATCTCTCCTGCCAGGAGGGCCTTATCGGGATAAACACTCCCCTCTGTCGCAGCAAGCAGTTCCCTTATTTCATCAAGGCTTTTAATGAGGGCCAGCATTTCTGCATAGTCCCTTCTTGTCCCGGAAGCCAGTTTTAGCAGTTCGGCATCCCTGGCCTTTTCCAGGTGGTCAGCCGCAGCTGAGGCAGATCTGACCCTTCCGCTGTTGTTCCATAGAGGGACAGACAGGCCTGCCACCGGACCGGTGTATGACATGTCGGGTACAATTTCGGATGTATAGCCAAGCTGAAACGATGGGAGGGAGGCAGTTTTGGACAATTTTAGTTCCTGATTGCCAATACGGTATTCAAGCTCTGGAATGATGAATAAAGGGTGTGATGCAGAACGCTCAGCCAGAAGGGCATCGGGCCCGGGAACTGAAAATGAGGGATACTCTTCTATCCATGCATTATTGAGAGGTATTCCGCTCATATACTCAATCTTTTCCTTAAGCATAGCGAACTCCGCTTCTTTTCTGTTAATCTCAAGATTCACCCCTGAAAGTTCAAGCAACACATTATTAAAGTCCATTATCGTTGCTTCGCCGTTTTCAAGCATTGATTCCCAGGCATAGCGGAGCCTCTCATAATCCTCTTTCCTTTCGTTTAGTTTCCGGAGCGACCTTTCAGTATAAATCAGGTCGAAGAGGGTATGTTCGGCCTCAAGTAAAACAAGTATACGTCCAAGCCTTAACTCCTCCTCTGCCAGCACAATGGTGCTGCTACCTATCTTTTTCTGAAGCAGGTATTTTGAAGGGAAGTCAAAGGACTGCGACACGGTCCATGTCTTCTTGTTGCCTGCCGCTTCCGTATTCCCTGGCATGAAGCCGGCAGACACTACAGGGTCAGGGGGGAGGTATCCTGTACGGGCTTCGGCTCTTCGTGCCTCCAGTAGTTTTCTTAAGGCTGTTATCTCAGGATTGTTGGCTGATACCTTTTCCAGGAAATCCTGAAACGGCTGGGCAGAAACCTGAAAGGTCAGTGCAAGCCAAAGTATTATAAATGAGGTTTTTTTAAGCATTTTCTTTCCTTTTACTGATTATGTAATATACTGAAGGAATGATGAATATATTAAGCAGTGTTGAGCTTAACAGTCCGCCCAGGATCACAACTGCCATGGGACTCTGTATCTCATTTCCAGGTTTGTCGCCACCCATAGCCATGGGGATAAGGGCAAGGGCTGCAGTCAGAGCAGTCATCAGGATAGGATTAAGCCGGTCGACTGAACCTGTAAGAATCCGGTCGTGAAGACCCAGCCCTTCCTGTTTAAGATGAATATACCTTGAAATAAGAAGTATTCCGTTTCTTGTGGCAATGCCGAAAAGTGTTATGAATCCTATTATTGAAGGGATACTTATCACATTTGAAGTCAGTTTGATGGCAATGACTCCACCTATCAGAGCCAGAGGCAGGTTAAGCAGTACAAGGACTGAAAGTGTACTGTTCCTGAACTCCTGGTAGAGAATCAGGAAGATTACCATTATGGCCAATAATGAAGTGGTTACAAGTCTCTTTGTTGCGCTTTCAGCGCTTTCGAACTGTCCTCCGTATTCTATATGCCATCCTTCAGGCAGAACGATGGTTCCGCCGATCTTCTCCTTTATGTCTCTGACAACACTCCCGACATCTCTTCCGGCAGTGTTGACTGAGATCACAATCCTGCGTCTGACGTTTTCGCGGTTAATAACCGAAGGGCCAGAGGAGGATTCCAGACTGGAGACAAAAGCGAGAGGTATCCTTCCTCCGTCGTGGGTGTCAATCAATGAATTACCTATACCTTCAATAGAACCACGGGTTTCGTCGTTATACCTGAGTACAAGGGGAAATCTCTTTTCACCTTCATATACATCCGATACACTCTGACCTCCGATGGCAAATTCAATAAAGGAGTTGAACTTATCCAGGCCAATGCCGTATGTGGCAAGCATTTCCCTGTCGGGTTTAATCTTAAGCTGCGGAGTCTCGACAAGCTGTTCGACGGTAAGGTCACCGATGCCCCCGATGGGAGCTATCTCTTCACTGATTGTATTAGCAACCCTGTAGAGTTCGTTAAGGTCATCTCCGAAGATCTTTATGGCAATGTTTGCCCTTGTCCCTGAAAGCATACGGTCCATTCTGTGTGTGATAGGCTGCCCCACTTCAATATTTGCTCCGGGAATGGTGCTGAGGCGTTCCCTGACATCAGCAAAGAATTCTTCCCTGCTTCTGTCAGTTAACTCAAAGGGAACGTCGATCTCAGACATGTTTTCGCTGAAGAAGTGTTCAGCAAGTTCAGCTCTTCCTGTTTTTCCTGCCACCGTCCTGACTTCAGGAACAGATAACAGAATCTTTTGAGCCTCAGTTCCTGCTTTTGCTGATTCCTCAAGTGAGATGCCCGGAGGAAGAGATATGTTTACTGTAAGGGCTCCTTCATTAAAATCGGGAAGGAAAGAGCTTCCCGTGCCTGTCATAAGAAGTACCGATATAACAAAAACAATAACAGTGGCCCCTACAAGCTCACGGCTTTTTAAAAGTGTAAAATCCAATGCCTTGCTGTATATCCTTCCAAGGTTTCTTTCGATCCATGATCCTTTGATGTTGCGGCGGAGCCGGCCCTCGTCAGTGAGAAGGTAACTTGAAAGAACGGGGGTGACTGTAACAGCAACTATAAGTGAGGCAAACAGTGAAATAATGAAGGAGATGCCAAGTGGTCTGAGCATTCTGCCTTCGAGGTCGCCCAGAAAGAACAAGGGGAAGAAGGTAATTATTATAATAAGTGTGGCGTTCCATATAGATGATCTCACCTCTGTTGATGCCCTGTAAACTATATCTGTTGAAGGTTTCCGTTCTTCAGGCGGAAGTGCAGAATTTCGTCTGAGTTGTTTGTAAATGTTTTCCACGTCAATGATGGCATCATCGACAAGGGAGCCTATTGCAATAGCCATTCCTCCAAGGCTCATCGTGTTTATGGTATAGCCCAGCAATTTCAGGGTGATAATGGTAACAAGCAACGACAGAGGCATGGCAAGGAGCGATATAACTGTCGTCCTTGTATTGAAGAGGAAGAGAAAAAGTATAATAACTACAAAGATGCCCCCCTCAAGCAGGGCTTTCATTACGTTCCTGACAGAAGTCTTTATGAAGGATGCCTGATCGTAGATATCGGTGTGAAAGGTTGCGGTGCTGCCTGTGTTCCTTTGTAGCTCGTCAATAACACTTTTTATGTTCTCCGAAAGGGTTACTGTATTTGCGTCGGGCTGACGGGTGATAGTGAGCAGAACAGCACTCCTGCCCCTGTATGATGCAGTCCCTATGGAAGGGGCACTTCCGGTCCCAACTGCAGCTACATCGCTTAATCTTACAGGAAGGCCATCCCGCATTCCAATGACTGAGCTGGCAAGCTCAGACAAACGGTCTGTCCGGGACATACCTCTGACAATATAAATGTTACCATGTTGATTAATAAACGATCCGGAAGTATTGATGTTTAAATCCCTGCATTTTTCAATCAGATCACCTAAGGTCACTCCGTAGAAGTCCATTTTATTCGGATCAGCTAGTATCTGATATTCCCTGACGTCGCCTCCGATGACGTTGACCTGGGCTACACCGGCAACCGAAAGGAGCCGGGGGACCACTACCCAGTCGGCCATGGTTCTGAGGTCCATCATGTTGAGTGAGTCTGATTCAAGTGCCACAATCATCATCTCACCAAGCAAAGATGTCTGGGGGGCCATTACAGGTCTTTCAATATAAGCCGGAAGCTTATCGCTGACCTGGACAAGGCGTTCGGCGACAGTCTGCCTTGCCTTATAAATATCGGTTCCCCAGTCAAATTCAACATTTACTATTGAGAAGCCGGTTGTTGAAGTAGATCTGACCCGCCGGATCGATGTAGCTCCGTTGACAGCCGTTTCGATAGGGAAGGTGACGAGGCTTTCCACCTCCTCCGGTGCCATCCCGCCTGCCTCCGTCATTATAACGACAGTGGGGGCTGTGAGTTCAGGGAAGATGTCAATGTCGATGCGGGCAGTAATTATAGTACCTGTGATTATCAGGAGGATGGCTCCGGCAATCACACTCACCCTGTTATTTAGTGAAAAGTGTATTATCCTGTCAAGCATGGCTTTAGACTTTAATGGGCGTGATTATGAGCAGGGGCCGCAGAGGTGGTCTGGGCAAGCTTTATCGTATAGGCTCCGGAAGCAACAATACTTTCCGATTCAGAGAGTCCCGAAGTTACCAGGGTATTCTCCCCGTCACTTTGCCCCGTCGTGATATACCTCTTTATAAAATGACCATGGCTGTCGCGTATAAAAACGTACATTTTCCCGAATTCCTCCATCAGTGCTGAGTTGGGAACTACGATAGACCCGTCGGTTTCCTTTCCCTTAAGCCATATCTCGGCATAGGTTCCCTCAATGAGTCCCTCATCAAAGTCTATTCTGAAATAAACCGGCACATGAAAGGAATTGCCTTCAGTACTTTTCCCGTAAGAGATCTTTTGTCCACCCATCTCATTTGTCCTGAACAGCCTGTCGCTGTATGACACCCTGAAACTTGCTTCTGCGACCGATTCCAGGATCTGCGGATCGACAGGAGGAACATTGGCTTTGAGTATCAGACTCCCTTTCCTTATTATTGAAAGGAGTGGGTCTCCCGGCATTACTGCCTGGCCTTCAGTAACCAGAACCTCTCTTATAAAACCATTGTCAGCAGATCTGACGATGTTGCCGCCATTACTGTAGGAGGGATGGAGTTCGTTATACTCATTAAGGATCTTTTCGTATTCATTCTTTGCTGCAAGGAAGTGTTCTTCAGTAATGATCCTGTCGGCTATTAGTTTACCGGCTCTCTCATAATTGGCTGAGGCTTTATCAAGGTCGGCTTTTATCTGCCTGTATCTCAGGTCAGTGTTATCGCCGGCGAGCTGTTCTCCTGAAATTGTAAAAAGAGGCTGTCCCTTGACAACCTTTGCCCCCGGAAAAAGAGAGTTCTCACTGAATCTGACAACTCCTGCCGTTTTTGATGAAAGTATAATTATGTCCTGATTTTCACTCCCGATTGAACCTCCTGTTTTAATAACAAAGGCAAAGGGTTGTTTTCTCAGGGTAATTACTTTATACAATGAGGTGTCAGGATGATCTTCCTGCAGCTCCGCAGTAGTCTCATCGTGTATAGCTTCAGTGGCATCATCATGGACAGACAGATGTTCGGTTTCATCATTGTGTTCATGCTCAGGTTCCTTTACCGATGAACAACCGTATAAAAGAGCCATGGAAAAAACTATAGTAATGAATATGGAATTCTTCATCCTAAATGATTTTAAAGTGTTGAAAAATAGTAAATTAAAAGGTGGTTCGGGTGCCGGATCAGCCCCGGGGCGGGGCTCGCAGTGATGCAGCTCCGAAGAAGTTGTTACGGTAAATTAAAATTTCTCCTGTTACGATGAGGCGGGCAGGTCGCAGAACAGGATTCCAGATCCTGTTATCTGCATTATTAACTGTCAGATTGTCCTGACTGAGGTTGTGGAACAGAAGTCCTGAAAAATGACAAGCCTCTTCATCATCACAGAGGCCATGAAATTCAGGTCCGGTTTCAGATGTTCCCTGCGCAAGGGCTTCATAATGTGAAGGTCCGTGAAGGCCCAATCCACTATCTTCATGGTGATTATGAGGAATGATATTATGTGCCAGTATAATTAACCAGCAGATAAATATGGAGATGACTTTTATTTTTACTCCTTTCCTCAATTCTTAAGCTTTGCGACAAAAATAGTAACAATTTAAATACCAGGAATGTTGTGTTGGCTAAAACATATTAAAAGTCATGGTATTCAACAAATCCGGGATGTGATGATGTCTGAATCGTGTTCACCCTGGCAAAGTTGCGACTAATATGTGCTATCGTGACTGATGGGTCCACAAAGGATGATTGTTAATACTTGTTCATATCTGTGAATATCTCCTTTCATCCGGCCCGGATCATATGGTTATTTTTGGCCGGAAAAGAGGATATGCGGATAAGGAAGATCAGGATAAGGAAGCAGTACAGGCTGAAAGTGCGTATCATCCTGGGATTATTGTTATTTCTGGCAATAATTCTTCTGCCTCATTCGAACAGAGCCCTGATGGCATCGTATTTCAGTAATAGATGCAGGGAGAACCAGCAGATCTTCAGCCGTAAGATAAACGACAGGCTTGTCGATTATTCAGACCGTGCTAAGTCAAAGGGAATAGAAATATGCAATAACGAAAGTGACCTTGTTAAGCGGCTTTCAACCGGGAAACTTGTTAGGGTGAAGAGCAACAGACTGTATGAAATAGAAGAATTATCGCATAGCTACCCTCTGCTTACCCGTGAATCGAGGAAGCTTTTGCGGGAAATAGGAAGGCGGTACAGGAAAAGGATGAATGCAGAAGGACTCAAAGGGTCGAAGTTCATAATAACCTCGATGACACGTACTACGGAAAAGATTAAGAAGCTCGGGAAGTCAAATATAAATGCCTCGGAGAACAGTCCCCATCTTTACGGAAACGCTTTTGACATCTCATATGCTAGGTTCCGGATAAGGAAACACAAGGTTAATGAATGTGACAAATGGTTTATGAAGGAAGCACTGGCAGAGGTGATCTGGCAGCTCAGGGAGGAAGAGAAATGCTGGGCAACCTATGAAAGGAGCCAGGGATGTTTTCATGTGGTTTCGAGATAGGATATTATTGGTATGAGACTGTTTTTATATCGGGTATATCAGGAAAATAACCCGGCCCTGTCCTTCCTGGTCAGAAGGTCAGGGGCACGGGGCAGACATCAGGCAGTCACGCTTTCTTTTTCGCGGCAGCGTACCCGGAAGTCACGGATAGCCTCTGTAACGAGTTCGGTCTCAACCAGAAATCCGTCATGGCCATATCTTGAATCTATCTCTGTATAACATGCTCCCTTTATGTTTGAAGCAATTATTTTTTGCTCCTCAGGGGGGAAGAGGATGTCGGATGTGATTCCGACACAAAGGACATCAGCTGTGATGCTTTTAAGTGCGTTAACGACACCACCTCTGTTTCTTCCAATATTGTGGGTGTCGGAAAGACAGGTCAGGCTCCAGTAGGAGTAGGGATTGAATCTCTTAACAAGTTTTTCTCCCTGGTAAGCCTGGTACGAAGCTGCTTTGAAAGAAGTGAGTTTCGTTTCGTCCTCCTCCTGCTGGGTCAGGTTATAGGCTTCAACGCTCCTGTAGCTTATGAGGGCTATTGAACGGGCAGCCATAAGTCCTTTTTTGCCACCCTCCGGAAGTCCGGCTGCAAAAGTGGCATCTGCTTCCATAGCGAGTCTCATAGATTCACTGAAAGCGATGGCCCAGGGAGTCTGCCTTGGTCCTGATGCAAGAATCACAAGACGTTTTATAAGTTCCGGGAACATAATCGAATATTCAAGGGCCTGGTAGCCTCCTATGGATGCTCCCACAATGGTATTTATGGATCGTATTCCCAGATGTTCCCTGAGCAGCTCATGAACATTAACAAGATCGCGTATGGTGATAAGTGGGAATTCCCTGAGCCAGGGCTTTCCGGTTGCCGGGTTGACTGAGGCCGGCCCGGTGGTCCCGTAACAGGATCCCAGGACGTTGGCGCAGACAATAAAGTACTCGCGGGTGTCAAATACTGAGCCTTCGCCCACCATCCCCGGCCACCATGCTTCAACATCAGAACTACCAGTGAGGGCATGGCAGATCCAGATTACGTTATCTGCTGTAGCATTAAGCTTCCCGTATGTATGGTAGGCAATGTCGAGTTCCGGGAACACTGCCCCTGTCTCTGTAATAAATGGTTTATTTATCTTTAGTGTATTCATTTTAGATGTATATTATTCCTGTGGCTTAAAATGCCGTGAGAAAGAAGTATAACCTTTCTACTGCGGCTGATTTTGAAACTGTATGATTTTTATTAATTACTGTGTCATTCAGTCTTTTTCAGAGCCTGGTCAAAATCGGCAATGATATCGTCAATATGTTCGGTTCCCACTGATACTCTGAACAGTCCGGGTTCAATTCCGGCTGACTTCAGCTCTTCGGCAGTAAGCTGTGAATGAGTGGTGGTGGCTGGCTGAATTATGAGGGTTTTAACATCGCCCACATTGGCCAGGTGGCTCACTATTTGAAAATGTTCAACAAGCTTTGACGCCTTTTCCCTTGAGGCCTTCAGGGTAAAACTCAATACGCCACCGGCTCCTCTTGGAAAATACTTTTCAGTAAGAGGGTAATAGGGATTGCTATTTAGTCCCGGGTAGATAACCTTATCAACCGATGGATGTTTCTCAAGCCATTCAGCAAGAGCCCGGGTATTCTGAACATGCCTTTCCATCCTTAGTGACAGGGTTTCGAGTCCCTGCAGAAAGAGGAATGAATTGAAGGGGCTGAGTGAAGGACCAAGATCTCTGAGACCTTCCACCCTTGCTTTTACAATAAAGCCTATGTTCCCTGCTTCCGTGGTGCTGTTGAAGATATCTCCGAAAACCAGCCCGTGGTAACCTTCGGATGGTTCAGTGAACATCGGGAACTTTCCGTTGTTCCAGTTGAAACTGCCTGCATCCACAATTACTCCCCCGATGCTTGTTCCGTGTCCTCCTATCCATTTGGTGGCCGACTCAGTCACGATATTGGCACCATGGTCGATTGGCCTGAAGATATACCCGCAGGCACCAAAGGTATTATCCACTATAAGCGGAATACTGTATGCCTCTGCCAGCCTTGCAAAAGCTTCAAAGTCGGGGATGTCGAACCCGGGGTTTCCTATTGTTTCAATATAAACAGCTTTGGTGTTGTCATCAATTAATGTTTCGAAGGATTCGGGTTTGAGGTCAGGGGCAAAACGGGCTTCAATACCAAGACCGGCAAAGGTTACCCTGAACTGGTTGAATGTGCCGCCGTAAAGAAAGGGAGAGCTTATGAAATTATCTCCGTTTCGCAGTATAGTTGTAAGGGCAATGAACTGAGCTGCATGACCTGATGATACAGCCAGGGCCGCGGCACCTCCCTCAAGGGCGGCAACCCTTTTCTCAAAGACATCGGTTGTCGGATTCATGATCCTTGTGTATATGTTTCCCTGTTCGCTCAGGTTGAACAATGAAGCTGCATGTTCTGAATTCCTGAAAACATAGGAAGAGGTCTGGTACAGAGGGACCGCCCTTGACAATGTATCATTATCGGGGTGTTGCCCGGCATGTACCTGAAGTGTTTCATAATGAAGATGTTGCTTGCTCATAGTATATAGTATTGAATATTAGACATTTAAAACATGGCTACATAAAATTGACCTGTCATTGCTTATGGCAGGTGCACGGGGTAAAATGTAAACGGGGTAATGAGTCTACCGGCACATGCACATAGGCATCTGCGGCATAATGGATTTTCTTGTTATAAGATTGATAAGACTCATTTTATCATATCCTTTTTTTTCTGACCCTTAGTCCGGCAACGCCGAGCCAGGTTTCAGTATGTTTTTTCGAGGGATATTCCGGTTAACTGTTTTTATTTCCGGATATCTGCAACCAACTATTACTGGCTGAAGAAATCCCTTTTTCAGCTGCAATATTATACATTATACCGGACTGTTGTACAGAATATGATATATATTATATCCGGCACTTCTTCAGGAGGTTTGTCAGACATGTTGCATGTAAGGCGGTATTTAGCATCAATCCCTTGAGGGTCCCCATTCAGTAAGCCTGTCGTTTGAAAGAAACAGCCATGTATTGCTGTACGACCATTCTTCCCTTATGTTGTCACCGCTTATGACGCGACTGATCTTAGAAGGATTGCCCCAGCTGTCTATTATCATCTCTCCTGTCATACCCTTCCATATCTTCCTTTCGTATATCCTTTTCCCGGTTTCCTCTCCGTATTTGTCAGTCAGATATGCAGATCTGTCGTAAGTGGCAGAATTATAATGAGTTACGGTGACGTCCTGACTGGCTTCAATATTTTCAGTCTCCCTGGTTATATCGGCCGGACTGGCAACTGGTGATGCATGGCGTGACTGAATATAGCCCTCAGAGCCTTCGTAGCGTACGAAAATATATGAGCCGGCAGTGTCCATGATCTCTACCATCGAACCTGATGGGATAACAACCATAACAGATGTAAGGTCGTCCCTGTCTTTGAAAAGCCTGGTTGAGAAGGTTACCGTGGCTAGCCCGTGTACTTCCTGGTTAACTGACATCGCCGGGTTCTGTGTATTCTGGGCATTTCCTGAGTTTTCTGAAAAAGGGAATAAAATGCAGGATAGAATCGAAATTATCAATGTTTTTTTCATAAGAGGTCTTCTTTAAGATAGATGAGAGAAAAAAAATCACCGAAGAAGGAGTTTCCCGAATGGGAATAAACCAGTTCTTCAGCCTTAAGGTAATTGATACACATTCTTTTTAAAATGATAAATATTTTAAGTCCAAAGCAAAAATTGTACCACTCTGGATATATTTATGCCTATTAATCAATCCGGTAATGGACATAATGTAATCTGATTAAGTCACTGTGATTCTGATGTAAATCCTTTCCCAGGTTTAGTGTTTAAAGTTTTCTTATAAGCATGAGTCCGTCTCTTAGAGGGAGGATGACCTTTTCAATATCGTTGCGGCCAAGGATCATCGAATTAAACTCAAGGATTCCTCTTGTCTGCCTGTCTGAGGTATCGGTTTCCAATACTTTGTTGCCCCAGAGCACATTATCTGCAATAATAAAACCACCGGGTTTTACCTTGCCGATCACTGACATGAAATACTCTGAATATTCCCTTTTGTCCCCGTCGATGAATACAAGGTCAAAGTCCATGTTGAGGGTGGGTATCAGGTCCTGGGCCCTGCCTGTAAGCTTTACAATTTTTTCCTCAAGACCTGCTCTGATGAAGTAGTTCCGTGCAAAATCGTCAAGTTCGTCGTTTGATTCAATTGTATAAAGTTTTCCGCCAGGTCTGAGTCCCCTGGCCAGGCAGATAGCCGAATAACCTGTATAGGTGCCTATTTCAAGAATGGTCTCAGGTTTTATCATCAGGGCAATAAATTCGAGTAATTTACCCTGAAGATGACCGCTTACCATGTTTGGATTAACAAATTTAATGTGGGTTTGTCTGAACAAATCTTCCAGAAGGGGATCTTGAGGAGAGGAGTAAGAGGTTATGAATTCTTCGATCTGGCGTTCCATGGTTATTTGTAGATCAGGGTTGAAAGGGCAGACGGATCGAGAATGTCTTTGGCGGCTTCAAGGATGTCATCTGCAGTTATGGAATCAATTTTCCTGAATATCTCATCTTTTGATTCAATGCAGTCGAAGACCAGAAGGCTTTTAGCCAGGCTTAGCATGAGGTTTTCATGATTCTCATAACCTCTGGCCAGGTAGCCTTTGATCTGGTTTTTTGCCCTGCCCAGTTGTAAATGCCCGAGCCTGACTGATCGGATTTTATTAAGTTCTGCCATAGTCAGGGAAATGCTTTTTCCGAGGTTTTCCTCATCGGTCCCAAAGTATATTGAAAAGAGTCCGGTGTCGCAGTAGGGGTTATAGCTTGATTCAATGTTATAGGCCAGACCTTTTTTCTCCCGGAGTGAAAGGTTAAGCCTGGAGTTGAGTCCCTGCCCCCCGAGAATATTGTTAAGCAGGAACATGGCGGTACGGCGTTTGTTTTTAAGGTCGTAGGCTACGTTACCTATTATACAATGATTCTGGAAGGTCTTCATTTCCCTGGTTACCGATATGGGCTTATAATGGCATTGCATGGAGGGCCGCGGGATTCTTTGTTTTCCCGGGTAAGGTGAGAAGTATTTACTGAACAGCTGAAGGATCTTCTTTCTGCTTATGTTTCCGGCTGAGCAGAACACCATCTGGTCGGTAGGATAATTTGCGGCAACAAACCTGAACAGGGCTTCCTGTGAGAAAGACCTTACCGATTCCGGGGTCCCGAGAATGTTATGACCTATCGGCTGTCCGGCGAAAACCTGTTCTTCAAATTCGTCAAAGATGAGTTCGGCGGGATTGTCGAGAAAAGAGTTAATCTCTTCCAGTACAACATCCTTTTCCTTTTCAATTTCCCGGGGAGGCATAACCGGATTGAAGACTATATCGCTTATGAGCTCCATTGCGCGCGAATAATGTTCTCTCATGAAAGAGGCATGGACGGCTGTCTCTTCTTTTGTGGTATAGGCATTAAGCTCACCACCGACATCGTCGAGACGGCTCAGTATATGATATGCTTTTCTTTTGCGGGTACCCTTAAAGAGCATATGTTCTACAAAATGGGCCATACCATGCTGATCAGCAGCTTCATCGCGTGAGCCGGTGTTCATAACAAGGCCGCAATAAGCTACATCGCCCGGTATAGTGTAGTGAACCAGGCGGATACCGTTGTGAAGTGTGTTAAAAACAAGCTCCATAAGGATTATGAATAATGTTTCAAAAGTACCATATAGTCAAAATGATTCCAAATTGATTTTTTTAAGTGAAAGTTTTGGCAACTCAGATTTGAAGTATATATTTGCAGTCCGAAAACAAGGTGCCATAGCTCAGTAGGTAGAGCAACGGACTGAAAATCCGTGTGTCCCCGGTTCGATTCCTGGTGGCACCACAAAAATTAATCCGATTGCGTTGATAGTCAAAGTAGTCGGGTTTTTTATTTTATGATATTTCCTTCTGTACCCGCGTAAGTAAAAAGCTCCCATTTTTAATTGCATCATATAAAAGAACCTTCCCCTGAAGTAACCAGGCAGAATTGGTTAAAGATACTTCTTTAAGTACATTTTCAACAAGATGCCTGCATCAGTACCTCTTTTCCTTAAAAAAATCCCGTCAGAATATAATTTTTATTTATTTGGTCCGCATGAAAACCCGGACATGAGATTCATCTATATGAGTGTGTCCGTTTTTGCATTAATTGGGGGATTGATCCTTAATATCCTATCAATTTAAAAAAAGTGGATAACGGCATCTTTTTTTTATTAACCTGTTTTTTCTGTATAAATCGTGACCCGGACAGGACGCTTAAGGTTAAAAAAAGTTAAAAAATTTATTTGATTTTCTTGCTTCGTATTAAGTAAAGGTGTAAATTAGACACTTAAGATCAGTAGAGTCAAATTGTCATTTTAAAAAGGAGTACTGAAGGAACAACGAAGAATCGTGACCTGAGTTGTAACGATGTGTGGATAAAACCTGATACCGGGGGGGAGATAACAAGAGACAGTAGGAAAGTTCAAGGCGTTGATAAGCTTTTAAGGAAGATTTATTATTTGAATTACGAATAAAAATTACCCTAACGATTAGCCTAACTCCATTTTGCCTATGATTAAAAACTAACCACAGACTCTTTCCTTTAAAAAAAGGAAAGGAAATCGCTGCTAACGATTTCCTTTAGTAAAAAGAAGTAAAATTTTAGAAAAATGC
>JAVEZD010000046.1:3522-14759 GCA_034003165.1 Bacteroidales bacterium | reverse complement strand
CTCGAACCTGATAAATATACTGTTGATTTCAATGTTACTTTCAAATCAATGGAGGGTGTCATTGCCTCAAATGTGAACAGTATTACCCTCGACTGGAAAATGTATATACCCCAGCAGGAAAAAGGAAGACAGAATGAGGACCAGTATACAACCATCAAGTACAGGTACTATCAGGATGATGTTGACGGACTTAATCCCAGGTCTAAAAAAGATCTCGATAATGCGGATATTACAACGAAATTAAGCTGGGTGGCTTTTCAGGACCAGTTTTTTTCATCTATCGTCATGGCCGACGATTTTTTCCTCAACGGCTCCCTCTCTTCATCCAAAACCCCGGCCTCAGAGAAATATACCCGCTACTTTACAGCCGAGCTGGGTGTTCCATTTAGTCAGGACCAGCAGACTGATCTTGCAATGAAGTTTTATTTTGGTCCCAATCATATCTCCACACTAAAGAAGTCGGGAGAAGAACTTGATAAAATCGTTTTCCTTGGCAAGAACATTATTGGCTGGATTAACAGGTTTATTATAATACCCATTTTTAACTGGCTCGAGAAATATATAGCCAGTTACGGACTTATTATCCTTATTCTTACCATTATAATCAAAATAGTACTTCTTCCTCTTACCCTTAAATCATACCAGTCCACGGCAAAGATGCAGGTTCTTAAACCACAGGTTGATGAACTGGGTAAGAAATATCCCAAAAAGGAAGATGCCATGAAGAAGCAGCAGGCAACCATGGAGCTTTACAAGAGGGCAGGGGTCAATCCAATGGGTGGCTGTCTGCCTATGCTGCTTCAGATGCCTATCCTTTTTGCAATGTTCCGTTTCTTCCCGGTTTCGATAGAATTACGTCAGGAAGCCTTCCTCTGGGCTACCGACCTTTCTACATATGACTCTATACTTACACTGCCTTTTACAATACCCATGTATGGTAATCATGTAAGTCTTTTCACCCTGCTTATGACTGGATCTACCTTACTCACAATGAAGATGACAGGATCTTCACCCGGATCGGACCAGCCAGGGATGAAGGCCATGATGTATATGATGCCTGTGATGTTTATGGTTATACTTAATAATTTCTCATCGGGACTGACATATTACTATTTCCTGGCAAATATTCTGACTTTCCTTCAGAACTACGTGTCGAAGAAAATGATAAATGCAGATGCCGTTTTAGCTAAACTTGAGGAGAACTCCAGGAAACCTGTTAAGAAATCCAAATGGCAGCAGCGTCTGGAAGAAGCTGCTAAACAAAGAGGTATAAATCCGCCGAAAAAATAATCAGGATATCCTAAGACAGAAAAAATTAAAAATGTTATTTTTATTACAAAAAAAATGACTCATGTAAAAAATTATTTCTAAATTTAGATAGTTCTAAAAACAGGGGAAAAATGGGGAAAAAAGTTAAAAACAAAGATTTAGCTGCCAGACTTGGTTTATCGGGGACACTGGTTTCACTGGTGTTAAACAATAAGGCTGATCAGCATGGAATCCGAAAGGATACCCAGGAAAGGGTCCTTGCTCTTGCAAGGCAGATGGGTTATTTTGATCAACAGAAAGAGAAAAATGAGCCTGCACCGATCGAAGAGAAACCGGGAGTTCTTGGAATGATTGTTCCGACTATCAACGATCCTTTTATTTATGAGATCACTCCTTACCTTCAGAAAGCTTTTTCAAGCATTGGAGTGGGATTTTCCATTATTACAAAGGATCCCGATGATCAAAGATACAACAGGCTGATTTCTGCTTTTAAGAAGTTTTACAGCGGCCTTATCCTGGTTGGGGAAGCTGCTGATGACTACACAATAAGGTCACTTAAGGCAGCTGATTATCCTTTTGTTCTTCTTGAGAAATCCGTTAAAACTGTCAGGCTGAATACAGTTTGTACTGATAACAGCGTTGGCTCACAGCTTGTAGCTGACCATATTTCAAAACTTGGATATAAGAATATAATTATTGCCGCCTGGTCTAAAAGTTCAGGCAGGGATACTCCTGTAATTGAAGAAATAAGACAGGCTCTGGGGAAAAATTCCGCGATCAATAAGCCCATCGTGGCTGAAATTGAGCCACCACAGTCGGGTTCAGTTTTAGATATAACACAGTTTGAGAAATTTATGAGGCCCCCACATAGTGCAGAAGTAATACTTGTCCTTCACTCGGCCCTTGTCTATCCCCTGATGGCTGCATTGAGAAAACGTAAACTCAGAGTGCCTCAGGATATAGCCCTTATCTCAATGGAAGACGGAATAGGATTTGATCTTATGTTCTCTCCGGTTACCTGCCTTAGAAAACAATTGCCTGCCATGGCCCTTAAGATTGCAAATATGATCTGGACCGAGGTGAAAAATTCAGGTAAAAGCAAATATAAAAGACAGGTAAACATTTCGCCTGAACTCCTTATAAGAAATTCCTGCGGTACCATCTGAGATAAATGTTACCATCCTGTTAATAAATAGCCGGTATGTGATATTGATTCATCACTGAATTCATATACCTTTGTTTTGTTATGGTATCACGATCATTATTACCATGATCGTGATTAAGAGGGAATGCGGTGTGATTCCGCAACAGTACCCGCTGCTGTGATGCCCGATCGTTCTAACGATGATGGTTTATGAAAACCCTGCCACTGTTCCTTAACGGAATGGGAAGGCTTCATAAACCGGGATAAGTCAGAAGACCTGCCATAAGTAAAGTGTGTTCAAAGCTTTCGGGAAGAAAAGCGTAGAATCATTGATGATTCCTTTAATTTTTTCCCCGGAAGGTATACCTTAAATTAAAGGAATTGAAATATTTTCTTGCCTATATCTGCTTATCTCTGTGCCTCCCTCTTTTACTTCAGGGACAACCGGTACCTGTTGATACAATCAGGATTAAAGAAGTTATGATAAATGCCGGGAAAGATCCTTCAGGCATTTCTGAGCTTTCAAAGGTTACTGTCGACTCATCCCTTCTAAAGGACTTTTCCCTGAATTCAGTGGCAGAACTTCTGTCGGACAACAAGTTGATGCACATACAATCATATGGTTCAGGGGGGATTGCTTCGCCTTCTTTCAGGGGAACAGGCGCAAGCCATACAACAGTTGTTTGGAACGGGATCAGTATTAATAATCCTATGCCGGGACAATCGGATCTTTCACTCCTCCCTTCAGGCCTGGCTGATGAGATAAATATTTTTAACGGGGGAACGCCGGTATTGGCAAACGGAGGGGCAATAGGAGGGGTGATAGCCCTTGAGTCAGATAGCAGCTGGAATGAGGGTAGTTCCATTTCATTAAATGCGGGAGCAGCAAGTTTCGGCAGATATTCCGGTATTGCTACCCTTAGGGCCGGAACCTTAAAGGTTTCTTCAGTCACAAAAGTTTATTATAACTCATCTGAAAACAATTTTCCCTTTGTCAATGATGCTCTTTCAAATGAACCTTTCCCCGACAGAAGAAAAAACAGTGAGGTGCAAGCCGGTGGCTTCCTTCAGGAGCTATACCTTAAGGGCACAAAAAGTCTGTCTTCTGCCCGGCTATGGTATAACACAACAGAACGTAATATCCCGGTGCCGATGATCTCGCGACAACCCATACCGGGAGAAAATCAAAGCGACCGTTCTCTCAGGGGCATCATTAGCTACAAACTCAGTCTGCCGGTTTCTGAAATCAAAGCCGATGCAGCTTATGTTGCCGACAGACTGCTTTATTCAAACCCTGAGACCTCTACAGATTCAAGGAACCTTGTACAAACAGTGACACTTAAAACTGAAGCAAGCCCTAAGCTCGGAGAAAAGACACAAGTGTCATTTCTTGCCTCTCATGAACTTAATATTGTAACATCAAATAATTACGACGACAGAAAGACAAGGAACATCACTGTGCTCGCAATGTCTGCCTCCAGGTCTATCCTTAAGCCCCTGGCAGCCAATATTATGATTCGCGGAAAACAGTCAGACGGCAAACTTGTTCATCCTGATTTTGCTGCAGGACTCAAATACAGGTTGCCTTCTCAGGCTGACCTGATTTTTAAAGCAACCCTGTCGGCCAACTCAAAACTGCCCGGGCTGAATGATCTCTACTGGTTACCTGGTGGAAACCCGGATCTTAAAAGTGAATACGGAGTGTCATGGGATCTCGGACTTGACTACAGAAGCAAACATGAACTTAATCCTGCACCTACTGCCGGGATAAACATCTTTCGGAACAGAATAACCAACATGATTCACTGGTATCCGGGAGAATATTCTTACTGGAGCCCTGTAAACCTGGGCCTTGTAAAAATTGTTGGTGCTGAACTTAAGGCAGGAGGGGAATATACAACAGATCATCTTTTTGTTAAGATGACAGGAGCATGGTCATACACAAGAGCTTCTGAAACCCGTGATGATGATAGCGGACAGAGCACTAAACAGTTGGTTTATGTTCCTGTTCACCAGGCAAACGCCAGGCTAAGAGCAGGTTATGGTATGTTAAGAGCCTCATTCAACTCTTCCTGGACAGGACGTCGCTATATATCGGCAGATAACTCAGACTATCTTCCCGGATACCTGTTATGTGACCTGTTAGCCGGGATAGCCACGGAGAAAAAAAAAGTGAGCATAGATCTCAACTTCAGGATATCAAATTTATTTAATATTAATTACCAGGCTGTTGCATGGCATCCCATGCCCGGAAGATCATATGCCATCAACCTCCTGCTCGAATTTAAAAACAACCCGCTATGAACAAAATCATTCTCTTTTTATTCTTTGTCGTTTTTGCCGTTTCATGTTCTGACCCTGATGACGGGCAGACAGCATACTATCTCAGAGGTGAAGGTGCATTTATTATAAATGAAGGTAATTTCAGATGGGGGAACGGTTCTCTTTCATTTTATTCCTACGATTCATCACGCATATATAATGCAGTATTTGAGTCTGTTAACGGGAGGCCTCTGGGAGATGTTCCATTCTCAATGACCCAATCGGAGAAGTCTCTTTTTATTGTAGTTAACAACTCGGGGAAAATTGAAATTGCAAACACCGGTACTCTCAGGACAAGCGCTACCATCGACAGCCTTGTCTCACCAAGGTTTATATGCCTGATTAACGGAAGCAAAGCTTATGTGACAAGTCTTTACTCTGATTCACTAGTCATCTTTAATCCTTCTACAGCCAGGGTAACGGGGTTCATTAACCTTGAATGTACTTCGGAATCGATAATCAAGACAGGAGATAAGGTATACGTCGCCAACTGGTCGGGTGGTAACGAACTCATAGTCCTTGACCCTTTAAATGACCGTATAAGCAGTAGGATTGAAGTAGGAGCCGAGCCCGAAAGCATGGTTATTGACAGGGATAACGGCCTGTGGGTGCTTTGCAGCGGAGGCTGGAGCGGTGATTCAATGGCTGAACTGGTACGAATTGATACAGAAACAGATCAGGTCGCGACCCGACTGGTGTTTCCCGACAGGACTCATTACCCTTCGTCATTGAATATCAATAAGACAGGTGATACTCTTTATTTTATTGATAACGGGGTCAGGCGAATGAGCATCAATGATCCAGGGCTTCCTTCAGTGCCCTTTATTGAAGGTGATAACCATTACTTTTACCGTTTGGCTATAAATAACGCCAACGGAGAGATTTTCGTTACCGATGCAGTTGATTTTTCAAGCAGGGGCTATGTTATAAGATATGACAGGAGGGGAGAACTAATTGAAGAACTGGAGGCAGATATCATTCCCGGAGCAGTAAATTTCAAGTACGCCAATTGATAAAATACAATAAAATATTGCTTTTTTTCCAAGGCAGGATAAAAGGGGTTCTTAAGACCGGAACACTTCTTCTGTCTTTTCTTATCCTTTCCTGTTCGGGTAATAACAGCTATTCATCAAATAAAAGCGTTTTAAAAACAGGTTCAATAACCAGATATGCCGAAAAGCTTTTAATAGAGAAGAATGACTCCTTTACTGTTGTGACAATAAGAGATCCCTGGCAGGGAGCTAAGGATGTTCTTCAGCAATGGTACCTCGTTCCGGAGGGGATCAGCGTTCCTGATGCCGACCCTTCAACTGTAATCCGTGTTCCTGTAAGGAAAATCATATGTATGTCGACGACTCATCTTGCTATGATAAGGGCCCTTAATGAAGAAAGGAGTCTGGCCGGAGCCTCTGGAACAGATTTTATTTACGACTCAACTCTTAAAGTACTTGCAGAAAAAGGACACATAAGAGAAGTCGGATATGATGATAATCTTAATAAAGAACTGATTGCATCAATTGATCCCGACCTGGTTATGGTCTATGGTGTAGGTGGTGAATCGGCGGCATACACCGGCAAACTTGCCGAGATGGGAATCAAAGTACTCTACAATGCAGATTACCTTGAAGAGGAACCTCTAGGAAAAGCCGAATGGATTCAACTTTTCGGAGCACTTTACGGCAGGGAAGAAATGGCCGACTCAATCTTTCTTCACACTGAAAATGAGTATAACAGACTTAAGGAAGAGATTGCGGGTAAGTCATATCCCAGACCTGGCGTCCTTCTTGGTCTTCCATACAGGGATACATGGTTCATCTCTCCAGGCAACTCTTATATAAGCAGGCTTATATCGGATGCCGGCGGTGATTATCTATGGAAAGACACAGATTCGGACCAATCAATGCCTTATGGCATTGAGAATGTATATACCAAAGCTCTTTTTGCCGATTTCTGGATAAATCCAGGCAGCGCAAACGGTATTGATGAAATTATAAGTCTCGATAAACGTCTTGCGGGTCTTAAATGCGTGAGGGAAGGGAATGTCTTTAACAACAACAAAAGAAGCAACAATAATGGAGGAAATGACTACTGGGAGAAGGGAGCCATGAACCCTCATCTTATTCTTAAAGACATAGCAGCCATTCTTAACCCTTATCCGGATTATGAAAGAGAGCTTGTATACTACAGAAAGCTTTATACTGACAGGTAAGCTATTGCCATTAAAATACAATCAATGAGCAATAACATAACAAATGCTTCCTTTTACAGCCGGGGCTGGTCAGCAGGCCGGACACGATTGCTGTTTCCTTTGCTGTCTCTTATGCTTATCCTGTTGTTTGTTGCAGATATACTTTTAGGGTCGGTAAATATCCATCCCACTGAATTAATAAGATCACTTAGCGACCCTGATGGAAGTACTGCCGGGATAATAGTAATGAAATTCAGACTACCCAAGGCCATAACTGCCCTTCTGGCAGGCATGGCCTTGTCTGTAAGCGGATTACAGATGCAGACAGTTTTCAGGAACCCTATGGCAGGGCCATATGTCCTTGGGCTGAGCTCAGGAGCCAGTCTCGGGGTTGCCTTTGTTATAATGGGTCTGTCGGCTCAATATTCCCCTGCGGCAGTCAGGGATATGGGTAACTGGGCCGTCGTTGTCGCAGCCTGTGCAGGTGCAGGGGGCGTTATGATGCTCATTATGTTCATCTCGGCAAGAATCAGGGATATTCTTACTGTACTTATAATCGGCATGATGCTCTCAGGCGGCATTTCTGCCATAGTCAGCATCATGCAGTACTTTAGCAACGAGTCACTTCTTAAGTCGTATGTTATCTGGACAATGGGCAGCCTTGGCAACCTGACCGGATCTCAGATAAAAGTGCTTCTGATTTCATGCATTGCCGGTTTTTCTATATGCATTGGCTCGGTAAAAATGCTTAATGTGATGCTTCTGGGAGAGAACTATGCTTCCAGTATGGGGCTTAATATTAAAATCTCAAGGCTGATTATCTTTGCCGGAACAAGTATCCTTGCAGGAAGCGTTACAGCGTTCTGCGGCCCCATAGGCTTCATTGGGATAGCTGTTCCTCACATTGCCAGAATTATTTTCAGGACATCCGATCACCGTATACTTATACCGGCAACTATGCTGACCGGAGCTTCAGTGATGATACTGAGCGATATAATTTCGCAGCTGCCTGGCTCCGATACCGTAATACCTGTCAACTCCGTAACGGCACTGATCGGCATCCCTGTGGTACTATGGGTCATTCTCAGAAACCGTAAATTTTCAGATATCCACTGATGGAAGAACTAAACAGGGAAATACTGAAAATCGAATCTCTGTCTCTGGGATTCAAAAACGGGAAGGAGATAGTCAGGCTTCTGCCTCCCTTCTCGGCAAAAGCTTGCTATGGGGAGCTTGTTGCCCTTATTGGTGTCAACGGGATAGGCAAAAGCACACTTCTCAGGACACTTGCACGACTTCAGCCTGCCCTGGGGGGAACGGTAAGAATTGACGGTACGGTCACAGCAAGCATGTCGGGCAATGAATTTGCCAGGAATGTTGGATATGTATCTACCGAAGTGGTGAATGCGTCCAATATGACTGTCACAGATCTGGTGGCTCTGGGAAGATATCCACATACCAACTGGTTCGGACAGATACGGACAGAAGATCAAGAGGTTATAAGGAATGCTGTTGAAAAAGCGGGATTATCAGGCTTCAGGGACAGATACGTTACCAGCCTTTCTGACGGAGAAAGGCAGAGAGCAATGATAGCAAGGGTTTTGGCCCAGGATACAAGGATTCTGGTGATGGATGAACCCACTGCCTTTCTTGATGTAAACAGCAAGTACGAGATAATTCATCTTCTAAAAGAACTCACCCGGCAAAGAGACAAGACCATCATATTTTCAACACACGATCTACAGGCGGCATTGAGCCAGGCCGACAGAATCTGGCTTTTGCTTAAAGACGGCATCAGGGAAGGAGCACCTGAGGACCTGATGCTTGATGATGCCTTCGACAAGCTTTTCGAGAAATCAGTTGTTAAATTCGACTCACGCCACGGTAGCTTTGTTATGAATACAAGGGGCAGAGGATCTGTATGTCTCGAGGGTAAGGGAAAAGAAAAGTACTGGACTTCAAGGGCTCTCCTGAGGGCAGGTTTTTCTGTAGACGACGATTGCAGAGAAACAGTCATCAGAGTAACCCCTGACAGGAAATGGATATTGTCATCCGGAGACATCCATATTGAATGCAGCTCGATACACCAGCTTACCGGCTGGCTTACTGAAAACACAGGGGTTCAGTTATAGTACTTCCTGTGGTTTTCAATAAACGGCACAATATCTTCTACTCCAATCTTTTTTGCAATGATCTTCTTTTCCCTGTCGAGAATATATAACAATGGAGTAGCCTGCACATTGTAGAAAAAAGCATAGTTGGTCCTCCTTTCTGGATCCCAGCCATTTATCCATGAGCCAAGATTATTGTTCCTGATATACTCTTCCCATTCTTCCCTTTCAGCAGTAGTGCATACCGTGAATACTTCAATGTTGTCTTCCTTTAGTTCTCCGTACAGATCGCGTAGTTTGGGAGTTGTTTCCTTACAGAAGCCGCAGTCGGGTTCCCAGAAATATAGTACCGTATAGTCTTTTTCAATATCGTACAATGAGACATAGTTACCGTTGAAGGAATCCATAATAAGGTTTTGGGCCGGCATTCCTATAAGATTCGGCCTGAGAAGGTTTATCTGCTTTTCCAGGTCAGTGAGAAACTCCTTTGTGACCCAGTCAGCTTTTCCTGACAGATAAATATCATCAGCTATTTTAACCATCACGGCATCGTGCCCCATAATACTGCTTTCACGGAAATGATTGAATAACCACACAGCTACATACTGAAAAACTTTGTAGTTGCCGCTGGTCATGGTTATCAACCTGTCAATTTCAGAGTTAATCGAGTCGGGAGCCTGAATCACAACATTAGTAAAAAAGGTACTTAGTCTGGAGCTGAGCAGGGGAGTCCTTAATAATCTTTCATCGTTGAGATCAAGGTTGTCGAAATAATGATTCTTATTATAATTATACTCCATAACCCATCTCAATGAATCAGCCAGAGGATTGCCCGGGTCGATATTAAAATCATGGGGCTCGACCGGAAGCATTGCTCTTACCAGAACCGAAAGCAGGTTCCCCCTGTTATTTTCCTCAACCTGCCTGAGATAGCCTATCATTTTCTGCTCCTGCTCTTTCTGAAGAACAGAAAGCAGATTCAGAGAATCTCTGTTCTGACTGTTAACAAGTATCCTTTTACCTATGGCGGATGCTTTCTGCTGCATCGCCACCCAGTTTTTCTGGTATTCCATGAAGCGGGTGTTTATTTCAGATCCTGAAAACTCAAGGGTATTGAAAGCATCATCATGAGAACAGTTAACTGAAAATTCCTGGTCGTCTGATATAAGAAGCTCAAAATACCTGTTTCCGGGAAGGACGATCATATAAATACCTTCAGGAAGGGTTTCATCTCCTGAGAAGATCCCCGATCCATTACTGTCAACAACAACAGTATCTCTTATATATTGCCTGTCTCCAAGGTGATAAGCCAGATAAACCGATGAGTCACTCAACCCGATTATCCTGAAGGATATTTCATGACCCGGCTCTCCCTTACACTCCGGCATAAGAATTACAAAGAGAATAAGTGTAAACAGTATTGACATTTTCTTCATTTCAATGGGATATTTTATTTAAATGTAAATTTAATCATCACAAATTCTCTGCCAATACAGAATCTCTGAATATTTGAGAAATAAATGCTACTTTTGATTACTTAACAAATCCTTTGAAAAATGATATCCATACTGATCCCGGTCAAAGATTTTGATATTGTTGCCCTCGTGGAGAGTATGAAAAGAGGGCTGGGGAGTACTCCTGAATATGGCGAGATCATTATTGGCGACGATGGATCGTCTGCTGAATTCAGGGCCAGATACCTTGCGCTGAGCGGAGAAAAGGTAAAGGTTGTTGTTTCGGAAACAAACATTGGCCGTGCAGCCATCCGTAACAGACTTATTTCTGAAGCAAAAGGAGATCAGATGCTTATTATAGATGCTGACGCCATGGTTCCCGGGACTCCGGAAGCATATCTTCAGGCATGGCTTCCCTTTACAAGCAAAGCCAGTGTAATTTCAGGAGGGATCATTTACAGAGAAGTACCTCCTGGTGATCCGGATTTGCTTCTCAGATGGCACTACGGAAGAAAAAGAGAGCAGAAAAAGGCCGCCGAAAGGAACAAGGATCCTTACGGGACCTTTACAACCTTTAATGTGCTTATTGATAAGCAGGTGTTTTCAAGACTGCGTTTCAATGAAGAACTTAAACAATACGGTCATGAAGATACCTTGTTCGGGTATCAGCTTAAAAAGGCCGGGATAAAAATTCTGCATATTGATAATGGCCTTCTTCATGAAGGGCTCGAGACTAATATGGATTTTCT
>JAVEZD010000046.1:0-3422 GCA_034003165.1 Bacteroidales bacterium | reverse complement strand
AAGATCCTCTTCAGCGCTAAGGGTTCCGCGGTAGCCCATTGCCACCAGTGAAACATAATCCGGAGCCAGAGAACGTATATATGTGGCTACAGCTGCAGCATTTACTATGCTGCCTGTGAGGAGGATGTCTGCATTCACCGCAGTTACAAGTCCTGTGGTTCCGGCAGTCGTACTATGAATAAGCGTTTTTCCCTTAATGTTGTGTTGAAGTATTTCGGTAGGGGAGTTGCCTGAATCAAAGCCAGGTATCTTCTTTTCGTTCCTTTCACCGGCAAGAAAAGAATTGGTGTACATATCCTTTATCTTAAGAGCTTTCTCAGGATCGCCCGTTGCTATTATCCTTTCTGCACCTGCATAAGAGGCATAGCAGGCTACTGAGAAAGCTCTGAATACGTCTATTATTACTGTAACTCCCCTGGCTTTTGCGGCGCCTTCAATAAACTCAAGAATATTGATAACCATCAGACTGATTTTAATATGCACGAAATTAGCAATTATTTTTGTATGAGCTATTTTGTATCTTTGAGGCTATTAATCTTACTTATAATTATGAATAAACCAGCCCCATGGGCACTTACCCGGCTAAGGAAGATAAATGAAACTATCTGGCATACTTCATTGTCTGATATTTCACGAGGAAGGTCCTTCCTTCTGAGGCAGCTCAGAATAGTGATGATAGCTGCCAGGGGATTCATCAACGATAAGGTCCAGATAAGGGCATCAGCCCTGACCTTCTACTCGCTTATTTCTGTTGTCCCTGTAGCTGCCATTGCCTTTGCCATTGCCAAAGGCTTTGGATTAGACCAGAATCTCGAGCAGCTTATAGTAAGGGAGTTACAATCACAGCAGGAAGTTGTCAGCTGGCTTTTGCAGAATGCACGCAATGCGATTCAGGAAACGCGCGGAGGATATATGGCTGGAGTTGGAGTAATAATACTCTTCTGGTCGGTTATGTCGCTGCTTGGTCAGATCGAGAATTCCTTCAATCATATCTGGCAGATTCCTTCTTCAAGAACCTGGTACAGAAAGTTTACGGACTATCTTAGCATAATGCTTATTGCACCTGTTCTCCTCATTCTTTCAGGGAGTACTACTGTATTTATAAACACCCAGCTTACAGAATTTATATCAAGCGCCCCTATCCTTAACTTCTTCAAACCGGTGGTCGCCTTTCTTGTAAGGTTTGCACCTTACTTCCTGACATGGACCGCTCTGACAGGTTTATTTATAGTAATGCCCAATACCAGGGTTAAATTTATTCCGGCCCTCGTCTCAGCGATTATTGCAGGAACTCTTTTACAGGCGCTTCAGTGGCTATATATTGATCTTCAGTTCGGAATAACAAAGCTAAGTGCCATATATGGAAGCTTTGCAGCAATACCTCTGTTTATTTTATGGATGGAAGCAAACTGGATAATAGTCCTTCTGGGTGCTGAACTATCGTTTGCAAACCAGAATATTGCCCGTTATGAGGTTGAATCGGAAGCTCTGCTTATAAGCCACTACCAGAAGAAAGCCCTGGTGCTTATGATGATGCATATGATAATCAAAAACTTTTCATCAGGAGGTTTGCCTATATCTGCCGAGACAATTGCATCCAAGCTAAAAATACCTGTGAGGCTTGCGAGGGATATACTCAATGACCTTAAAAACAGCAATCTTGTTTCAGTAATCCATGAGGGAGAAAAGGATGAGAGGCTTTATCAGCCAGCTTTGGATGTAAACCTCCTCACCGTTAGTTATGTACTTAACCGTCTTGATAAAAAGGGTACTTCTGAGCAGATAATAATAAAAAGCAAAGAGTATGAAAAGGTTCTTTCGATGCTCGATAAGTTTGACAAGGCTACAGCAAAGTCAGAATCCAACATCCTGATAAGGGATATTTAATCTGAAATCTCAGGAACTCCTTTTTCTCCGGATAGTTCTCTTCTTCTTCTCACTGTAGTTCTCCACAAAATCTATAAAGTCAGGATAGGTCTCCCATCCGTGAAAAAAATAGTGTGGCAGTCTTAGAACAATATGCCTTGTTGAATTCTCTTTCTCCCAGTAGCTCCTTAGATTCTGACCCGGAAAGACCCTGTCATTCTCACTTGTAACGGCAAAGTCCCACCTGAATCCGGGATCCTTTTGTTCCATTATTCTGTTATAAAGCCATCTCAACTCGTCATGCAATGACTTAATTGAACGCCGCGGTATCCTGTCCTGATTTCTCAGATAGTTTCTTTTGTCTCCGAACATCCTCAGGTAAAACTTCTCCATGTTTTCCTCAGAAATGTTGTTAAGAGTGCCTTCAAATGTCTTAAGGGGAATCCCATACCTGTCATCGGCAGGAAAGGGAGTGCCGTTAACAGCAATCGTAAGGTCCGGTTTAATCCCTGTCCGGGGAGCCAGGTATTCAGCAGCCCATACTCCAAGTGACCATCCTATGATGGTTATCGACTTGTATGACTTCATCTCGGGAAGTATCAGAGCGTCGTCGGCCGAGTAATTGTAGAAAAGGATGAAATCAAATTCGTCATTGCAAAGGGGTGTAAACATATTCTCATCAGTTCCCCACCCGCCATACAGCACTACAAGACGGTCATTCCTATCTCTTCTTCTGATATATGTCTTCATTGTTTGCCCAAGGTTACCGGACTATGATAAATCCCCGTTTCCCTTAACGGGATACCAAAGATACTTTATTTTTTGAATGTTTCTTCGGGAGTTTGAAGTTTCATGAGCTTACAGACTTTTAAAAAAAATAAGAGGAGGAGGGCTGTAAGGAAAATCAGGGAGCGGGCTTTACTCGTGAAAAGTCCCGTGTCTACTGTCTGATAAAAGGACGGAACCATGGTAAGCTGGCGCTATTCCTTCGGTTCCAGATGTGAAAGTCAATGTCTGCAATACAATCCTGATGATTTTCACTTCCAACCCTTTCTTCCTCCTCTTATACCAATAGCATGAGCTTCGTAACAAATATATAAAAGAATATTCAAAATTCCAAAGGAATAATCTATAAATTTAAATATGAAGTTTTTATGATGCTTACATAGAAATTATTGCGTAAATTTGATATAATCAGTTAGTTCAGTAAACACTGCCGGGATTTGTAAGTTTGTTGTATGCATTTTTATATTCAGATTTTCACCGGAAGAACGAATTCAGCGGCATTTTTGCAGCAAATAATTTAATTTTTGTTTCCATATGTCAATGAACATCATCGAGAATATCATCTCACTTCATTCAGACGGCAAGGTGAAAAGGCCCGGGGAAACAGCAGATATCGGAATTGATATCCGTGCAGCACGTGATTTCGGAGGAGCCGGTGTGATAAGGAACCTCAACGTGAATTCGCTGGGAATCCATAACTGCGATAGCACTTTCTTCACCTTTGACTGTAACCCCTCGGGGTCGGATCAGAAATATGCTGCAAACCAGCA
>JAVEZD010000045.1:0-14867 GCA_034003165.1 Bacteroidales bacterium | reverse complement strand
ATTTTCTTTTTCTTAAAATCCTCACTGAAAGACCTGTGATACTGAGGCTTGTTCTCATGATCGAAATAATTCGCTTTTGTCATACTGTTAACCGTTTTTTTGGTCAACGTATTTCAGGCATCGACACCTTCTTCAAGCCCCCTGCTCTCTGCTCTCTGCTCCCAGCTCCCAGCTCCCAGCCCCCAGCTCCCAGCTCCCAGCTCCCAGCCCCCAGCCCCCAGCCCCCTGCCCCCAGCCCCCTGCTTTTTCCAATAAAAAAAGGGTACAGCTTCCTGCACCCTCTTCTTCTTTCTTCTATAGATTAATCAATCTACTTTTTTAACTCTGACGGCAACCGGCCCCTTCTCCCTCATCTCAATCTCAAACTCAACAGCCTGTCCTGCCTCAAGATCAGTGTGCGAAACTTCTAAACCAGATCGGTGGATAAAGATGTCCTTCTGATCTTCTGTCTGAAGGAATCCGTAACCTTTTACCCTGTCATACCATTTAACAGTGCCTTTCATAGTTTTCGATTTTTGTGGTACTATCTGTAGTTGTCCCTCCTGTTTCCGCCTCCGCCTCTGCGATCGTTGTCTCCGCCTCTGAAATTACTTCTTCTTTCTGGCCTTTCGATTGATTCATTAACAATAATATGCCTGCCGCTTACTTCAGCTCCGTTGAGTTCAGAAATAGCCTTTCTGGCTTCTGATTCATTCGGCATCTCAACGAAACCAAATCCTTTACTTTTTCCGGAGTACTTGTCAATAATGATTTTTGCGGATGCAACCTCGCCGTACTCTTCAAACAGCTCTTTCAATTCTGCTTCACTCATTTTAAAATGAAGACTTCCTACGTAAATGTTCATGATTCAAAAATTAAGTATATATTACAAAACAAAGGTCATGTTTTTTTTTGAAAACTAAAAATATTAAGGGTATAATTAATTGTATTTTAATAACTTTTTGTTATTACGCATGACTCAATTTAATATTTTAATCTTTCCAGGCTCTAAACATAAATCTTTTATCGAAATAACAGCCGAAGCGAGGAAATGTTTAACCTGAATCAGCTTTTTTTAAACAGAGCTGAAACACAAAAAAAAGTAGTCAGTCATCCCTGTATTCCCTCTTTTCATGCTCCGGCTCACTTTCCCGGCCGACTTCTGCTCTGTAATTTCTACTTTTCAAGCGTTATAAGCTTACCAAAAACATTGCTGTTGGCCTTAATGACATCGCTGTTGCCAAACACACAAATAACATCCTTACCGAGTATCTCGTCTATGAATCCGGCCATCTCCCTTATGTCAGCGGCAGTTGTCTTAAGCACTTCATCCCTTTCCTTCTGCAGATCGGCGGCAGTGATATTCCTGAAGTAATTGCTGAAGGCTATGTCTCCCCTCTGTGACGGTGTTGTAAGATTATCCAATCCTGCAATGGTCCCGATTATAAACCTCGTCATCGCCGACGTATCGGCATTGAAGGTATTAAGAAACTCAGTGGTCCTGTCATAGTTATCCAGCGTGCCGGTAAGGTTGGGATCGCGGTACGAGGAGAAGACAATGGTACCATAGTCATACATGCTTGTCCAGCCTCCGTAGGCTCCTCCGATGACCCTGATCTGTGTCTGCAGCCATTCAGTTGAAAGGATCTGGCTAAGAACATTCCATTTCCCGTTCCATTCCATACCCAGCTTTTTGAAATCGTAACCCTTGAAGACATACTGGACCTTCGAGGAGGTCATTATACCTTCGTTGGCGGGACTTGGATCGAGCTGCCACGACTGGAGTTCGGGACTGCTTTCAGGGAAGAGGGCGGTAAAGCTGGCAAATGCGGGACTGTATTTTCCGAAGTCACTCTCGTCACAGGTCACTGCAGCAGTCATGTTACCCCTGCTGAAGATCAGGTCAGCCGTCTCCTGCAGCCTGGAGAGCACCATGTCGGGATCCCTGTCAAACTCAGCCAGCAAGGAAGTCAGGAACCTGTAGTATTCAATGTTACCGGTCTGTTCAATAAGCATCCCTCTCTTGGTCAGATATGACTCGAACCTCCTGCGGCCTGTGTTAAGGCCGTCCTGGGTGAGTGATATCTCAAGGTTGGCCTGGCTCCTTGCCAGCAGATCCCTTATCCTGTTCCTGTCAGTGAAAACAGTGTTGCTTATTATCTCACCTGTCAGCATAAGTGAGGTGTCTATCATGCCGGCCGTGGTCTTCATCCTTACTGTAAGCAACGGAGCCACCTTGTTGTCATCATTGTCATGAAGCCTCATTCCTATGCCTGACGAGAAGCCTCCTGTATTTATGTTAAGGGCTTTGTCAAGGGTCATGAAATCATATTTCTCAGTATTCAGCTTTCCCATGAGGTACGAGACAACAGAAGCATAGGGGAGCATGTCCTGCGGCAGGACCCTCAGGTCGAACCACTGGGTGGTATAAATAATGTTGTTCGTGAATTCGCTGTGTGTGAGGTGTTTTATTCCTGACAGATTGTCTTCGGTGCAGTCGTATACAGTGGCTTTCGGGTTTATGTCTGATATCGAAAGCATGGGTATGGTAGCCAGGGCTTCAGGACTGTCTTCTGACTGCTGGAAGGCTATGAGTTTGTTTGTCACATCTATGAGGCTGTCGACCTGCCCGCTGCTGAGTCCCTTTTTAAACTCCTCGAGTTCGGCAGTAATCTGCTTCATACTCTCGTTCTCGAGTCCCGGTTTCGGAGCCAGCACCACAAGTACCCGGTTCTGGTTGTCAATAATGTTCTCCCTTATGAAGTCCTCAAAGTAACTCCCATCCATGGCTTCCTTTATTTTGGCAAGGTAGGTCTCATATTCAAGTGAAGAAAAGGGATTTCCTGTATAGATCCAGCTGTTAAGGCTTCTAAGGTTGTACATAATTCCTTTCTGGGCGTCGTTACCTTCGCGCAGGCTGAACTCAAGCCTGTTGACTGTTCCCTTTAGGGCTTCCCTGTCAATCTTTTCATCGCTTACCCTGGCCAGGGTCGATGATACCACATCCATGAACCTGTCCTTGTCATCAGGATTGGCATTCTTAACATATATGGTAAGCACGTTCTGGTAAAGCTTGTCCCTGTAAGCCGACACTTCCTTGCCTATCCCGGCTTCCCTCAGGGCTATCCTGACCGGTGCTGATTCCTGGTTGACAAGCACTTCGGAAAGGATATCGATAGCCATTCCCGTAAGGTCGTCACTTCCGGCCCCTATGATCCAGTTAAGCGACAGATAGGTCTGGTCGTCAACCGGCGACCCTTCAATAACAGGATAGTAGCCAGTGTCTTCCCTTCCTTCAGTAATGGGAGGGTTGTCCTTTAGCTCGCTTTCAAGGCTTATCCTGTCGTAATGTGAAAGATATTCCTTGTCAATGAATTCAAGTTCTTTGGCAAGGTCGGCATCTCCGTAAAGGAAGATATAGCTGTTTGAAGGATGGTAGAATTTCCTGTGGAAATCAAGAAAATCCTCGTACGAGAGTTTGGTGATCTCTGAGGGTATGCCTCCCGAAGAGAACCTGTAACAGGTCTCGGGAAACAGGTTCTTAAGCACCTTGTCGTAGAGTATTCTCTCGGGGTCGGAGTAGGCTCCTTTCATCTCGTTGTAAACAACACCCTTGTACTCCACCGGTCCGTCGGGAGATGTCATCTCATGATGCCAGCCTTCCTGCATAAAGATCCTGGGCTCGTCGTAGATGCGGGGGTTGAAGACTGCATCAAGGTATATATGCATAAGGTTGAAATAGTCCTTCTCATTCATGCTTGCCACAGGATAGGCTGTCCAGTCGTTGGAGGTAAGAGCATTTATAAAGGTGTTCAGCGATCCTTTGAGAAGTACATCGAAAGGACTCTTCACAGGGAAGTTCATGGATCCGTTAAGAACCGAGTGTTCCAGTATATGAGGCGTTCCGGCATCCGAATCGGGGATGGTGTTGAACGATATGCTGAAAGTCTTGTTCTGGTCATCTGAAAGTATCTTGAGAACACGTGCCCCGCTCTTCTCATGTTCGAGAAGGTAACACTCGGCATTAACCTCTTTTACAAACCTCTTCTCTACAAGCCGGTATCCCGGGAATTTCTCTCCTGTGCTGCAGGAGTCAAGTATTATTGCAGTCATAACTAAAAACAGGATTAATGTTTTCCTTTTAATAAATGAATATGTCTTCATAATTGTATGTTTAAGATTTTAAAAAGCCGTGAATCCCGTCCTGTGGATGTTCATGCCGGCATTAAAATATCTTCCTGTGGTTTTTTGATCTGATTACCAGGGCCCGCCTTCTTGTCCCGACCGGTTTAGTAAACACTGAAACTTCCGGCCTGAACGCTTAAAAGCGGGATGAAGCCCCTACTTATTGTTTTTTGTTCCTTATATAAATGTGTTTTATATTGGTCTGGCCCGACTCCCTTTCATCAATCTCGAAATCAAGCGACCGGATCAGTGGCGTCAGCTTGCTGAAGCCATAGTTCCTCGGGTCGAAGTCGGGTTGTTTCTTAAGGATGAGGTTTCCGACATCTCCAAGATAAGCCCAGCCGTTCTCGTCGGCCAGGTCGGTGATTGAGGAATCAATAAGGCGTTTGGCCTTTTTTATCTGGTTCTGGTGCTCGGTGTCGTCACTCTTCTGCCTTTTCTTTTCAGGCTTGCCTTCTTTTTTCTTCGGTGCGGAGGCCTGCTCTGATACAACAGAGGGCGCATTTATTATCTCAAGGTAGATAAACTTGTCGCATGCTATGATAAAGGGAGAGGGGGTCTTCCTTTCTCCAATGCCAATAACCTTCATGCCGGCTTCTCTCAGCCTGGTGGCAAGACGTGTAAAATCGCTGTCGCTCGAGACTATGCAGAAACCATCTACCTTGCCTGAATAAAGGATGTCCATGGCATCGATGATCATTGCCGAGTCGGTTGCGTTCTTCCCCCTCGTATAGCTGTACTGCTGAATAGGCGTTATGGCGTTTTCAAGGAGAACGGGTTTCCAACCCGAAACGGTAGGCTTTGTCCAGTCCCCATAGATCCTCTTGAAGGTAGGCGTGCCGTATTTGGCAATCTCCTCAAGCATTCCCTTGACATTGCTGAAGGGAATGTTGTCGGCATCTATCAGGACGGCAAGCCTCAGATCTTCGAATGTATGCATATGCTTCCTGACTGATCGGTTTAAAGCCTGCAATTTAAGCTTTTTTAAAGTAATGCTTTTTAAAAGTCCTCTCTTTTTTAATTTTTAGTACTTTAGTCATCATTTTTTTGTACAACGACGGACCCTACCGATGAAAGAGATTCTATCAAACAGGACGATAATGGCCACTGTAGCTGTCATTGCTGTCATCCTTTTCTTTTTTCTTTATTATCTCCTTGCACACAAAAAGCTCCTTAAAAATCTTATAAACCGGCTTTTCCCTTCCCTGTTTGTTGAAGGAGCCCTTGAGTTTTTTTCAGAAAAGCTTACAGGGATCATCTTCACAGGCCTGCTGCCCTTCCTGCTTTTTCATGTTCTGCTTGGGGTCCGCCTTCAATCATTCAACATCTTTCCACCTGCCGGCAACACCATATGGTATCTTGTCATTGCCCTGGCTCTTGTAACAGCCGTTACTTCCTTTATATCATCAAAGAGCGCAACGGTAAGGGAGCGTTCCCCAGAACTGAGAACAGACGTCTGGTATCCGCGTCATGTGCTTCTGGCTGGACTGGGATGGCTCTTTTATATATTTGGTTATGAATACTTCTTCAGGGGGATACTCTGGTTTCTCTGTCTCGATGCCTTCGGTTTCCTTCCGGCCCTGGCCATAAACCTTGTCCTGTATGCTGCAGTACATGTTCCGAAGGGCCGTTTCATGGCCATAGGCTCTGTCCCGATGGGCATTATACTCTGTCTGCTGAGCTACTACACAGGGTCCTTTCATGCCGCCTTTCTCATTCATGCCGTCATGGCCGTAACCACCGAGATAGCATCGGCATGGAACAACCCGGCATATCAATTCAGAATCAACAACTGACAACATGAAGATATTTCTAACGGGCGGAACAGGTTTCATAGGAAGCAGGCTCACCGAGAGGCTCCTTGCAGAAGGCCATGAGCCTGTACTTCTGCTGAGGAACCCTGCCAGGGTATCCCCCGGCGCCACAGGTATAACATATGTAAAAGGCGATATCTTCAGCACCAGTGCCCTTGATGAGGGCATGAAGGGATGCGAATGGGTCTTTCATCTGGCGGCTTTCACAAAGCCCTGGTCGAAAGATCCCTCTGAAGCCTACAGAACAAATGTAACGGGTACCATCAACGTCCTTGAGGCCGCCCTGGCCAACGGGGTGAAACGCGTCGTCATGACCTCCACAGGCGGTACCATAGGATGTTCAAACGGTAACTGTGTTACCTGTGAGACCACCAATCCTTCACCTGAATTCAATACCCTTTATGAAAAGACCAAGGCCGAAGCCGAGAAGCTGGCAGTTGAGTATTCAGAGAAAGGGCTTCCAGTGGTCGTCGTAAACCCCACCCGTGTGTTCGGTCCCGGCAGACTCTCAAAAAGCAACTCCATGACGAAGATAATCTCACTCTACCGCAAGGGTCTTTGGAGGATCATGCCCGGCGACGGGAACTCTGTGGGTAATTATGTGTATATAGATGATGTGGTTAATGGCCATATCCTGGCAGCTGTGAAAGGAAGGCCGGGAGATAGGTATATCCTTGGAGGCGAGAACCTTTCGTTCAGGGAACTGTTCTCATCCATTGGCGCGGTGACAGGTAAGAAGAGACTCATCCTGCCTCTGCCTTTCCCTGTGATGCGGTCGGTGGTAGCGGTGAACACCTTCCTTACGGGGTTAACGGGAATGCCCCCGCTTATAACCAGGGACTGGCTCGATAAATATATGAATAACTGGATAATGTCGAGCGACAAGGCTGTGACTGAACTGGGATACACTGTTACACCTTTTAAAGAAGGTGTGGCTGATACTATAAAATGGCTTAACACTCTTAAGGATGGGAAACGATAAAGCTCTTTTTTCACTTGTCACCGGCTCAAGCACAGGCATAGGCCGGGCCGTGGCACGTGAGCTTGCATCACGGGGACATAATCTGATTCTTGCCGCCCTGCCGGGACAGGATCTGCCGGCATTGTGCGACGAGATAAAACAGCGGTTTACTGTCGAGGTGCTCTGCTATGAGGTCGACCTTACCTCTGACAACGGCCCTGAATCACTATTCAGCTTTATCCGCGAAAACAGCTGCCGGGTCAATGTACTTGTAAACAACGCGGGCATAGGCTTCGAGGGCCCCATCGACAGCTACACTGTGAAACAGATCGATTGGATGATACTTCTCAATGTGAGAGCCCTCACCATGCTAACCTTCCTCCTCGCCCCCGAACTCAAGAGTCACGACAGGTCCTATCTTCTCAACATCAGCAGCTTTGGCTGCTATACCCCCACAGCATACAAGAGCATCTACCTGGCAACAAAATCATATATCTATTACTTCACCCGTGCACTCGAATCGGAACTTAAAGGTTCATCTGTCCGGACCTGCGTCATGGTCCCTTCAGGTGTCCGTACCAACGCCATGGTCCTCGACAGGATAGAGAGAAACGGATGGTTTGCAAAGAAAACGGCTCTTACAGCTGAAGAGGTAGCCCTCACGGGTGTTAAAGGGATGTTTAAAGGCAGAAAGGTCATTATCCCCGGTACCTTCACAAATATCTTTTTTGTCTTCGGAATGTTTGTCCCGGAAGGCATTGTGCTATGGATGACAAGAAGGATATTCAGGAATTACAAACAGGAAAAATAACCACCTCCCCGGGGACCCGGTTCAAAGGCTGAAATTATTGACAGGGATTGAATAATATTGTTAATTTTGCCTGTTGGTACAGGTTGTCAGTAATTTTATCAAAATATATTTACTATGGGAAAAGGTGATAAAAAGTCAAGAAGAGGAAAAATCATTCTTGGCACTTATGGCGTCAGACGCCTCAGGAAAAAATCTTATGGCTCATCGGTAAGTCCTTCAGCTGTTGCTGCAGAGAACCCTTCAAAAAAGAAGAAAGCAGCCGCTCCGGCTGTTGAAAGCTCCGCTACCCCTCCGGCAGAAGTCAAAGAAGTCAAAGAAGTCAAAAAAGAAGTAAAAGAAGTAAAAGAAGTAAAAGTGGTCAAAGAAGAAAAGAAAGAAGAAAAGAAAGAAGAAAAGAAAGAAGAAAAGAAAGAACATAAGGAAGCAAAGACAGCCAGGGGGACCAAAGCTTCGAAAGAGCCCGGGAAGGCAGCTTCGGAAAAGAAGGTAGTCAAAGCAGCCAAAACAGCTAAGGAGGCATCCCCGGGAACTCCTGATGCCGAAGCCGCCGTGAAGGAAAAGAAAAGCGGAAAGGAAACAGAAGCGGCTGAGTAGACCCCGGCTATAAGAATTTAGTTAACAATCTTTAAAACAGAAAAATGAGTACTTCATCAGAGAAAAAAAATCTGACTGTCGCCATCGGCTGTGACCCGAACGCGACTGCACTTAAAGAGATTATCATGACACAGCTGTCATCGCTGGGATATGATGTAACAGACTTTGGAAGCGACGATCCTGTATATGCCAATGTTGCCTTTAAGGTAGGAGAGGCCGTGGCCGCCGGGAAATACGACAGGGGTATCCTCCTCTGCGGAACCGGTATAGGAATGAGCATAGCAGCCAACAAGGTGCCTGGTGTGTTTGCCGCCCTGTGCGCTGATACCTACTCGGCCGAGAGAGCCATAAAAAGCAATAACGCCAATGTCCTTACCATAGGAGCCTTCACCACAGGCGTTGAAGTGGCCCGGCAGATGGTAAAAATATTTATGGAATCGCGCTGGACCCCGGGAACACCTTCTGAACCCAAGGTTGCAGCTTATGTTGAATACGCAAAGAAACACCAGGTCTGATCTTACAGTGCCGGATACTGTTCCGTCACTCAAGTATTGATATTATGAATGATAAAGAATTAATAAGGCTCGAATCTGTTGCCCTTCAGATCCGGCGTAACATACTACGTATGATAAGGGCCGGAAAAGCAGGTCACGTGGGAGGAGCCCTGTCATCGGCCGAGATACTGACTGCTCTGTATTTCAGGATTATGAAGGTTGATCCCCTTAACCCGAAGTGGCCGGGACGCGACCGTTTTGTTTTGTCGGCCGGACATAAATGCCTGGTCCTCTATGCAGCCCTTGCTGAAAAAGGATTCTTCGACAAATCCATCCTCGATACCTACGGCGATCTCGGATCACGCATCCCCGGTCATCCCAACATGCACAAGCTGCCCGGCGTCGAGTCAAACACAGGGGCGCTCGGACACGGATTATCCATAGCAGGTGGTATGGCTCTGGGCCTCCGTCTCGACAAGTCGGATGCAAAGGTATATGTGCTTATGGGCGACGGCGAGCTGGCTGAAGGATCCAACTGGGAAGCAGCATCTGCCGCCTCCATGCACAAGCTTGATAACCTGGTTGTCTTTGTTGACAGGAACAGGCTCCAGATAAGCGGACCCACGGTCGATGTGATGAGCTACGAGCCTCTTGACCAGCGCTGGAGAGCTTTCGGCTGGAGTGTCCGGGTTATTGACGGACACGACCTGGCCTCTGTTGTGAGAAACGTTGAGGACACTCCCTTCGAACCGGGAAAGCCTTCTCTTATTATTGCCGATACTGTAAAGTCAAAAGGAATGAGTTTTGCCGAAGGGAAAGTGAGCTATCACTACTGGAAAGCAACTCCTGAAGAGATGGAACAGGCTATGAGAGAACTTGATGAAGCAGAAAAACTACTGTCAGAAAGAAAGGAGGCTATCCTATGAGCGAGATGAAAGACCCGCGCAAGACATTCGGTGAAGCACTGGCTGAAGCCGGTGAGAATAACCCCAACGTTGTGGCACTGTCAGCCGACAGCAGCTCGGGGTCAGGACTGAGTGCTTTTCATAAGCTGTTCCCTGAGCGGCATTTTGAATTTGGAATCATGGAACAGGGGGTTACGGGCTTTGCCTCAGGACTGGCAACAACGGGCAAGATACCCGTGTTTGCTGCCATAGCCCCCTTCGTCACGGCACGTAACTACGAGATGTTCCGTAACGACCTGGGCTATATGAACCAGAACGTCAAAATCGTCGGGCGATGCGCAGGACTAACCTACGACCAGCTTGGTGCCACCCATCATTCAGTCGACGATATTGCAATAATACGAACCATACCCGGAGTAACGGTTATAAACCCCGGCGACCCTGTTACAATTAAAAAGGCTGTTCATGCCATGATTGAACATACCGGTCCATGCTATATGAAGATAGGCGCCCCGCCGATGCCTGTCCTCTATCCTGAGGATGTAGAATTCAAACTGGGTAAGGGGATCGTCATGCACCAGGGCACAGATGTAACCATCATTGGCACAGGTACGGTGCTTTCAAAGGCAGTGGGTGCTGCCCGTATGCTTCAGGAGACAGGCGTGAGTGTGAGACTTATCGATATGCATACCATAAAGCCTCTCGACACGGAACTGATACTGGCAGCTGCCAGGGAGACGGGCAGGATAGTAACGGTGGAAGAACATTACATTGCCGGTGGACTGGGTTCTGCAGTTGCAGAAGTATGCAGCAGGGAGTATCCCGTGAAGATAAAAATGATTGGACTTGAAGATCATTTTGCAGGCAACGGACCCTATGAAGAGCTTATCGGTCAACATGGCCTGCAGGCTGAGCAGATTTTTGAGACTGTAAAAGAGTTTCTGGCGGGAAGGTGAAAACAGCCGGGACCTGTTTTTTTAAGTTGTCGGGACCGGCTTTTGTTTATATTTGTGAACCTGCCCGTGATGTACGGGGAGTGCTGCTTCAGAGAAGGAGGATTTGCCGGATGCCATCCGGAAGGGAAGGGAAGACAGCGCAGTGAAGCAGGGCAGGGAGAAGATAGGGTTTGATGCATAATGGCTTTTTATCCTTTTACAGGATCAGAAATAATCCATCATTACTAACCATTAAATTATTCCGTTATGAAAATTTCTCTTTATGTCCTGACCATCGTCATCGGGCTTTTCATGGCCCTCCACCTTTCCATGAACGCACAGGTGGGAGTGGTCCTGAAAAACCCCAGAATGGGTAACGCCCTCTTCTGGGTTATCGGTGCCGCCACTGCACTGATCATCGCACTTACCAACTGGGATTCCACAATTTTTTCAAAACTTAAGGAGGTGCACCCTGCGCTGCTTCTGGCCGGAGTCATCGGCGGCATGCTGGTGTTTGCCATTGCCTGGCTGATCCCGAAGCTTGGTGCAGGTAACTTTATGATCATCATGTTGTCGGGACAAATAATAGGAGGCCTTGTCCTGTCTCATTATGGGTGGCTCGGATCACCGGTACAGCCTGTCTCACTCGTGAAAGTTCTCGGAGTGCTGGTCATGCTCGTAGGTGTTGCCCTGGCCACTCTGACAAAATCGGCCTGACATAATAAGATAACATAAGGCCCGGGAAGATCTGTATCTCTTCCCGGGCCTTTTTCTTTTTAATGTCTTATATATCAGCCTCTTGTAAGGGTGCTGATCTTATATATTCCGGTACTGGCAGTGATATACAACTCATCATGGTCTTTTCCTCCCCAGGTCAGGTTGGCTGCCACCTCAGGCATGCTTATCCTGCCAAGAAGCCTCCCTTCAGGGTTGTAGATCCATATGCCGCCGGGACCTGTGCAGAATATGTTACCGTCGCGGTCGAGCTTCATCCCGTCAGGTATCCCTTCTGAATCAAGAGGCATCTCAATTAAGGGTTCGCCTCCCGTCAGTCTCCAGCAGCCTTCACCTGTCCCAAAAACCCTTATGTGCTTCCTTGTGCTGTCAACAACATATAGCTTTGACCCGTCATGTGAAAGGGCAAGACCGTTGGGCGCTTCAAAGTCAGATGCCAGAAGGACGGGCTCAAGACCGTAGGAAGGAACCCTGTAAAGACCGCAGAAATCAAGTTCAGCCTCTGCCGGTCCGCCCAGCCCTTCCAGAAGACCATAAGAAGGATCCGTGAAAAGTACCGAGCCGTCGGGGGTGACTATTACATCATTGGGAGAGTTGAGGCGCTTGCCTTTATACCTGTCGGCTACAGTCGTTATCACACCTCCCTCTTCACGCGACACCCGCCGCGTGTGATGCTCACAGGCCAGAAGCCTTCCCTTCCTGTCCCAGGTCATACCGTTGGAGAAATTGCTCGGCTTCCTGAAGATGCTTACACCTTCGCCGGGCCTGTAGCAGTAGCTTGTGTTGGCCGGTATGTCTGAGAAATAAAGGCAGCCGCCGGCATCGTCCCACAGGGGACCTTCGGTGAAGATAAAACCATCAGCAGGCTTCTCCAGGTGCGCTGCGGGAGAGATAAGACGCCGGACCCTGTCGTCCCATACGTCGAGTTTTATAGTTTCTTTTTCCATAGTCATTTCTTTCCTGAAGTTCTGGTTACTGACCTGCTTGTACGAAGTGAATAGGTCACATGGTCGGTTCCTGCCACATCGTAGCCCTTCCATTCATAGCTTTCAACAAAGGAAACGGCAATGTCCCATGCAGCAATATGTTCACTGCTCTTAACCCAACGTCTGCGGTTCTCTTCAGTATCAAAAATCAACTCCATCTGGTAGTTGAATATGGTGGGAGCTGCCGCAATCTCTTTTACAACGGCAGGTGGGAAAAGACGAAGAAGCATTGATCCGGTATAGCCTTTCTGTAACCTTAAGGCCGGGACATAGGTGTTGGCATACATTTCTTCAAAAGCTTTGCATTTTTCGGGCTTTACCTCGAAGAACATCTGAAGTTTGATCATTTTTATATTTTTTAAGAGTTATTACTGACCGGTTGTTATTTGACATCGGTGACATCAAGCTTGCCCTTCTCAAGAGCAACGCCGTAAATTATAAGTTCGAAGGGTTCTGCAGAGTTGTTTGTTAGTGAATGAGCTTCCCCGGCTCTTACAGGAACAGCATCACCATAGATTATATCTGCACTCTCATCCCCGACGCTGATGCTGCCCTTGCCTTTTATAACAAAGTAGATCTCTTCAACACCATTGTGAAGATGTTTTCCGACCGTGGCTCCTGGCGGAAGCAGTATATGGTCAACAAAAGCCCAGTTAGTCTCAAAGGCCGATGGTCCCAGCGCCCTTCTGTAGAAAACAGTATCCTTGCCTCCGTTCATGTTGGGGACCGGCCTCATCAGATCCTTTGTAAGCTGACGTGTGTGAAGAAATGAAGGCTTCTCCAGAGGAACACCGACCCTGTCGTCGTACAGGTCAAAGAGACCTATGGGATCAGCACTGTAGTTATAGGCAGTCCTCATCATCATGCCGCCACCGCCCTGTGTCACCTTGCCAATCTGGAAGTTAACCCACGCGGCAGGTTTGTCGGTGGGATTGTAAACGGCATGTGAATTACCGGCCTTGCAGGGAACCCCCATAGGTGCCGGAAGCAGCGATGTGTGACCATTGACGGTGAATTCACAATCGGCATCGAGAATGAGGAACATCTCGTCTGAATCGTTATGGAAATGATGACCAATGGAGCTCTTGGGCATAAGAGGCCCTATATGCATGAAGTTGAGTCCGGTAATGGCACCCCTTCCAAGAAGTGTCTGCATAAAAAGCGTGCCGGCACCCTGATGCACCTTAGTGCTTTCACGTGCCCTCTTGATATCATAGTGACCTATCCTCTCAGCAAGAGTCTTTGGAGTCTGCCCGGCCTGCTGAGGCTGTCCCGATAATACAACAAGCGGCAGCACCGACAGTAACATAAGCGACATGGTCCGCCGTAGCATGGAACCTTTTACACCCGCACGTTCCTCACGGCAGGATACTTCTTCTTTTCTATTCATCTTATGATGGTTTTGTTTGTTTTATGTGATTAATTCCTCTAATCCTTTAATTATGCTAAGCTATTAATTTTTTTTCTCCCCGTCAATATCCTGAACTTTTAAATAACAGCTCCTGTTTATCAATATTCCCGGACTGAATCCGGGGATCATCCATGGAGTACCGGTTCCCTGTAAAACTGCAAGAAGGTCTTTGTATCTTAATGATATTGACTGCCTGTCTGTTGTTTTTTGTTATCGATAATGTGCGCCCGTACATATTTAGATTAAGTCTAAATTACGATTTTTGCTCTCACCTGCGCCCAACTTATCACCTTTATAAATAAATTCGAACCTGTTTGTTGCCTGCCTGAAAAGCTTATCAGGAGGTGATGTGAATAAATTGATTTTAGCCCGGATATACCGGTTCGAATAAATAAATTTAAACAACAATAGGAGGAGACATCATGAAAATCAGAAAATTTATTTCTTTTATCTGCGTGTTCTTTTTTGTATCCGGACTCTTTATGGGTTCTGCACTGAACGCCCAGCCTACATCACTTACAAAGGATGAGATGATCCAGTACACCGGTTACTGGCAGGGAGAGAGGTTCCCTGACGGTCGTCCAATGGTATCGGATGATATAATCCGTCGCATGCGTCATGTCACTGTTACGGAAGCCTGGCAGATACTCAACGGTATGAGTGACTCAGATGGCCAGGGAGCACTCAGCTTCGGTGAATTCAGAAGATCAACCTATACAAACCAGTACTATGGTGAGTTCAAACAGATGAGAGATAATGTAATCATCTGCGGAAGGGCTTCAACAATTCACTTTCTTCCCTACCGCCCCGACCTTAACAACCTTATCCAGGAACAGGGGAACAAGGATGGCAGGAGCAGGGGTCAGTACACCTGGGGGATAGACCAGCTTCAGAAAGGTGACGTATATGTTGCCAATGTGGCCGAAGGTATTCTCGATGCATCACATGTGGGCGATAATCTTGGTACTACCATCTGGACTAAAACAGGTAACGGTGCCGTCATAAGAGGTACTCTCCGCGACCTTTACGGTAATATGGACGTTGATGAGAACTTTAA
>JAVEZD010000044.1:0-15031 GCA_034003165.1 Bacteroidales bacterium | reverse complement strand
TTCGCAAGGCGATGTGTATCCGCAAATCAGCGCAAGACAAACTATACCCGCACGGCTGTAACACTCAGATTAAAAGCGCTTTGACAATCAACCCGAGGGGTCACCCCTCGGATAAAGTGTCAAACCATATACAGTTAGCAAGTTACAGCCGTCCGGATGTTAGAAACACCCAACTTTATTTAAGTGGTGCTTCGCCGTGTTAAGCCGTTCGGCAGAGAAATTTGTTCAGGCCTGAACACAGAACTGGCTAGTCTGAGCACAGGCGTGGGTGGGACGAACCTCCATGGGATTGAATTGCAGGTAGTTCTAAAACATAAATCCCACAATATCAACAAGATTCGATTTGCAACACTATCAAAATGAAGGCCATGGAGGTTCGTCCCACGCAACACCGCAACCTCTCAACCCAGACATCCGGCCAAAGGCCGTATAAAACCGCGAAGCACCATATAAATCCTCGCAAGGCGATGTGTATCCGCAAATCTGCGCGATTCAAACTGTACCCGCACGGCTGTAACACGCAGAATAAGAGTGCTTTGACAATCAACCCCTGGGATCATCCTAGGGATAAAGTGTCAAACCCCTGCTATTCAGCTCTTCCCCAGTCATCCGCTGCCACTCCGGAACGATTCCTCCTCATCCGCTCCGCTACTTCCGGCGGGGGTTCCGTCGTGTTTGCGGATGACTGGCAAGAATTACTGCATGCCCTTTCACAGAGTAGTCCGCATAACTGAAGGAGTCTCCGCCACAGCGAATGAAATGAGCGAGGAGGAAAAACTCCGGAAGTTATGCGGATACTCTGTGAATGCAGTAAGATTGCCAGATGTAAATTGAAGGAGTCTCCGCCACAGCGAACGCAGAGAGCGAGGAGGAAAAACTCCGGAAGTTATGCGGATACTCTGTGAATGCAGAAAAAAAGAGGCCGACCAAGTTGCTTTATGGTCAGCCTCTGAATTAACATCAAATAAAATGAAAGTTATTTTACTATTGTCATCTCTTTTAGAAGGTGACCGGCTCCGCCGAATTTATCCATGATAAACAGGGTGTAGCGAATATCTACACTTATTGTGCGCTGGAGGTTTGGTTCAAAAATAATATCACCGCTCATTGCCTCCCAGTTACCGTCAAATGCAGTACCTATAAGTTCGCCTTTTCCGTTGAGAACAGGACTTCCTGAGTTACCTCCGGTGATGTCGTTTGTGCTGAGGAATGCTACAGGCATGCTGCCGTCTTCCATTGCATACTGACCGTAATCTTTGTTTTTGTATAGTTCTTTTAGTTTCTCCGGAACCACAAATTCCCAGTTGTTAGGGTCCTCTTTCTCCATTACACCTTTAAGTGTAGTGATGTGTTCGTATATAACAGCATCTTTAGGAGAGTAGTTCAAAACTTGTCCGTAAGTCATTCTCATAGTAGAGTTTGCATCCGGATACATTGCCTGTCCCTGCTTCATCTCAAGCTGGCCTGCTATGTAGGCTTTCTGTCCTTTTGCAAGTACAGGATTCTCTTTAGAAAGAACCTGCATGGCTTTCATCTGGACAGGTGATATTGTCTTAACAATTTCAATCACCGGATCTTTTGCCAGAACCTCAGGTGTCTCAAGTGCCTTTTTGTATTTGTCTTCGCAAGGGAATACTGAGTTGTCGTATAGGTTGTCAACAAAGGCATCAATGTTTCCGCCAAACTTTTCATCAATTACATTATAGAACGCAGGTCTGTCTTCTGCTTTAACTTTGTCTCTGAAAACCTTTACAAGAGCCTTTGCCACTTTTCTGTCAGTTGCAGCAGAGTAGTCCTTGTAGAAAGAGGCTAGTCTTCTTTTGCCAAATTCAAGTGCTTTTCCGGCCTCTTCTGCATTGCCTTTTTCAAGATTTTCTGCGTATGATGTGAAGCTGCCTGCAACAGAGAAGAGCTCTATAGATCCAAGTGCTTCTCTCAGATACGCTGCAAGGTACATTGCCTCTGCCCTGTTTTTTACTGCTCCGTTAATCTCTTCAAGAGCAGTACCGTATTTGGCCTTTCTTGCAGGGTCTGCGTTAACCCACTGCTGGAATTTAACCTCTTCAGCAGCGCGACGGTCTTGAACTTTTAGTTTTGCAAATGTCTCGTTCATACCTATAGCTTTCTTCCAGTAGTTTGAAGAGCCGGCATATTTGCTTGAATACTGCAGGCGAATCTTAGGATCTGCCTCCATGTCTGCCATAAGAACCTCCTGGCGGACACCTCTTACATAAATAACGATTGCATTTGTAATGTCGCTTGTCTCCTTAACCTCAGAAGAGGTCATGAAACGGTTTGTTCTGCCCGGATATCCGATTATCATTGCCGGATCTCCCTGCTTTACCCCTTTAAGAGAGATTGTAAGGTGCTTCTTAGGAATGTATGGTCTGTTTTCAGGAGAGTATGGAGCAGGATTGTTGTCTTTGTCTGCATATACGCGGAACATAGAGAAGTCACCTGTGTGACGAGGCCACATCCAGTTGTCTGTGTCGGCTCCGTATTTTCCTATTGATGAAGGGGGAGCACCTACGAATCTAACGTCTGTGTATGTTTTTGTAATCACAAGATAGTATGCATTTCCACCATAAAATGTTGCAACTCTGCCGCGGAGGAATTTGTTATCTCCAACAACTCTTTTAACAATCTCGTCAGATACAGTCTGCAGTGCTTTTGCAAATTCCGGGGTGTTTTCAACGGCTGCAGTAGCCTTAACAACCTCGGCGGTTACATCTGTAAACGACTCCAGGAATGTAACTGAGAGGCCCGGAGACGGTAGCTCCTGCTCGCGTGACATAGCCCAGAATCCGTTCTGCAAATAGTCATTCTCAACTGTGCTGAGGCGCTGAATAACACCATAGCCACAGTGGTGGTTTGTAAGTACAAGCCCTTCATTAGAGATAATCTCTCCGGTGCAGCCGCCACCAAAGTGAACAACAGCATCTTTAAGACTTGACTTGTTAAGGTCATAAATGTCTTTAGCTGAAATTTTGAAACCAAGTTCAGCAAGTTTCTTATTGTTTAGCTTTTCAATTAGAGGGAGCAGCCACATACCTTCGTCTGCTCTTAGTGGTGCCAGAGAAAAAAGTATGGCGCCAATGAGGATTAGTGTGATTTTTTTCATTTAGTTGTTATCTGATTGATTATTTTGACTCTTTAGACAAAGATAATTTTTTATTCCTATATTTATAGTTCTAACTGGCATATATCTGTCATGAGATCTCTCTTTAATATTGTAATAGCATCTGATAAATTCAAAGGCAGCCTTACTGCATCAGAGGCCTCAATGTCAATAGCCCATGGGCTGAGACTAGGTGCGGCGGCGAGAGATTTACCATATGACCTTAAAGTTAACGTTATCCCCATGGCAGACGGAGGTGAAGGGTTTTTGTCAGTTGCCGGCAGAAGCGATTTCTTTAAGAGGAAGGAGGTAATGGTATATGAACCTCTTGGCAGAAGTTTCAAGAGTTATTATTTACTTTCAGAGGAGAAAGCCTTTGCTGTTATTGAAATGGCTATGGCCTGCGGATTAGGACTTCTTGAAAAGGATGAGTATAACCCGCTTGAAGCAACCACCTTTGGTCTTGGTCAGCTTATTTCTGCGGCGATTGAGGAGGGGGTGACTCATATTATAATCGGGATAGGGGGAAGTGCCACAAATGATGGCGGTACCGGGATGCTTCAGGCTCTTGGATACTCTTTCAGGGATAAAAACGGCAACGAGATAAGGGGCGGTGAAGACGAGTTCATGTCCGGTTCTGTTCTGCAAAATATTTGTACTATAGATGATACTCTTGTTAAGAAAGAGCTGAGGCGGGTAAAGTTTACTGTTGCTTGTGATGTGGACAACCCTCTTTTGGGTCCTGCTGGTGCTACCTATGTTTATGCGGCACAAAAAGGGGCGGATGATTCAGAGCTTGTTATTTTAGAGAGTGGAATGAGAAATTTTGCTGAGGCTGCAGAAAGATATCTGGGATTTAAGAGTAGTTTTCTTTGTGACTCCTCCTCTTTTGTGGGATTTGATTTTTCTGATTTTCCAGGGTCGGGTGCAGCAGGAGGGGTGGGTTTTGCTACAAGAAGTTTTCTTAACGCAGAGCTTATTCCGGGCTGGAGGGTTGCTGCCGAACTTTCCGGTGCCGATGATGCCATTTCTAATGCCGATTTAGTTATCAGCGGAGAGGGCAGACTTGATTCTCAGACCTTATCGGGAAAACTGGTAGAGGGAATTGCCATTCTGTCAAAAAGATATGATAAACCGGTATGGGTTTTTTGCGGAGAAAACCTACTAACTCAAGATGAATTAAAAGAGGCACATATAGAGAGGGTTTTTGAGATTGTAAAAAAATCACATAGTATAAACGACTCTATGTCAAGGGCAAAGGAACTTTTGGAAAAAATTTCTCAGGAATCTGCAACTTTTCTCCCTGAATTGCAGTCAAACAGGCAAACAAACTAAAAAACCCTAAAAAACTAAACACAATGGAAGGAGTATTAGCAATTTTAATGCCGTTTCTAACAGCAATTATCATCCTGGCAATCGTTTATACTACAAAGATAATGAGAGACAGATCCAGGAACAGACTCATTGAAAAGGCAATTGAGCACGGAAGGGATATCTCTCCGGAACTATTCAAGGGAAATGAAAGGCCCAAACTGCCTAAGGACCCGCTTACCAGTTCTCTGGTTACAATTGGAGCAGGTATAGCAATTTTTATAGCACTTTTCCTCTTCTTTGACAACCAGCTGAAATTTGCAGCCTTTGGACTTATTCCACTCTTCGTAGGCCTGGGTCAGCTGACAGCTTACCTTATCAATAAGAAGAACGAGAACAAATAAGAATAATAAGGCGAACAGAGCTCACTATAGTGAACAGATCTGAATTTGAAAAAGAGGTAATGTTGATTCAGGAGCCGCTCAGGCGGTTCCTGTATAACCTCTGCAACGGAGACATTGCACTGGGGGATGATATTGCACAGGAAGCACTGATAAAGGCGTATATCAACCTGTCCTCTTTCAGCGGTAAGTCTAAGTTCTCTACATGGCTCTTTAGAATAGCATACAACTGTTTTTGTGACAATAAGAGAGCACAGAAAAAATTCACATCAACAGAGTTGAATGAGAATATTGTTTCAGACCAGACAGGAGCAGACAGTAGATATAAAAATCAGGAGCTCTATATGGCAATGTCCAGGCTGAGCGAAAAGGAGAGGACAACAGTACTTCTTTTCTACATGGAGGACAGAAGTATGAAGGAGATTTCAGTTATTACCGGAATGCCGGAAAATACAGTTAAGTCTCACCTGTCGAGGGCAAGGGGTAACTTGTCAAACCATTTAAACAAAATTGGTTATGAAAGATGATGAAAAAATAAAGATGTTCTTTGATGAACATAAACAGAAAATTGAGGACGACGGATTTACCGGAAGATTATTTGCAACACTTGATGTTCTGCCGGAGCCTAAGCCCAGAGTAGAAAGAACAAGGTTGATTATTGCCATTTTTGGCGCTGTGGGTGCTTTGCTGTTTGCCTTATTTGGAGGTTATTCAGCCCTGATAGATGGGCTTACTCAGGTAGGATCAATAGCATCAGACTACAAGTCTGCGACACCGGAGATTATTATCTCAATCTTCTTTACAGCATGTGCTCTTGTTTCACTTGGGAGGTATGCCATCCGTGAAACTGAATAGCGTGGGCTCCGGAAGGAGTTTGTACGAGATTCTGTGATATTTACTAACCCCCATTCTTTTTATGGCCTCTCTATGTTCAGATGTAGGGTAGGCCATGTTTCTTGCCCATCCGTAACAAGGGAACTCTTTGTCTATTTTCCTCATGTATTCATCTCTGTGGGTCTTTGCCAGAACAGATGCTGCGGCTATTGAGGCAAATCTTCCGTCTCCTTTTACAAAACATGTATGAGGAATATCTCTGTATGAGGTAAATCTGTTCCCGTCAACAATTATCCCTTCCGGCCTCTTTTTGAGTTTGTCAAGGGCTCTGTGCATTGAAAGGATTGATGCTTTAAGAATGTTAATTTTGTCTATCTCTTCCGGAGTTGCCCACGCAACGGCCCAGTCGATAGCCTCTTGTTCGATTATTTCTCTGAGAATATCTCTCTCTCTTTCCTTAAGTTGCTTTGAGTCGTTGAGGAGCGGATGGAAGAAATCTGGAGGCAGAATAACCGCTGAAGCATAGACAGGGCCTGCAAGGGCTCCTCTCCCTGCTTCATCGCATCCGGCCTCGGCAACACTCTCTTTATGATATGGCAGCAGCAAGTTGTTTTTTTTGTAAATATATCTGAAAAATATTTGTTAAATTTGAATCTTTGCACTTTAAAATTAACAAATAACACATAACCAAGTAAAAAGTATGAAAACATACCCTACTCAGAATATTCGCAACATCGTCCTGCTTGGAGGCACGAAGTCGGGAAAGACAACCCTGGCAGAGACAATGATGTTTGAAGGAAAAGTTATTGACCGCAGAGGAACTGTTGAGGCAAAAACTACTGTGAGTGACAATACGGAAATAGAACAGCTCTACCAGCGTTCCATCTATCCCACACTTCTTTACACTGAGTTTATGGATCATAAGCTCAATATTATTGATACTCCGGGCTCAGATGACTTCATAGGAGGGGTTATCTCTGCTTTCAGGGTTGCGGATGCAGGTGTTATGATAGTAAATGCTCAGCAGGGTGTTGAGGTGGGTACTGAAATATTTGCCCGTCATGCAGAAAAGTGCAAAAAACCACTTATTCTTGCAATTAATCAGCTTGATCACGAAAAGGCAAACTGGGAAGGAACACTTGAATCTGTTAAGCAAACTTTTGGTAAGAAGGTTCTTGTTATTCAGTATCCTGTTGAGACAGGTACCGGTTTTAACAGCTTTATTGATGTTCTTAAAATGAAGATGTACGTTTTCAAAGATGAAAATGGCACACGTGAAGAGCATGAGATTCCTGCAGACCAGGCAGACCAGGCAGCAGAATATCATCAGATAGTTGCCGAGATGGCTGCTGAGAATGACGAGGCTCTTATGGAGCTATTCTTTGACAAGGGTCAGCTTACAGAGGAGGAGATTCGTGCAGGTCTTCGTATAGGTATTGCAAAGGCCGAGATTATGCCTCTGTTCTGCCTGTCAGGTAAGAAAGACATAGGAGTAAAGAGACTTATGGAGTTTGTAATAAACGCCGCTCCTGCTCCTGATAAAATGGTTCAGAAACTAAAAGATGGTACAACTGTTCCATGCGATGCATCGGGGCAGCCATCAATCTTTATATATAAAACATCTGTTGAGCAGCACCTTGGTGATGTCTCATTCTTCCGTGTAATGTCAGGTAAAATTACTGAAGGGATGGACCTTACAAATCCTGAAAACGGATCAAAGGAGCGTCTTGCAGTAATGTATGCTGTAGCCGGTAAGAAAAAGGAGAAGGTAACAGAGATGGTAGCCGGTGATATAGGATGTACTGTTAAACTAAAATCGGTAAAGACAAATCAGACTCTTAACGGAGGAAACAAGGAGTGGGTTTTTGAACCTATTGTTTTCCCTCCTTCAAAATTCCGCACAGCTATTAAGGCAAAGGTGGAGAAGGATGAAGAGAAACTTGGTGAGATTCTTAACCGTGCACATGCAGAGGACCCTACAATTAAGATTGAGTACTCTAAGGAGCTTAAGCAAACAATCCTCAGCGGACAGGGTGAGCACCACATCAATATCCTTAAATGGCATTTGACAAATACTCATAAACTGGAGATTGATCTTTTCCCTCCAAAGATTCCTTACAGGGAGACTATTACAAAGGTTGCCCTTGCAGATTACCGTCACAGAAAACAGTCCGGTGGTGCCGGTCAGTTTGGTGAGGTTCACCTGCTTATTGAACCTGTTGTTGAGGGCGTTGCTCCTAACAATAAGTTTAAAATTGAAGGTAAGGAACTTGTGCTTAACATAAAAGGAAAAGAGGAGTACAAGATGGACTGGGGCGGAAAGCTTGAGTATTACAACTGTATTGTTGGAGGAGCTATTGACGCAAGGTTTATGCCTGCAATTCTTAAGGGAGTTCTTGAGAAGATGGAGGAGGGCCCGCTTACCGGTTCTTATGCACGCGACATCAGAGTGTTTGTTTATGATGGTAAGATGCACCCTGTTGACTCAAATGAGATATCTTTCAAACTGGCCGGAAGAAATGCTTTCAAGGAGGCCTTTAAGAAAGCCGGTCCTAAGATTATGGAGCCTATCTATAATATAGAGGTTCTTGTTCCTAGTGAGTATATGGGTGATGTAATGAGTGACCTTCAGAACCGCAGGGCTATGATTGAGGGAATGAGCAGCGATAAGGGATTTGAGATTCTTAAAGCCAGAGTTCCACTTGCAGAGCTTAACAAATATTCTACAACACTTAGCTCGCTTACTTCTGGCAGGGCAACCTTTACAATGACATATGCAGACTACCAGCAGGTGCCTGCAGAGGTTCAGGATAAGCTGCTTAAGGAGTACGAATCAAATGATAAGGATGAATAAAGCCTGATGATTGAGGCAACCGATATAAGAAAGTCATACGGAAGCCTTCTTGTGCTAAAGGGAATTGATTTCAAGGCAAAGGAGGCAGAGGTAGTAAGTATTGTTGGAGCAAGCGGGGCTGGAAAGTCCAGCTTGCTCCAAATTCTTGGTACTCTGTCAAGACCAGATACAGGAAGGGTTTTGATTGATGGTACGGACCTGTTTTCTCTGGGATCAAATGCTTTGGCAGATTTCAGAAATAAAAAGATAGGTTTTGTTTTTCAGTTTCACCATTTGTTACCTGAGTTTACAGCTCAGGAGAATGTCGCAATTCCGGCTCTCATTGGAAAGGAGAGTTCTTCAAAAGCAAACCAGAGGGCAGCGGAGTTACTTAGGTCTCTTGGACTGGGAGGAAGACTTTCGCATAAACCATCTGAGCTTAGTGGAGGAGAGCAGCAGAGAGTTGCGATAGCCCGGGCGTTAATGAATAACCCATCGGTAATTCTTGCTGATGAGCCTTCAGGGAACCTGGATACTGAGACAAAGAGGGATATTCATGGTCTCTTCTTTGAATTGAGAGAGAAATATGGTCAAACCATTATTATTGTTACCCACGACAGGGATCTGGCTGCTATGAGCGACAGAATCATGGAGATGAAAGATGGGTCGTTTCTTCTTTAAAAAATTTGCGGTTACGCAGGAGCGGAGTGCCATGAAGGTAAACACTGATGGGGTGCTTCTTGGTGCGTGGTGCTGTTTGCCATCTGCCGGTGTAAGGGATGAATCTTTCAAAGTTCTTGATGTGGGGACCGGTACCGGGGTTATTGCTCTTATGGTTGCCCAGAGATTGGCATCAAATGGAGTTAAGGCTGAAATTAAGGGTGTCGACCCGGATACTCCGTCTGCTGCAGAGGCTGGGGATAATTTCAGAGAGTCTCCATGGGGAGAGGATTTAGAATCATTGCCTCTTTCGTTAAGGGAGTTTAAACTCTCATCATCTGCCAAGTGGAATCTTATAGTCTCAAACCCTCCGTATTTTAACAACTCGTTAAAGGCTCCATGCAGCAGAAGGAGCAATGCAAGGCATACGGACAGCCTGTCGTTTAATGAGTTGGTGGATTGCTCGTCAGATTTGCTTTCAGAAGAGGGTACTCTTTCTGTAATTCTGCCAATTGAGGCAGAGAGAGAGTTTATGGCAGCTGCCTCTGCAAAGGGCTTTTTCCTGGTAAGGATATGCCGGGTTAGTACTATAGAGGGTGATGCGCCCAAAAGGGTAATGATGGAGTTTTCCCGAGTTAGCAGGGGGGGCATAAATGAAGAAGGGCTCTCCGTACAGAAGAGCCCCAATGGTTTATTCTCAGAAGAGTATCGTAAACTTACTTCCGATTTTTATCTTAAGTTCTGACCTTGTCCTCCCGGTCCGCTGCCGCGTCTGAGTTGATGGATCATCTTAACTCTGAATTTTTCTTCAGTAACGTAAATCTTTGCTACCTTTTCCTGAGGAAGGATTCTTGAAAACTGTGCGTGGAAGTTTTTGTAAATTTCACCCTCTGTAGAGAATTCAGTAATATATTTCTCCATAAGAGACTTAAGTTCTGCATCAGAGAGTTTGCCTTCTCCGGATATGGCTTTGTCAATATTTTTAAGATTTCCCTGAATCTTTCTGTACGATCTTTCACGCTCCTTCCAGAAGTTGTTATAAATAGGCCAGAACTCTTCTGCCTCTTTTGGAGATAGCTCAAGTTCAGTTGTAAAGAATGCAATTTTTGCGCTCTGAATCTGCTCGTACCTGCTCTGCTTCTGGTCTTGATCCAGAGGAAATTCAGACATGTTCTGCGGCTGAGGCTGTGCGTAAACCGCAAGACTAAGTACTGCTAAAAGTATGGTTAAAACTGACTTTTTCATTTCAATTTATTCTATTGATGCTAAATATATTAAACCTGTATTAGAGCTAAGGTATTCCATTATCTCTTCAGGGTCTACCTCCTGTTCGTCTTCTGTATAAAGGGTGTCTGACGAGGAGTCGTAAAAGTCAACAAAACTTGTCTTTACGTATATCTCCTCTAACTGATTCTCTGAACCGGATAGTGGATTCTGTTTATCATCCGGAGAGAATATGTTGATTGTGGCGTAGGCAATCAGAAACACAACGGCAAATGTTGAGACAAGCGCTAGCTGTGGTCTGGCAATTTTCCAGAAAGATGGCTTTTGCCCTTTTGCCGAGATTTTATCTGATATTGCGTCTTGCAATGAACTGAAGTAACCTTCAGGAATACCGTACGGGTTCTCCTTCAGATTTCTGTTGTCCATGTTAAATTTTTCTTTCATACATCTTTGACTATTTAAAATGCAAAAGGATTAAAAAAGTTCTTCCATTGAGTGTTGGATTTTTTGAAAAGCGTGATGGTATGAGGCTTTCAGAGCACCCACAGATGTGCCGGTTATTTCTGAAATCTCTTCATATTTCAACTCATCAAAATATCTCATGTTAAAAACAGCTCTCTGCTTATCCGGAAGTTTGAGTATTGCCTTGTGAAGTGCCTTTTGTGCAGCATCTCCGTTAAAGTAGGGGTCGGACTCAAGTTTGTTTTCCAGTTGTTTGGAGTAATCAGTAAGAGAAAAGAATGCTCTTGTCTTCTTTCTCTTCAGGAAGGTAAGCGACTCATTTGTAGCTATTCGGTACAGCCATGTAAAAAGGCGGGACTCCTCCCTGAATTCCGGAAGGGCGTCCCATGCCTTTATAAATGTGTTTTGAATTATGTCGTTGGCATCGTCGTGTGATGCCACCATCTTGCGAACGTGCCAGTAGAGTCTTTCGCTGTATGTCTTGACAATAAGGTTGAAGGCATAGCTCTCTTTGCCCTCCTCTCTGTATAATTCCAGAAGCTCCTTATCTGTCATTTAGCGTTTTACTATTTCCTTAGTATGGCTCTTTTAGCGGCAGCAACTATGCTGGCAGCATTGAGTTTGTATTGTGTCATTAGTTCAGCAGGCTCTCCGCTCTGGCCAAACATATCGTCTACGGCAACAAACTCCTGAGGTGTTGGCCTTTCTGTTGCAAGAACTCCTGCAACAAGTTCTCCAAGTCCTCCGGCTATCAGGTGTTCTTCTGCTGTTACAACAGCGCCTGTCTTTGCTGCTGATTGTAAGACTGCATTTTTGTCCAAAGGTTTAATGGTATGTATGTTTACAACCTCTGCTGATATTCCCTCAAGCTCCAATGCCTTTGCTGCCTGGATTGCCTCCCATACAAGGTGGCCTGTTGCAAAAATTGAAACATCTTTACCGTCAATCATTTTGACCGCCTTTCCTATCTCAAATTTCTGGTCTGCCGGAGTAAAGTTAGGAACAGATGGCCTGCCGAACCTCAGATAGACCGGTCCGTGGAGGTCTGCAATTGCAATAGTGGCTGCTTTTGTCTGATTGTAGTCACAAGGATTAATAACGGTGAGATTTGGAAGCATCCTCATAAGGCCGATGTCTTCCATCGTCTGGTGAGTTGCACCATCCTCTCCAAGGGTTATTCCTGCGTGTGATGCGCAAATCTTCACGTTGGTATCTGAGTAGGCGACAACCTGCCTGACCTGGTCGTAAACTCTGCCGGTGACAAATTCGGCAAAGGAGCCGGCAAATGGAATTTTACCGGATACAGCTAGTCCTGCTGCTGTCCCTATCATATTTGCCTCGGCAATTCCGCACTGGATGAACCTGTCAGGAAACTCAGCTGCAAATGCGTCCATTTTCAGAGACCCGGTAAGGTCTGCACAAAGGGCTACCACATCTTTGTTTGTCTTGCCAAGTTCGTGGAGCCCTGCTCCAAATCCGGATCTTGTGTCTTTGTTTCCGGTATTTTCAAATATCTCTTTCATGTTAAAAATCTCCTATGGTCTCCTTAAGTTGTGATAGTGCTTTCTCTGTCTGCTCTGCGTTGGGTGCTTTTCCGTGCCAGTGGTGAGTTCCCTGCATAAAGTCCACACCTTTTCCCATCTGGGTCTTCATCAGAATCATCTTGGGTTTACCGTTTGAAACCTCACTTTTTGCGGTCTGGATTGTAGCTTTAATCTCTTCAATGTTGTGGCCATCGGCAATGGTAACATCCCATCCAAAGGCTCTCCATTTTGCCTCAAGGTCTCCCAAACTCATCACTTTATCGTTTGGTCCGTCTATCTGCTGACCGTTCCAGTCTGTGATTGCTATGAGATTACTCAGCTTGTGATGCGCGGCAAACATAGCTCCTTCCCAAATCTGTCCCTCCTGACATTCACCGTCACCCAGAAGTACATAAACGAAATTATTCTCGCCCTCCAGTCTTTTGGTTAAAGCTGCCCCACATGATACAGACAGTCCCTGTCCTAATGAGCCCGATGCCATGTGTACTCCGGGAAGTCCCCTCTCTACCGATGGGTGTCCCTGAAGCCTTGAGCCAAGTTTTCTGAATGAGGCAAGTTCGCTAACGGGGAAGTAGCCGCTTCTGGCCAGAATGCTGTAAAAAACGGGAGAAAGGTGACCTGCGGACAGGAAAAACATATCTTTCCCTTTACCGTCTCGTCTCCATTCTGACGGGTTGTGATTCATCTCGGAAAAGAAGAGTGCTGTAAGAATGTCTGTGCTGCTGAGCGAACCGCCGGGGTGTCCGGATGCCGCCATGTTAACCATCCGTACAATATCCCTTCTCACCTGAGAGGCAATCTCGCCCAATGGATAATTGTGTGTCATTGTTGTATGTTTTATTACTGATTTTTTGTTTTTTTCAACCCTGAGTGACAAAGATAACACCATTAATTCTCATTTGTTAAATATTTTTATCTTTGCAGCCATGAAGAATATCAGGAACTTTTGTATAATCGCACATATAGACCACGGTAAAAGTACTCTGGCAGACAGGCTGTTAGAGTTTACAAACACTGTAATAGGAAGAGACATGGAGGCCCAGGTTCTGGACTCTATGGATTTGGAGAAGGAGAAGGGTATAACAATTAAGAGCCATGCTATCCAGATGGATTACATCCACGAAGGGGAGAAATACACTCTTAATCTGATAGATACACCCGGTCACGTGGACTTTTCTTATGAAGTTTCCAGAGCCATCGCATCGTGCGAAGGTGCTCTTCTGGTTGTAGATGCTACTCAGGGTATTCAAGCCCAGACAATATCAAATCTATATCTTGCACTCAATCATGACCTGGAGATAATCCCCGTCCTTAACAAGATCGATATGGACGCAGCAATGATTGATTCGGTAAAGGATCAGGTAATTGACCTTCTTGGCTGCGACGATGAGGATATTATTCTAGCCAGTGGCAAGACAGGTGTGGGTGTTGAGGCGATTCTTGACGCTATCATTAAAAAGGTTCCGGCACCTAAGGGAGATCCAAATGCTCCCCTGCAGGCGCTCATTTTTGACTCGGTCTTTAACTCATTCAGAGGAATTATTGCATATTTTAAGGTTGTCAACGGCTCCATCAAAAAGGGCGACAAGGTTAAGTTCTTTAATACCGGAAAAGAGTACGAGGCGGATGAAGTGGGAATTTTGAGACTAAAAATGACCCCTTCCACAGAGGTTCTTACCGGCGATGTGGGATATATAATATCGGGAATTAAGGCGGCCAGCGAGGTAAAGGTGGGAGATACCATAACCCATATAGCTCGTCCGTGCAGTACATCTATAGGAGGTTTTGAGGAGGTTAAGCCGATGGTGTTTGCCGGTGTTTATCCTGTTGAGGCCGATGAGTATGAGGATCTGAGGGCGTCGCTGGAGAAGCTGCAGCTTAACGATGCGTCCCTCGTGTTTGAGCCCGAGTCATCCCTGGCTCTGGGTTTTGGATTCAGATGTGGGTTCCTTGGTCTGCTCCATTTGGAGATTGTGCAAGAGAGGTTGTACAGGGAGTTCGATATGGACGTTATTACAACTGTTCCAAACGTTTCATACAAGGTATTTACCACGCAGGCAGAGATGCTTGATGTGCACAATCCTTCCGGCCTTCCGGCTGTTACACTTATAGATTATATTGAGGAGCCATATATCAGGGCGCAGATAATATCCAAGTCTGAATACTTTGGGGTTATCATGAAGCTCTGCCTTGATAAGAGAGGAGTACTCCTCAGCCAGCACTTCCTTACAAGCGAAAGGGTAGAGCTCAATTTTGAAATGCCGCTTGCCGAGATTGTCTTTGATTTCTATGACAAACTCAAATCGGTTTCAAGAGGATACGCATCATTTGACTACCACGTAGTGGGCTACAAAGAGGCGGACCTTGTAAAGCTTGACATCCTCCTCAACGGAGAGCAGGTGGATGCACTCTCAAGCCTAATCCACCGTGAACATGCCTACGACTTTGGCCGAAGAATGTGCGAAAAGCTAAAAGAGCTAATCCCTCGCCAGCAATTTGACATCGCAATCCAGGCAGCCATTGGCGCAAAAATAATTGCACGCGAAACCGTCAAAGCAGTCCGCAAAGACGTAACCGCCAAATGTTACGGCGGCGACATCAGCAGAAAGCGTAAACTCCTTGAAAAGCAGAAAAAGGGCAAAAA
>JAVEZD010000043.1:3655-15150 GCA_034003165.1 Bacteroidales bacterium | reverse complement strand
TTTTTGCATAGGTGTTAATATTCTCTTATGGATATTATGATTAAAGAATGTTAGTGTTAATTTGTATTGGTAGGTTGGAATTAGTTAGTTAGTTAGTTAGGGTTAAAAGCAGTTCTTTGGGTATTTAAGAACTGCTTTTTCCTTTTATGGGTTTAGTTGATCAACCCCTTAATAGCAGGATATTATTACATATCATATATCTTTTTCGTTTAATTTTATATATTGTAATTCTAAACTTGATGGTTTATCCAACTTATCTGTTTTACGATGCAGGGGAATAAAGAGCTCACAGATGAGGTTATGCTTGTTAAGGAATTGTCGCGGGGTAATCTCATAGCATTCAATACTCTGTTCAGATGCTACAGCACCAGGCTCTACAGGTTTGCCTATGGCTATATCAGATCGGCGCCGGAATGTGAGGAACTGGTTCAGGACGTTTTTACAAAGATATGGGAAAAAAGGTCCGATCTTAAGGAAGAACTCTCGTTCAAGTCCTACCTCTTTACTATTGCCTTCAACCTTATAAGAAAACATTTCAGAACAAAAGTATATACGGCTGAATATATCAAATCGAAGATAAACAATGACGTCGACCAGCAGACAACAGAAAAGATAGCCTATGATTTTACTCTGCAGTATATACACGACCTTGTTGACCGGTTACCTGAAAAAAGAAGGGAGATATTTGTAAGAAGCAGGTTTGAGGGTCAGAATATCAGGGAGATAGCCAATGATCTCAGTATAAGCCACAAGACCGTTGAAAACCAGCTGACTGCAGCCCTTAAATTCCTGAGGGAAAATCTGAGAAAACAGAATATCACTGTGTTAATCCTGTTGCTCATGATTCTGCTTTAAGCCGGCTGATAAAATCTTATATGTGAGGATATACCTGCTCTTTATTTGAAAATATTAAAGTGGTTTTTGCTGGTTGGGATAGGTGTAATGAAATGTGTGAGGATATTAAAGTAAACAACTGATGCTTATTACGGGAATTATTGCTGTTTAATCCCCTGAGGTGTCTGTGCTGGGTTAATATGGTTTATTCAGTTTGTTGATTAATAGTTGTTTATGTTTTATTGATAGTGGAAATTTATATTATTCAATAGTGATAAGAAAAGTAAGAGACGAATGAAAGGATTTGGATTTGAAAGGGAAAAACAGGAGGAGTTTTTTGAGGGGAAGGATAAGTTACCTGATTTGGATGCTGTGGAAAAAATGTTTTGTGATGAAGATGCACAGCAGGGTTTACAGGAAAACATGAAGAAGAGGTGGTACAGTATTTTAAATGAAGATATTAAAGAGGATGTGAATCTCGATCACATACTTTACAGGATTCATTATAAGATAAACTCTGAAATGAATAACAGGAAGAAGCTTAATCTGGAGTCTGTTATCAAATGGACCGGACGGGTTGCTGCCATTTTAATTCTTCCGTTGGCTCTTTATCTTGCTATACAGCAGTTTAAGCCCGTGTCGCCAGAAAAAATGACATGGGTCGACATTAAGGCTCCTGCATGGACTAGGGTTCAGTTTTCACTTCCCGACGGCTCAACCGGATGGCTTAACAGCAATTCCAGCCTGAGGTATAGCGGCGATTATCTTAAAGACAGGACGCTGATTCTGGATGGTGAATCATACCTTGACGTAGTAACCGATGAAAAGCACCCTCTCTCTGTAATAACAGGTGGTGTAGTTGTAAAGGTGCTTGGAACCAAGTTCAATGTAGCATCATACAAAGATGAAGAGAATGTTGAGGTCGTTCTTGAAGAAGGTAAGATACTCTTCAGTGACCTGGAAAACAAGAATATCTATACTCTGGAGCCAAATGAGATGCTGACATATAATAAGACTAACAAGGATCTTGCTGCCGGAAAGGTGAACCCTCAGAAATATCTGGCATGGAAGGAGGGCCGTCTTGTCTTCAGAAACGATCCCCTCGACATTGTTGCAAGAAGGATAGGAAGATGGTATAATGTCGATGTGGAGATAATAGGGGAGGTGAGGACTGATCTCAGGCTCAGGGCTACCTTCCTTGATGAAAACCTTGAGGAGGTGATGCATCTCCTTGAGCAGAGCCTTAGCATTGATTATATTATCCTCGACAGGAATCTTATTTCGGGAGAGATCTATTCGAAAAGGAAAGTTATTATAACACAGAAACTTGTAGAGACAAATATTTAACCTGACTTATTTATTAACCTAAACCGGAATGCCTATGATCAAAGTATCCCAGAAAGCAAAAGCAGGAAAGTGATTGCGCCACCCTCCTGCCTGTAGCTAAGTTACTATTTGTGAATAATAACCTAAACTGAAACATTTCAAAGTTATGAAAAAAAAATCTGATTATGGGATAATGCCATATCCCTATGTAAAAAAACTACTTATGAAACTGAAGATTGCTGTACTGATAATATTTGTCACTTTGACGAATATATTCGCTTCAAATTCATATTCTCAGGTTACCAAAGTAACGCTTGACCTTGAGAATACAACCCTTGAGCAGGTTATGGATGAGATAGAGAGTCAGAGCGAATTCTACTTCATTCTCAACCAGAAGCAGATTGACCTCGACCGGGTTGTCAATGTTCAGGTTAAGGACAAACTGATTGATGAGATCCTTGCCGGACTTTTTGCAGGTACAAATGTCCATTATGCAGTTCTTGACAGGAAGATACTTCTTACAACAGAATCTTTGAACGAGGATGTAAGAAAAGCATTGACTGAAAGTGTAATACAGGGCAGGGTGGTGACAGGAAGGGTTCTGGATCCTGCAGGTCAGCCTATGCCTGGTGTCAATATACTTGAGAAGGGGACAGTTAATGGGGCTATGTCGGGAGCAGACGGACGCTATAACATAACTGTGGATGGCCCTTCATCAACACTTGTTTTCTCTTTTGTAGGATATTCTACCCAGGAAGTTACTGTCGGCACTCAATCCTCTATCGAAGTAACACTTGCCGAGTCTGCCCTCGCCCTTCAGGAGATAGTGGTTGTCGGCTACGGAACCCAGAGGAGGGAAGAGATAACAAGTTCCATCGCCAGCGTTGCTGAAGGTGATTTCAATAAGGGAGCTGTAACACAGTCACCCCTCCAGATGGTCCAGGGAAAGGTTGCAGGTCTTGCAATCTCGAGAGCATCGGGTGGAGACCCTACTGCAGGAGTTCAGATGCAGCTCCGTGGTGTCTCAACTGTAAGGGGCGATGCTGAGCCCCTTGTAATTATTGATGGTGTACCGGGAGGCAACATGAACACTCTTGTTCCTGAAGATATCGAATCAATAAATATACTTCGCGACGGTTCAGCTGCTGCAATATACGGAACACGTGGAAATGCAGGGGTTATTATAATAACTACAAAGCAGGGTTCATCAGGCAAGGCTGAGGTAAATTACTCATCCTATATTTATACAGAGTCGTGGCTTAAGAAACCCGAGCTTCTCGATGCAGCCAAGTGGCAACAGCTCAAGTCAGATTTTGAGGACTCTGAAAGTGCCCTTCTCAGAAGTAAGGCAGGTTCTATTATTGACTTCGGCTCCGATACCGACTGGCTCGATGAGATAACAAGAAATGCCCTTAGCCAGGTTCATAACCTATCAATATCAGGAGGTAATGAATCGACAAACTATTACGGGTCTGTTAACTTCAGGGACCTTAACGGTTTTATCCTGGAATCGCATAACCAGGTACTTAATGGCAGGTTGTCACTTACCCATACAGGGCTCGATAAGAAGCTTGTCGTTCAGATGGGACTAAGTAATACCTTCACAACAGAGAATCCTGTAAACTATCAGTCGTACAGGCAGGCTCTCCAGAGAAACCCGACTCAGCCTGTTTACAATGAAGACGGTAGTTTCTTTGAAGATGCCGGCTACGACTCTTCAAACCCTCTTGGCCTGCTGTTTCAGTACGACCGTGAGAACAAAAGGAGTCAGGTGCTTGCCAATACCCAAATTTCTTACAGGATAACCAATAACCTCAAGGCATCGGCCACAGCTGCTCTTCAGAGATCAAACACCATTACCGGTTACTTTGAACACATCGATGCTCTTGCAAGCGTAAACGGAGGGCACAGTGGTACAGCTCAGAGGACAACCAATGCTTCACTCGACAGGACTTTCGAAGCCAACCTGAACTATACCAACCAGTTTGCCGGCCTGCATACAATAAATGCTCTCGCAGGTTACAGCTACCAGGATTTCATGTACGAATCGTTCGGCGCCAGGAACAGGGATTTCATATCCAATATTTTCAGCTTTAATAATCTGGGCGCCGGACTGCAGGTCCCCGACGGAAAATACAGCTCGGGCGACATAACAAGCAGCAAGGAAGACAATACCCTTATTGCCTTCTTCGGCAGGTTGAACTACAACTATGGTAATAAATATATGTTATCGGCCAGTTTGAGGAATGAGGGATCTTCACGTTTCGGAGCGAACAATAAATGGGGTCTCTTCCCTGCCGTGTCTGTAGGCTGGACCTTAAGCCGTGAAAGCTTTATGGCAAATGTCAGTTTCGTTGACGACCTTAAACTAAGGCTCGGATGGGGTGTTACAGGTAACCAGGGTATAGGTAACTATATATCTCTACAGAGACTTGGAACATCCGGCGTGATGCTGTACCAGGGTCAGTGGATCCCGGGATATGCTCCAGCCAGTAACCCGAACCCCGATCTGCGGTGGGAGAAGAAAACCGAAACCAACCTTGGTATCGATGCCACTCTCTTCAATAATTTCCTTACTCTTACTCTCGACCTATATCAGCGTACTACCAGAGACCTTCTCTACCAGTACTCAGTCCCCGTTCCGCCAAACCTCTATAACACCACCTGGCTGAATGTCGGCGAGATGAGCAATAAAGGGATTGAATTCTCAGCAAAGCTAAGTCCCGTAAGAAGCCAGAAGTTCCAGTGGGATGTTGACTTCAATATCTCATACAACAGGAACAAACTCGTTTCACTGTCAAACGACCAGTATGAAACAAAATATGTGGATCTTGAGAATATAGGTGCTCCGGGACTTAACAATACACCTGCTTTCAGACTGCAGGAAGGAGAACCTATTGGTAACTTCTATGGATACCAGTTTGCTGAGATAGCTGATGACGGATCGTGGAGATTCTGGAATGCAGCTCATGACGAAAAACTCACTGCAGCCCAGGTTAAAATGGAAGACAAAGCCATCCTTGGTAACGGTCTGCCCAAAAGCTACATGGGATTCACCAATACCCTCCGCTACGGTAACTTCGACATGACAATATTCTTCAGAGGAGCATTCGGATTCCAGCTGCTCAATACCCAGAGGCTCTTTTTCGAGAACCCCGTAATGGTTCCACTTAACCTTCTGGCAAGTACTCTTGACGCGGATGTCATTGCCGACCCGCAATACTCGGATTACTACATAGAGAAAGGAGACTATGTTAAGCTTGACAACCTGACCATTGGTTATAACCTTCCCTTTAAAAACAATAAGGTACTTCAGAGTCTAAGGGTTTATGCAAGCGGCCAGAACCTGTTCTGTATAACGGGATATAAAGGGATGGACCCCGAGATTACTATCAGTGGTCTTGCTCCCGGTATTGACTACAGATGGGTTTATCCCAGCGTAAGAACATTTACACTGGGTCTGAATGTTAAATTTTAAAAACTTAAAACTATGAATAAGTTATTAAAGACATTATATATAATGGCAGTGATAATAATTTTCACTGCGCCGGCATGCACAAATCTGGATGAGACTCTTTATTCAAGCATTGCTTCATCAGAATTCTATGGAACCGAAGACGAGATAATATCAGCCCTGGTTCCTGCATACGGGGACCTCAGGAACCTTACAAACCTGAGGGGTACCTTTACCATGGAGACTTTTTCAACTGACGAAGCCCTGCTTCCGACAAGGGGCAGGCACTGGTACGACGGCGGTAACTTTCAGCGCTTCAGCGAACATTCATGGACGCCTGAGGTGGTGTATATAAACCAGTCGTGGACCGAGGAGTTTCAGATGGTAAACCGCGCCAACATGCTTATGTATCAGTTTGCCAATCTGCCCAATATGGACCCTCTGCTAAGGGAGAGTTTTACTGCCGAGTTGAAATGTATAAGGGCATTGGGGTATTATCATCTGCTCAATAACTTTGGCAATGTTCCAATTGTTGACCGCTTTGATGTTGAGCCTGGCTTCAGACCTGCAAACAATGTTGATTTCCAGACCGGACGTAATGAGGTATTTGAGTTTATTGAAAATGACCTTCTTGACAATATTGACAAGGTCAGTGATCAGAAGAACTCAAGCACCTATGGCCGTTTTAATAAATACGCCGTAGCCGCCCTGCTCTGTAAACTATATATAAATGCTGAGGTATGGACCGGAACCCCAAGGTGGGATGATGTCATCACTTATGCCGATATGATAATCGACTCAGAAATTTTCGACCTCGAACCAAACTATTTTGCAAATTTCATTCCCAGGAACGAAGGATCGAAGGAGAACATCTTTGTAGTGCCTTACGATGAATACCGTACCGGTAATGGCTGGGGAAGCTATAATACCGTAATGTTCTATCTCTGCGGACAACATCACCAGGGAAACAAGATCTTTGATGTTCCCCACAAGGCCACAAGCGGTAGCTCAGCCCTGCCTTCACATTACCGCTCGTTCGACGAGATGGACGTAAGAAGGAATGGCTGGATGGTTGGTCAGCAGTATGACAAGAAAACAGGTCAGCCTCTCACATGTACAGAGGAGAGTGCTCCCAATCCGCTTATCTATTCAATTGATTTCATAAACATCTTCAATCCGGGCGATGGTATTACCTATGACCATAAGAACTCACTCGAGTACCAGGGAGCCAGGTTTGCAAAGTATGCAATTGACTATGACGGAAACGGGATGACCAATGACTATGCCTATATACGTTATGCCGATATTCTTATGCTTAAAGCTGAGGCTATTATGCGCGATAACGGAGGTGTTGCTACCCAGGAAGCCGTGGATATTGTTAATAAGATACGCGACAGGGCTTTCAATAATGATCCGGAAAAACGTTATGACACTGAAACCCTTACTATGGATCAGCTTCTCCAGGAGAGATCATGGGAGTTCTATCATGAGGGATTCAGACGTAATGACCTGGTTCGCTGGGGTAAGTTTGTACGTGGAACATGGGAGTTCTTTGACCGTTCAGGTGAGAGTGATACAAGAAATGTATTTCCTATTCCCCAGAACCAGATCAATTCAAACCCCAACCTCCACCAGAACCCGGGTTATTAATAAACAGAATACCTGATCGTATAGATATGTAGATAAAGTTTGATTTTGCAGGGAGGGTGTAAATATTCCGATACTCCGTTAAGGAAGGAATATAAACACCCTCCCTTATTTAAGGCAGTAACTTAAGGTATCCTTTCTCATCCTGAAGCTGCCTGTTATCAGAAGTCCTGCTCTTCCTTTTCCCATATGCTTATTCCAAATATGCCTGTTTTTTTAAGACCGACATTTATAATTCATATAATCAAGCGTTTAAATTAAGAAAAGCATTTCCGGGGAAATAAATACTGATTTAAAATAAGGTGATAACAATATTGGATTTAAAGGCGGGAGTTTCTTATATTTACTGAACAATTTTAATTTCTTGAAAACCTTTTAACAAACCTGACTATGGGAAAAAACACAAAAACCATTACGCGCCGTTCCTTTATAGGGACTACAGGTGCGGTTGCAGCCGGTCTCACTATTGTCCCGAATACTGTGGTAAGCGGACTTGGGCACAGGGCGCCGAGTGACAAGCTTAATATCGCTGTTGTGGGCATAGGAGGAATGGGTAATTCCAACCTCAGAGCAGTAGCTCCGACCGAGAACATCGTTGCACTGTGCGATGTGGACTGGGCTTATTCCAAAGATAAGTTTGAGGCTTATCCAAATGCTAAAGCTTACTGGGACTGGCGTAAGATGTATGATGAAATGGGCAAATCGATTGATGCTGTCATTGTTGCCACAGCCGATCATACCCATGCAATAATTGCGGCTACTGCCATTACCATGGGTAAGCATGTCTTCGTTCAGAAGCCCCTCACACATACAGTGTATGAGTCAAGACTGCTTACAAAACTTGCAGAGAAATATAAGGTTGCTACACAGATGGGTAACCAGGGAGCATCCGGAGAGGGAGTAAACCTGATAGTGGAATGGCTTCAGAACGGCGAGATCGGCGACGTAAGGAAAGTCGAAGCTTTTACCGATCGTCCGATATGGCCGCAGGGACTTAACAGGCCCGAAAAAGGGGAATGGGTGCCCGACACTCTTAACTGGGACCTTTTCGTAGGACCAGCTCCCATGCGCCCGTATAACAGTATATACCATCCATGGAACTGGAGAGGCTGGTGGGACTTTGGAACAGGTGCCCTGGGAGATATGGCATGCCATATTCTGCACGGTGCCTTTAAGGGACTTAAACTGGAATATCCTGTAAAAGCTCAGGGCAGCTCGACTCTTCTTCTTAATGACTGTGCCCCGAATGCTCAGATGGTGACTCTTGTCTATCCTGAAAGGGTGGCCCCGAGAGGATCTAAAATTAAGTACCCGCAGGTTGATATAACCTGGTATGACGGAGGACTGCAGCCACCAAAACCTGAGGGATGGCCAGCCGGAAAAGATATGAATAACAACGGTGGAGGAGTTATACTTCACGGTACCAAAGACAAACTTATCTACGGCTGTTATGGAAGGGATCCGTGGCTCCTTTCGGGCAGGGTGCCCAGCGCTCCGAAAACAGAACGCAGGCTTCCCGATAACATGAGTCATGAAATGGACTGGGTGCGTGCCTGCAAGGAAAGTCCCGAAAGCAGGGTGCCTTCAAAAGCCGACTTCGCCGAATCAGGCCCCTTCAACGAAATGGTCGTGATGGGAGTTCTGGCTGTCAGGCTTCAGGCTCTTAACAAAGAACTGGAGTGGAACGGTGAGAAAATGGAATTCACTAACATCAGTGAGGCCGAAACACTCAAAATCTGCCTTGAAGATGCCTTCACAATTGCTGACGGTCATCCGACATTCGCCAAGACATGGACTGATCCCATCAATGCCAGGCAGTTTGCTGCAGAAATGGTAAAACATAACTACAGACAGGGATGGTCTTTACCTGAGATGCCTTCTTAACTTGTTGTCAGATCTTTACAAGTATTTATTAACTGATTTACAATAATTAAATATTCTATTATGAAGGTTGCAAATATTCTGATATCTTGTGTTATCATATCATTAATGGCCGCTTCATGCGGCTCCTCAAAAAAAAGTATGGCCGGATCACAAAAACAGGAAGAGGGCTGGATCTCTATCTTCGATGGAAAAACAACTACAGGCTGGAGAGGCTATAATAAAACAGCTTTTCCGGATGTTGGATGGGAAGTTATCGATGGTACTCTTCACTGTAAGGAGTCAGGTACAGGAGAAGCCGGACTGGGAGGAGACATCATCTATGACAGGAAATTATCAAATTTTGAGTTGTCACTCGAATGGAAGATAGGACAGGGAGGTAACAGTGGTATCTTCATCCTGGCTCAGGAAATACCGGGAGAACCTATCTATAAATCTTCACCCGAAATGCAGGTCCTTGACAATGAAAGGCATCCTGATGCTCTGCTGGGAAAAGACGGGAACAGGATGGCAGGTTCACTCTATGACCTTATTCCTGCAAAACCACAAAACACAAAGCCCGCGGGTGAATGGAACCAGGTAGGTATACTCTGTTATCAGGGAACGGTTGTCTTTAAGTCAAACGGAGCCAATGTGCTAGAATTCCATCTGTGGACCGACGACTGGAAGAAGATGGTGATGGATTCAAAGTTCAGCGAATGGGAATGGTTTGGAAATCCTGCCAGGGAAGGCTATATCGGCCTTCAGGATCATGGAAATGATGTCTGGTTCAGGAATATAAAAATCAGGGAGCTGTAAAGCTTATCAATGATTAAACCAGATCGGGGACGTGGCACAACCATGGTCCCCGATTTTTTTTTTATAAAGCAGCCTCTCCCCGGAGTCCGATTTCGTCAGCCACCTTTCTCATTCCCATAATGCATTCGGTAATGAGTTCATCAAGTGAAAGCCCCAGCATCTCAGCTCCTTTTTCAATAACAGATCTGTCCACTCCGGCAGCAAAACGCTTATCATTCCATTTCTTCTTAACCGACCGGGCTTCCATGTCAAGTACGCTCTTAGAAGGCCTTACCAGGGCACTTGTGGCAACAAGACCAGTCAGCTCATCCATGGCAAAGAGTGTTTTTTCCATAAGTGTGACGGGCTCCACATCGGTTACCAAACCCCAGCCGTGGCTTAACACAGCTCTTATATATTCAGCAGGCCAGCCATTTTCACGTAGTATCTGCTCCGTCATTATACAATGCCTGTCGGGGTACATCTCATAATCAAGATCGTGAATAAGGCCTGTAATTCCCCATTTATCAGCATCCTCGCCTGCCCTGGCTGCCATATGTCTCATTACTCCTTCAACAGCAAGGGCATGCCTGAGAAGACTCTCTGAATTGTTGTATTTTCTGAACAAGGCAATTGCCTGTTCGCGGGTTGGAACAATCTCTGCCATTCTATCTTATCTTTATCAATGGAATCGTACTGTTAAGTCCTGCTCCCTTAATACTCATATAGACCACCGAAGGTGCTGCCTTCAGATCATCAATTGTTACCAGGGTCTCTCCTTCAGTAATAAAATGATCTGATTCGTAAATCTTCTGCCCTGAGTTGTTAACGACAGTAATGGTTATTTCACCTGAGGTGGGTGAGGCAATTTCAACAGTCAGAGAGCCTGTGAAGGGATTAGGATAAACACTTACAGATTCTTTAAGGACTTTATTATCAAACAATACATTTATAGTGTCATTGGCTGTATATTCATCATTGTTATCCAGTGAATAAACCCGGAAGTCATAGGTCCCGAACCTTGAAAGATCGGCTCTCCCCGAGAAGGTGACAGTTGCCGAATCGTTCAGGGGCATCAGTAGCACATTAAAGAACTCCCTTTCAGTAAGTGAGTTCTCGTTGGTCCTGTAAGCCAGGTAAAATCCGTTGATAAGTGTGCTGCCTGTGTTGCGCACTTTCACTGTTACCTGTTCCCTGCCGTAACTATCCTTAACAACGGGAGATACTATTCCGGATACCTCCAGATCCTTTGAGATATACCTTACAGGGGCAGTGTCTGAAAAGTCGATAAGGTCAACCCATGCTGCATCTGAACCGTTAGAAACGGAGTTGTCTTTGGTATATATCCATTCCATCCGGTGAGTGCCCTGAGGTACCGGTACAGCGGCTCTTATCCAGCCTGTTTCTCCCGACTTTCTTATTATTTCCTGACCATTAAGAAGAAATGAGAAATAATCGTAATTCTGCTCAGAAGATACTTTGTACCTGAAACGTACCGAATCAGCTTTTTCATAGATACTTCTTATAGCCAGATTGGACTTTTCATTATGGCTTACCGGACCTGACCGTGCTGAAA
>JAVEZD010000043.1:0-3555 GCA_034003165.1 Bacteroidales bacterium | reverse complement strand
CTGATCTCAAAGTCGTTGTCGAGAATAATCTCGGAGCCTGCTGCGAGAGTACCTATATATACTGAATCTGTCAGGATGCTTATCCACTCTGAATCAGAAGAGATCACTGCACTTATCCCACTGGCATCAGAACCTCCATAGTTGCCGATTTTAAGATCAAGATAAAAGGTCTCCCCGAAATCGGCTTTCCTGTTGTCGTTTCCCTGTGGGTCATTAATACCTTGCAGGGTATAATTTATATATTCCTTTTCGACGGGAGATATGTATATCTTCTTAAAAAGCGGGATTTTGTTCTGACCTGTGATAACGACAAGGCATGAGTCGTCTGAGATAACAGGAAGGTCAAGAGATACTGCTCCGGAGGGTGATGCAAATGAAGCATCCCATAAGGTGTCGCGGTGAGATATTGCAACATATGCAAAGGGATCTGTTATAAGTGAAAGTGTCCTGATCCCGTTGGGTATAGTGTCAGGAAGGGATACTGTGAAAACGGAGGGTTGCCCGATGATGGGGGTAAGGCTGGGATCACCCAGAAGAGTATATGTTTCCCAGTAGTATTTTTTCCTTGATGATGTGCTTGCTGTCACCGACAGATTCCCGGCAAAATTCACCATACCCATAGTGTAATACCATTCAGAGGGAGACTCGCCGTGTGTGTGAAATAATCTGTCATACGCACCTGCCCCTGTAGTCAGAAACTCCGGGCTGGATGAGGGAGTCCCCGAACCCACCGCCCAGTAGAAATCCTCATCCCAGTATGAATCGTTGGAGCACCCGATAAAACCAATAGCACCCTTTCCTTCACTAACCACCATCTTATTGCCAAACGATAGAGAGTCGTCGTACTGAGCTGTTCTGCAGGCGTTGCTTACAATGAAGGGATACATGCTCCGGTTCGTCAGACCAGCAATGTCGGGTGTTTTTATCTCAACATGCAGCCATCCGGAAGAAACTCCGTGACCTGAATAATTGATAAAGGATAATCCGTTGTTTATAAGTGAGATAATCGAATCTTTGCGGGTAAAGGATTCGGGATAGTAAAAATGATGTCCGGTAATACCATTACTCTCATTGAGATAGTTGGTGACAGCATACTTCACCTGGCCGTTCATATGATCTGCATAGTTCTCATCCTTGCCAGCCGTAGCCAATGCTCTATTATAAAAGTCATTGGTTTCTTCAAATTCAAACATTTCATATTCAATGAGTTTGCGCAGAACGCCACTCAGTTGCCCGGTATCTCTGACGGGTAGCCTGCCAATGAACATATCTGGTATATAGTCGCCATCGCCGTCGAACTCTCCATAGTATGTGTCTGATACATAACCTGTACCGTAATATGGGATTTTACTTACATCACCAATAATAAGAAGATATTCGGGTGCCACAGAGTTCATTGAGTAATGGTCGTAAAGTTTCTGAAGAGTGTCCTTAAGTGGCAGGTAGTTGGTAGCAGCAAAATCCCTTCCCTTGTAGAGTACATCAGTCCTGAATCCTTTGATGGTTTTCCATTTAAGGAAGGGTTCGAGCTGTTTTCTGAATATGGTATCGGTTACTATTATCATTCTTACGGGCTCATCAGAATAACCTGTAATAAGATCACCAGGAGAATAATTCAGAACACCCTTGCTCAGGGTTTCGCTGAAGAGAAGTGATTCTTCTGAAGTAACTCCTGAAAGGAGCCCGTCTTCACCCTTGAAAGTAATGTCAATGTCCATCGAGGTGATAATCTCAAGCCTGTTTGAGGATGGATCATATCTTACCGGAGAAATAATAAGATTGGCAATCTTTTTACCACGTATTATACCAGCTTCTTCTATTCTTACCGTATCTGAAGGGATAAATCCCCTTGAAGAATAGATACGTTGGTCCAATGCAAATTTCCGTTGAACAGTGTTAAGGTTTTTTGTCTCACTTTCCTGTGCTGGATAAAGCAGACCTCTGAAATTTTCAGAGGCTGGACTAATAAATTCGGAACGGACATTGCTTATTCTTATCTCAGGGGAAGCATCACCCTGAATGGTGATGAGTCTGCTTATCACAGGCAGTTCGGGCTTGCCAGGTTCAGCAGTCCTTGAATACCCCTCTGCGCCGATCCTGTAGAAATCCCCCTCGTCAATATGGATGCCTGTAAGAGTCATCCCGTCCATACGGTGATGAATCTTTATCGATTGCCTGTCCTTTTCAATTCCTGCCATATCTGTTTTAAGGCCAAAAGAATAGCGATGGCTATTCCCCTGTTGCGCTCCGGCAAGAAGCGTGGAAAGGAAATAAACAGGCAGAACTAAATATGTCTTAAACCCCAAATGCATCAGTGTTAAAGTATTAACGCTGAATACCCAAATTCAGTGCAAGTTATAAAAAAAAAGAGATAAAGAAGACATGAAGAAATTTAAACCGGCCTTGCACTGGTATAACAATCAGTGGTGATTTTTGATGGGCTAAGTTCCTGCATTTATGCTGTGATTAATAAAATTTCGTATATTGGGTAGATGATTTTATTTAAAGGCCGCATGTGTTGTAAAGACTGATATGTATGTATTGAGAAATCAAACATGCATTTATATAATTATCAGGCATATGGCTTTTACCGGCCTTTTAAACAGGAAGTATAGACTGATTTAAATTATAAACCGATTAAATATGAAACCCGCATGTATTTGAATACAAAAACACAATATTATAATAATCACCTGTATGTGGGTTCCATCATACCATTAAAATCAATTATTATATGATGAAAAATTTAAGCAGAAGAGGTTTTCTGAGGACAGGTGTGGCCGGGGCCGCCGGACTTGCTCTTGCGCCTTCACTGGGAGCGGCACCTTCAACAGTTGCCGATAAGGAAATTATACGCAGGAAACTGGGAAAAACGGGAATTGAAGTTCCTGTGGTCAGCTTTGGGGTTATGAGGGCTGACAATGCAAACCTTTGCAAAGCTGCCTATGAAAATGGTATCAGGCTCTTCGATACTGCCAACGGTTACCAGAACGGTAACAATGAGACCATGCTTGGGAATCTCCTTAAAGACTATCCCCGCGACTCCTTCTATCTTGCAACTAAGGTAAAGCCGGCAGGGGCCGACCGGGATGGAAAGCCAACCAAAGAGACCACTACTGATGATTTTCTTGAAAAGTTCAGCTCAAGTCTGGCAAGGCTAAAGATGGATTATGTTGATATCTTGTATGTTCACGATGTCAGTACGCTTGAGATGATGGGATCGAGACCAATTCTTAATGCTGTCAGTAAGTTGAAAAAGGAAGGGAAAGTCAGATTCATAGGTTTTTCAACCCACCGTAATGAACCTTTGGTTATTGATGCTGCGACGTCATCAGGCAACTGGGATGTGATTCTTACATCATACAATTTTCAGCAGGACTACAGAAAGGAACTGGATGCTGCCATAAGTAAAGCTGCGGCCGCTGGTATCGGGATTGTTGCCATGAAGACACTTGCTGGCGGCGGCTTCCTTGACAAGGAGAGGTCAAAGCCTATAAATACCACAGCTGCAATTAAATGGGCACTCTCTATTCTTAACATACACACAACTATCCC
>JAVEZD010000042.1:0-16074 GCA_034003165.1 Bacteroidales bacterium | reverse complement strand
ACAACAGGCTCAAACCTGCGGGCTTTGTTGGCTGTCTGGTCGATAAGGGTCTCGTCGCCTCCCACGGCGAAGATCCTTTCGAGGGTACCTCCATAGGCTCCCAGGACAAGATCATAAAGATCCCAGGTACGTACCCCAAGTGCTTCGCGGGAATAGAACCATCCCCAGGGATCGGGGGTCCTGTAACCGGTTATGTCAAGCAGTCCTTCGTCTACGACGGCCAGGGTATAGTCCATGGCTTTCCCGGTTTCTTCGCTTACCGTGACTGTGAATTCCTTCATTGACCTAAGCTCTTCAGGCATTCTTATCAGAGGTGATAGTCTTGTGTTTCGGTCCTCGACCATCACGGGGACCACACCGTAAAGCCTGACCGGCATATCATTGACACTCTGCGAATGTGGTTGAAGGATAGTGACAAAGGCATATATGTTTGGGGCCATTTCCGGACGGGCTTTGAACCTGACCTCACTGCTTGTCCCGCTTGTTATGGTCCTTATCTCTTCAAGGATACCTGTTGAGTTCTCAAGGGTGACAATAGCCCTGGCGTTAGCGGGAGAAGGGAAGGAGAGTTTTATCTCATCTCCCGTATAGTATTTCTCCTTGTCGGTAGCTACCGAAAGAAGTGTAGCTCCTTCACTTCCGCCTCTCATCCCGTACTCCCAGGGCCATTCCATAAGTATGATCTTTCCTGTTGAATGGCCTCCCGGAACGGAAGCCCTTATAAGGTAGCGGCCCCAGTCGTTCCTGTTAATCCTGAATGTGAAAGATCCAGGCCCCCCGGATGTGTTTATTGTTTCGGTTATCACTGGTTTGTAAACGTTATTCGAGATGTACCAGGCAAGGTTCTCCCTGTCTGATTCCCACCACCACCTGTAGTCGATCTTATAAATCGTGAGCTCGACTTCTGCACTAACGGGGTTTCCCGACTCATCGACAGTAACGACATCCACCCTGTTATCCTCATCTGTATGGAGCATCCGGTCTTTACCTGAGAGAGCCGGGATGTTGATGCCCACGAAGACGGGATAGGGGGCAAAGGTGAATTCAGACTGTATTATACTCTCATCGCCTCCTTTTTCAGCTACCCTTGTGGTAAAGATGGCGTTAAGCATTCCCGGAGCGTTATGAACAACACCCGGATCAAAGGAAAAGGAGGCTTCTCCGTTATCGCCGAGCTTCGAATCAAAGGTCCTGACCGTCTCGGAGTAGAAGGTATATGAGGGATCGTCGAAGTTATATTGCCTGTATCGTTCAAATACAGTACCTGTATGTTTTAGAAGGTATTCAACCGTGGTCGAAAGGTTGCCTGCCACTGCTCCGCTGAGCCATCCCGACTTTATTGTTCCCCTTGAGGGACCTTTAGAGCCACCGAGGATCTTATCAGGGAAGTTGAGTTCAATCCTCAGCCTGTTGGGTTTTATGGTTTCAATACGTACCTTCTTCTCAAACACTGCACCCCCTACTGAGAAACGGGCAGTATAGTTACCCGTGACGGCTGAAGGGTCAGTGGCTGTCCTGATGACTGTGAGTCTTCTGTTCTGAAGCCTGTGGACCTGTACATCGACTTTTTGTTCGGAGGGGTTTATAAGTTCGAATCTGACAGGGTGCCCTTCAGGAAGCCTGTCGTTGATATCGCGGATGAAGAGCGAGAGGTAGATTGAATCGCCGGGCCTCCACACATCTCTTTCACCGTAAATGAATGCATTTATGCCATTAAGTGGCCGGGTACCAGCGACATCAAAGGAGCTCAGAGAGAGAGCGGCACCATCGTTTACCTTCAGGTAATTGCGGTCCCTGTCCTTTCCGGCAATCACAAGGAAAGGAGTCCTTTCACAACGGAGGCTTACCGATCCGTTTCTGTCTGTTAGTCCGGTGGCAATGACCTGGTTCTGATAGTCATATACTTCGATTGTTACTTCATTAAGGGGCATGGCCGATACCAGGTCGCTGACAATCACATGGAGGTTATCGTCAGTGCCCTGCTTGGCTATAATCCCTATGTTGGAGGCAAGAATATTCCTGGCTATCTTTTTATCAGGACTGTAATAAGCATCCTTGCAGGGATCATCCCTGTCGTTCCAGTCAAATCCCTGTGAGTAATAAAGGTACTCATCCACATCATCATAGTAGTTATCAGGGTCTTCCCATAGCTGTTTACTCAGTGACTTGGACTCGTTGAGCAGGTTTTCATAACTGCTTTCATCATTACCGCCTGTGCAGGGGTATAGTGAATATGATCGTCTCATCGACAGTTCGACCCTGTACAAAACGCCGGGATCAGCCTTTATGTAGTCGGCAAGGTCGATGGTATATAAGTTCCAGGTGCCGGTCTGGTCGCCGGGCATATTTACAAGATCTATTCTTCCCGAGTAGACGGGTATTCCGAATCGTTTAAGAGAGTAGCCTCCGCTTAAATCGCTTTCACGAAGCAGTGTTGGAAGGTTATTCTCATAAATCTTTATAATCTTAAGGTCGACAGCTTTAAGGTTGGCTGCCCTGAAGGGGAAGATAAGGTTTTCGGAAGAGGGAAGGATGACGCCGTTTCCGGCAAGTGACAGTGAGGGCAGTACAGGTGAGAAGTCGAACTGTTTACTGAAGACAGAGCCCAGACCGGTTCCCGAAGTGTTCCTTACAGCAGCTTCTATGGTCAGTTCTGCAGGCCCCCGGGGTTCTGAGGCAGGGAAGATACTTACTATATTTGATCTTACCGAAGTGGTAAGGGCAATGTCGGGACCGAACCATATAAGTCCTTCAAAGTCCTGGGCTGCATCGACCGGATCAGAGAAGACAATATCGAGTCTGTTGTTTCCTCCGGGAATCACTATAACATCGACTACAACGAATTCTTTTTTCCCGGGGATGGAAAGAGGCATGCTGCCCTTACGTCTTATTCCCCCTGTCGAACCGTTCCATTCAAGTTCAAGTTTCTGTTCCCTGTCTGTTCTGACTATCCCACCCACAGTGAATGAGTGTACCGGATCGGCCGAATGATCCCAGGTTATTTTAAGTTGTTTCCTGCCAAGCCGGGATTTCAGGTACGACTCTGTTTCGCCGGCGGGTATATAGTCGGAGGCTATGAGTTCACCGTGGAGGACATATTCATCTCCTTCGTCTGAAATACACTCAAGGGCTCCGGGCGTTACCGTGAAGTCTTTGGTACGGGTTCTGAACCTCAGGGGGAATTCAGTGAGCCGTTCTTCAACATCAGCCAGCAATCCGAGGTTAAGAGTGCCAGAATAATCCTTTCCAGGTTCAGGAAGCCTGGATGGTGTGAAAACCAGTGTAGTCTCATCGAGCCATTCTGTCTTTCCCCTCAGGGCCGGTTCAAAGGTAAGGAGTCCGGGAGGAATTTTCCCGGCTGCCCTGGCGGCAAATTCAGGAGTGAAGCGCACTTCTATCACCGATCCGGCGGAAATGATACCGGAGGTATAGCCGGTGATATATCCGGAGAATCCTCTGTCGAGGGGGAACAGTGATTCCCCGGAGAGCTTTTTCATTCCTGACGTTATCTTCCCGCCATCATTATTGTCTCCTGCACATGAAAATAGCAGAAGCAGTGCGAGGCAGAAACCGATAGTTTTTACTGCTTTCATGGTCATTCGGATGAGTTAAAAGAACTTATTTTCAGGGAGCACACATTTGACCTGTAAGCCTGCTGCGGGTTTCCTGGCAGAGTCAGGGCACGGGAGGCTCAGTCAGAGAAGGATGCGGTTCCCAAGTTTTGTTGATATTAGTTTCAGAGCAATACTGAGGTTATTGTGCTTCTTTTGGAGTGAGATTATTTTCTCAAGGTCATCTTCCTTTACTGCTTCTTCAAGAAGCTTCATTATCTCTTTCTGCCTCATTCTTATCTTGTCGCTTTTGAACTTAAGTACGGCATCGGGTACTACGTCCCTTAACTTCATCTGTTCGGTTTCGACGTAGGTCTGTTTGTTCTGCCAGATCAGGCTCAGCGCATGTGGCTCAGATAGTAGTTCTGCTGCCATCCGTGAGATCTCAGGATCTTCATGTTTGATAAAGTGTTTTTCACCGGGGAAGAGTCCCTGTGCCACGCTGAAACTGAATTCAGAGAAGATCCTGGAAAAAACGGGATTTTCAAATTCAAGATCATCGGAGGTTATCTCGTTGACAATGAAGTCGGAAACAGTTGTAACCTCTTCCTGCCCGTCTTCCTTCCTAACTGTCTTTTCAAGTTCGTCGCTACCATATCTCATAAGGATCCTTATAATCGCCTCTTCGGAGTAGAAAGCTGTCACTGCCGGTTTCAGCTGTTTCGGTACTGCCGGAACAACGGGAAGATCTTCAGGTCCCGGAAATTTGTTTCTGTCGCGGAACGATGTCTGCTGCCTTAGCTTGCTTACTTCCTGGTAAAGGACCGATTCAGCCACTTCAAGGATATTGCTGCATTCCCTTATATAGACTGTGCGGGTGATGGTCTCGGGGATTACCGCTATCGACTTCACAATATCCCTTATCAGGTTGGCTTTCTGAATGGGATCATTATTGGCTTCGGCAAGCAGGAGCTGTGATTTGAACCTTATGAAATCGGTTTCATGTTCTTTTATATATTCTTTGAAAGCGGCATTACTAACTTTCTTCGAATATGAATCGGGGTCCTCCCCGTCGGGCAGCAGGACGATCTTAACATTCATGCCCTCTTCGAGGACCAGGTCTATACCACGCAATGAAGCCTTTATCCCGGCTGCATCGCCATCGTAGAGTATTGTTATGTTCTGGGTGAAGCGTTTGATAAGGCGTACCTGTTCCTGGGTAAGGGAAGTTCCGGATGAAGCGACCACATTTTCAATTCCGGCTTCATGCAGTGACATCACGTCTGTATAACCTTCAACAAGGTAGCATTTGTCTTCCTGGGTGATAGTCTTCCGGGCCTGGTATATACCATAAAGGATCCTGCTCTTATGGTAGATCTCTGATTCGGGAGAGTTGAGGTATTTGGCCGTTTTGGCATCAGTTCTGAGGATCCTTCCGCCAAAGCCCAATACCTGACCCGAGAGGGAGTGAATGGGGAACATCACCCTGCCGCTGAACCTGTCGAAGATCCTTTCTTCATTCTGAATGGAAAGCCCCGTTTTTACAAGATAGTCTTTCTGATATCCGTCAGACAGTGCTTTCTGGGTAAAGGCATCCCTTTTCTCAAAGGAGTAGCCTACCTCAAATTTCTTAAGAGTGGCCTGCAGAAAGCCGCGTTCCCTGAAATAGGAAAGGCCGGCAGCTATTCCTTCATCAGTCTGGAAGAGGTTATCGGCAAACTGTCTTGAGGCATAGGATGAAAGGACGAGCAGGCTCTCCCTTTCATTCTCTTTCTCAAGCTCTTCGGGAGTACGCTCTTTCTCGACTATCTCAATGTTGTACTTTTTGGCAAGGTACCTGAGAGCTTCAGGATAGGAGAGATGCTCATGCTCCATTATGAAGTTTACCGCGTTTCCGGCCTTGCCGCAGCCAAAGCATTTGAAGATCTCCTTGGCGGGAGAGACTGTGAACGAAGGGGTCTTCTCGTTATGGAAAGGACATAATCCCAGGTAGTTGACCCCTCTTTTTTTAAGCGGGACAAACTCCTGGATCACATCAATGATGTTTGCAGAATCGATAATTCTGTCAATGGTAGCCCTGTCGATCATATGACAAAGATAGGATGAATTGGTAATGGGGAGAGCATGATGGATAAAAAAGGTTGAGCTTCCAGGCAGAAGCTTTTATACCCGGGCACCTTACGACAATTATTACTACTTTTAACAAAAAAACCATGAAGAAACTTGTTATTCTTTCCGGAGCCGGGATGAGTGCCGAGAGTGGAATCAAAACTTTCAGGGATTCAGACGGTTTATGGGAGGAATATGATGTGAGGGAGGTTGCCACTCCTGAAGGATGGGCAAAGGATATGGGACTGGTTCTAAGGTTTTATAACGAAAGGAGAAAACAGCTTGCAGGGGCTTTGCCAAATGCTGGACATATTGGTGTGGCCCGGCTTGAGAAGTATTTTGATGTTCATGTCATCACCCAGAATATTGACAATCTTCATGAACGTGCCGGAAGCACAAAGGTTCTGCATCTTCACGGGGAGCTTACAAAGGCCAGGAGCACCTCTCATCCTGAGCTGATCTACGATATCGGTTATGAAGCTATAAATCAGGGTGATGTTTGTGAAAAGGGAAGTCAGCTCCGGCCTCATATAGTATGGTTTGGAGAAGCTGTCCCGATGATGGAGGAAGCTGTTGAGATATGTTCGGATGCCGATATCTTTGCCGTTATAGGATCTTCGCTTGTCGTTTATCCTGCTGCGGGACTTCTTGGCTTTGCCCCTTCGGGAGCTTCACTCTGGCTTATCGATCCAAACGATGTTGATACCCCCATGGTGAGAAAGGTTGAGTTTATAAGGGAGAAAGCTTCGGTGGGAGTTGCTGTTCTGACAAACCGGTTAATTGAATTATATGGCATTGAAAGGTAGAAAGATAGTCGTGGCTGTTGCAGGGGCCAGCGGGGCGGTATATGCTGAGAAACTCCTTGAGAAGCTTATGAGAGCTGATGATGCACCCTCAGAGATTGCTGTGATCTTCTCGGATAAGGCTGTTGAGATATGGGAATATGAAACAGGTAAGCCTTATTCTCCGGCTCCGGGTACGAAGGTCTTCAGAAATTCAGATTTTTTTGCTCCCTTCGCCTCGGGCAGTTCTTCCTACGATACAATGATCATCTGTCCTGCCTCGGTGGGTATAATGGGCCGCATTGCCAACGGAGTCTCTGATGACCTCATTACAAGGGCAGCTGACGTGATGCTTAAAGAGAGAAGAAGGCTTATAGTAGTACCAAGGGAGACGCCCTATAACCTCATCCATATCCGTAACATGGAAACACTTACCCTGGCCGGAGCCATCATTTGTCCTGCCACCCCGTCATTTTACAGCAAACCTGCCACTATTGACGACCTTGTTATGACTGTGGTTGACAGAATAATATCACTTGCCGGATTCGATGCCGGTGCTTATCGCTGGATGGAAAATGATTGACGGGAGGATAGTTAAGTTTTTCAGGGATCATCATGTGCTTACTGTTGCCACAGCGGTTGACGGTGAGCCATGGTGTGCAAACTGCTTTTATGTGTATGTCGAAGATGAGAATATGCTTGTCTTTACAACAGATGCAGAGACAAGGCACGGGAAGGAGTTTCTTACAAATAATCTGGTTGCAGGATCTGTGGTTCTTGAGACTAAAATTATTGGATTGATAAGGGGCATTCAGTTTCAGGGGACTGTTTGTGAGCCTGAAGGAAAATTACTTGAAAAGGTTAAGAGTGCTTATCTGAGGCGCTTTCCTGTCGCAATGCTGATGAAGACAAGGCTATGGGTTGTAAGTCTGACTCATATAAAGATGACCGACAACCGTCTTGGTTTCGGGAAGAAGCTTATCTGGAAAAGCGACGGCGGTGAAGCTGCTGTCTGAAAATATTAAGTGGTCAGTTTCAGGATTTCTGTGTTCCCAGTTGCTGCTTAAGTATCCGGGCTATATATTTACCAAGGATGTCGAATTCAATATTTACTATGCTTCCTTCCTTTAGCTGGTGAAAATTGGTTATGTCATGTGTAAAAGGTATGATGGCCACCTGGAAGGAGCGGGGTTTTGAATTAACAACTGTAAGGCTCACTCCGTTGACACACACCGAACCTTTTTCAACTGTCAGGTAGTCGTCCTGCAGAGGTTCATATTCAAAGGTATAATACCAGCTGCCGTTTGATTCAGTAACAGCAGTGCAGGTGGCAGTCTGGTCGACATGTCCCTGAACCATATGTCCGTCGAGACGGCCGTTGAGCAGGGTGCTTCTCTCAAGGTTTACCCTGTCATCGATCTTCAGAAGACCCAGGTTGCTCTTATCAAGAGTCTCTTTGATGGCAGTTACGGTATAGGTGTCATCCTCTATCTTAACAACAGTAAGGCACACTCCGTTATGGGAGATGCTCTGGTCGGTCCGGAGTTCCGATGCAAATGAGCATCTCATCGTTATATGAAGGTTATCCTTCTCCCTGACGAGTTTTACGACCGGTGCCGCTTCTTCAACGATTCCTGAGAACATGGCTTTTCAATTAAGTTATGCTGCAAACCTACAACTTTTCATTCACAGAAAAAATTCACTTCCTGCTTCTTTTTACCCTTGCCTTTTCGACAGGCATCTTCTCTTTTCTCCAGAAGACAATTCCTCCCTCAAGAGAATATACTTTTTTAAAACCTTTGCCGGCGAAGATCTCAGCGGCCTTCCTGCTTCTGTAGTCGTTATAGCAGTAAAGAAAAACAGGGGTATCCTTTCCCAGGGTGTCGGTAACGGCATCCATCCCTCCCGATGTGGGTATGTTAATGGCATCTTTTATCCTTGACCTCCTGTATTCGAAGAACTCCCTGACATCGAGCATAACGGAACCGCTGTCGGTGATATACCTGAGGTGGAAATAGTAGGGATCGAGCGATTCATATCCGGCTGTCTCCTCACCCTGCCCTGACAGGAGTAAGGTGGACAGGAGTAAGGGAAACAATATTAATACCTTTGTTGACAGAATATTTTTCATTACCAGAGAACAAATTTACAAATATCCCCGTCATGTTAAAAACCAGGCAGCCTGATCTGCATCCGTATTATTTTCAGTATAAAACGGAGATGATGAGACTTGTGGTATAATTGTACTGTAACCCTATTTTTTCTATCTTTGTGCCGTTTTTACAAAAAATTACATTAACTGACGATCCGATGGGAAAACGGTTTCCTGAATACAAAGGTCTCGATCTTTCGCAGGTAAATAAGGATATCCTTAAGATGTGGGATGACAATGATACTTTTCGCAGGAGTGTACGGGAAGTAGATGGCAAGGGTGAATATATCTTTTTTGAAGGCCCCCCTTCAGCTAACGGGATGCCGGGGATACATCATGTGATGTCGAGAACCATCAAGGATGCCATCTGCCGCTTCAGGAGCCAGTGCGGCTATGAGGTAAGGCGCAAGGCCGGATGGGACACTCACGGTCTTCCCGTTGAGCTGGGAGTTGAGAAAGCCCTGGGGATAACCAAGGAGGACATAGGTGTCAATATCTCAATTGAAGAATACAACAAGGCATGCCGCACCGACGTGATGCGCTATACAGATATGTGGGAAGACCTCACCCGCCGTATGGGTTACTGGGTTAACATGGAAGATCCATATGTTACATACGACAACAGGTATATTGAGACACTATGGTGGCTTCTCAGGAAGTTATACGACAAGGGATTCCTTTACAAGGGTTATACCATCCAGCCTTATTCACCGGCTGCCGGAACAGGCTTAAGCTCACACGAGCTCAACCTCCCGGGTTGTTACCGCGATGTTAAGGATACCACATGTACTGCCCTCTTCAGACTGATCCGCAACAGCGGCTCGGAATTTCTTTTTTCAGATATCGACACTGCCGATGTGCATATAATGGCATGGACAACCACACCATGGACCCTTCCTTCGAACACTGCGCTGGCAGTAGGGAAAGACATCAGGTATGTAAGAGTGAGGAGTTTTAATCCTTATACCGGCGATCCGGTAACCTGTATCCTGGCAAAGGATCTTCTGAATTCACATTTTCCACAGGCAAACGCAGAGGCAGAATTTTCAGAATATAAGCCCGGCGATAAGAAGATCCCATTCAGGGTTACAGGGGAATTTACCGGAAGTGAACTTGTTGGGATAGACTATGAACAGCTCATTGACTGGGTTAAACCCGATGATGGTGCATTCAGGGTTGTTACCGGCGACTTTGTCACAACGGAAGACGGAACGGGGATAGTTCATATAGCACCTACCTTCGGTGCCGATGACTATAAGGTGGGCAAGGAAAACGGTATTCCTCCGCTTGTGGTAACAAGGAAAGACGGCACTACCGGACCCCTTGTTGATAAAAGAGGTTTTATGGTTCCCGTTGCCGATCTTGATGAAGACTTTGTCACGGCAAGGGTAAACCGTGATACATACAGGGATTTTGAAGGACGACCTGTGAAGAATGAGTTTGATACCGGCCTTGCAGCCGATGCCCCGACCCTTGATGTTGATATCGCCGTGAGCTTAAAACAGCAGGGGAAGGCTTTTAAGATTGAGAAGCATATTCACAGCTATCCTCACTGCTGGCGTACTGATAAGCCCGTGCTGTATTACCCGCTCGATTCATGGTTCATCCGCACTACGGCATTCCGTGACAGGATGATAGATCTTAACAATACAATTAACTGGAAGCCCCAGTCGACAGGAACCGGACGCTTTGGCAAATGGCTCGAGAACCTTGTTGACTGGAACCTTTCACGGTCGCGTTACTGGGGAACTCCGTTGCCCATATGGGTTACAGAGGACAGACAGGAGCTTAAATGCATAGGCTCGGCTGAAGAGCTTAAGTCGGAGATTGCAAAATCGGTAAAGGCCGGATTCATGAAGAGCAATCCGCTCGGGGATTTTATCCCTGGTGATAACTCTGCTGAGAACTACAGCAAATTTGATCTTCACAGGCCTTATGTAGACGATATAATTCTTGTAAGCGATACCGGAAGCAGGATGTTCCGCGAACCCGACCTCATTGACGTATGGTTCGATTCGGGCGCCATGCCCTATGCCCAGGCCCATTATCCATTCGAGAACAGTGAGAACTTCAGCGAACTGTTTCCCGCCGATTTTATTGCCGAAGGGGTCGATCAGACCAGGGGATGGTTTTTCACACTTCACGCTATAGCAACCATGATATCGGATTCGGTATCGTTTAAAAACATAATAAGTAACGGCCTTGTTCTCGACAAGAACGGTAACAAGATGTCGAAGAGGCTTGGTAATGCTGTTGATCCTTTCGGAGCCATTGAAAAGTACGGATCCGACCCTCTGAGATGGTATATGATGACCAATGCCCAGCCCTGGGACAACCTTAAGTTCGATGATGCAGGAGTTGATGAGGTGAAACGCAAGTTTTTCGGAACGCTCTATAATACATATTCATTCTTTGCCCTCTATGCCAACATAGATAACTTTCATTACAGTGAGCCTGAAGTGCCTGTGAATGAACGCCCCGAAATTGACAGATGGATCATTTCACTGCTTAACTCTCTTGTAAGGGAGACAAGAAAGTGTTACGAGGATTATGACCTTACAAGGGCGGGAAGGGCTATTCAGGACTTCGTGACCGAAAACCTGAGTAACTGGTATGTAAGACTTAACAGGAAACGTTACTGGGGCGGTGAATATGACAAGGACAAGCTGTCGGCATATCAGACACTTTACAGGTGTCTTGAAACAGTCAGCATGCTTGCTGCACCACTGGCGCCTTTTTATATGGACAGGCTCTTTACCGACCTTAATACTATTACCGGACGTTTCAGTGAAGACTCCGTTCACCTGGCTCTCTTCCCTGATTATGATGAGAGCCTTATAGACAGTGAGCTTGAGGAGAGGATGGACATTGCCCAGAGAGTATCGTCGATGGTACTTAGTCTCCGCAGGAAGGTCGGGATAAAGGTACGTCAGCCTCTGGCAAGGATAATGGTGCCTGTGACTGACAAATCGTTCAAAGGCAGGTTTGAAGCCGTAAAAGACCTGATTCTTTCCGAAGTTAATGTCAGGGAAGCAGAATATATTGACGATGAGTCAGGCATCCTTGTAAGAAGGATAAAACCCGATTTCAGAAAGCTGGGTCCCCGTTACGGAAAGCTTATGAAGGAGATATCGGCAGGCCTGGCAACACTTGGTTCAGGTGACATAAATACCCTTGAAAGCACAGGGAAATTCAACCTTGTTATTGAAGGACAGGATGTTGAGATCACTTTGGATGATGTTGAGATAATATCGGAAGATATACCGGGATGGCAGGTGGCCAACGAAGGAAGGCTTACTGTGGCGCTGGATATTACCGTGACCGATGAGCTGCGTTATGAGGGTATTGCCAGGGAGTTCGTTAACAGGATCCAGAATATAAGGAAAGAGAGTGGCTTTGATGTAACCGACAAGATAAGTGTACTTATTGAAGATCACGTTTTAGTAAAGGAAGCCGTTAAAAGACATTCTTCATATATAGGTTCCCAGACCCTTGCCACATCAATAAAGCTGGTGCAGTCGCTTAACAGCGACAACATCAGGGAGATCGAGATAGATGAGATAAAGGTATTGATCGCTGTGGAACGCAACTGATAAGCCTTTTTCCTAATATCTCTTCCTTACAGTTCCCCGTTGCTCTCTTTTTTCTATATTTGTTACATAACATAAATAAAAGGAGATGAAACGGATTCTTGTAACCGGGGGAGCCGGATTTATTGGTTCACATCTGTGTGAGAGGCTTCTCAATGAAGGGAATGAGGTCATCTGCCTTGATAACTATTTCACGGGGAGCAAGTTAAATATTCTTCATCTGCTCGACAATCATTATTTTGAACTTATAAGGCACGATATAACCATGCCTGTCTACCTCGAGACGGATGAGATATATAACCTTGCCTGTCCGGCTTCACCCATCCATTACCAGTATAACGGCATCAAGACGATAAAGACCTCCGTCCTGGGAGCTATACATACCCTTGGCCTGGCCAAGAGGACCAGGTCGAAGATACTTCTGGCCTCAACAAGTGAGGTCTATGGGGATCCCACAGTTCATCCGCAGCACGAGGGTTACTGGGGTAATGTGAATCCACTTGGTCCGAGAGCATGTTATGATGAGGGAAAAAGATGTGCCGAGACCCTCTTCATGAACTACCATACCCAGAACGGAGTTAAGATTAAGATTGCCAGGATCTTCAACACCTATGGTCCGCGCATGAATTCAAACGACGGAAGGGTGGTTTCGAATTTCATTGTTCAGGCCCTTAAAGGAGAAGATATAACCATATTCGGCGACGGTACCCATACCCGCAGTTTTCAGTACATCGATGACCTTATCGGGGGACTTATTAAGCTGATGGCAACGCCTGATGACTTTACAGGTCCGGTAAACCTGGGTAATCCATCAGAGGTCTCTGTTGGTGCTCTGGCTGAAAAGATCCTTGAGATGACAGGCTCGTCGTCGAAGATCGTTTACCTGCCGTTGCCTGTTGATGATCCCCGTCAAAGGCGACCCGACATAACACTTGCAAGGAAGGAACTGTCGTGGGAACCTGTAGTTGGCCTTGATAGCGGACTCAGTAAGACTATTGACTATTTCAGGCAGGTATTAAAGACCTGATCTGTTTTAAATATAATAAGCAAAAAGCCGCTCTTTAAACAGGGCGGCTTTTTGTATGCTATATATTGTTGTTTATCTTCCGGGAATCCCTTATAAGATCAAAGGATTGGATATTACTTCTGCTTCATCTTTGCATCGATGCAAAGGGTGGCATGAGGAACGGCTCTCAGTCTCTCTTTGGAGATCAGCTTACCTGTTTCACGGCAGATGCCGTAGGTCTTGTTCTCGATTCTTACAAGTGCACCCTGAAGATGTTGAATGAACTTAAGCTGTCGCTGAGCCAGCCTGCCTGCTTCTTCCTTTGACAATGTGGTAGCCCCTTCCTCCAGAACCTTGAAGGTAGGTGAGGTATCCATGGTATCATTGCTCTCTTCATGAGTTATGCTGGATTTCAGAATCTCATAGTCTCTTTTGGCCTTATCCAGTTTTGCCAGGATGATCTGCCTGAACTCATCAAGCTCCTCATCAGAATATCTTGTCTTTTCAGCCATGGCTTTGGTATTAATTATGCGGCAAAGGTATTGTTTTTTGTTTAATAAAAAAACATAGTGATCATGTTTGAAAATCGCTTCTCTTTACTGAAAAACAAATGTTTCCGGAGATAGTTCGGAAGGTTAAGTATTAATACTGCAGATAACGGTTGTAAACACTCTTCAGGCCTTCTTCCAGACTTATGCTATGCCTGTATCCCAGTCCCGACAGAGCCCTTACATCTGTCACTTTCCTCATGGTGCCATCGGGTTTGCCGGCATCAAAGACAACTTCTCCACGGAAGCCGGTCAGTTTACGGATCATATCCGAAAGTTCTTTTATAGATACTTCTTCACCGGTACCTATATTTATGAAATGGGGAGGATGATAACCGGCTGTACTGTTATGGGCGCTGTGGATCTTTATTATATCGCTGACGTCGGTATTCTCCATTACAAAAACGCAGGCTCCGGCCATATCGAGTGAATTCATGAATTCCCTCAGGGGCTTTCCTGAACCCCACAGGGTGACTCTTGTAACCATTTTGCCTTTCTCATCTGTGGAGGTGCTTATACCATATTTGTTGAGAATGCCCAGGATGCTCTTCTCATCAGATTGGCCGTCGGTCTTTTCAACGGGGTATCTGTCGAGGTCTTTTCGTATTGCTTCCATATTGTTATCCTCAAGGCATTTGCCCAGGTGGCATTTACGGAGTATGGCAGGAAGAACATGTGAGGTTTCGAGATTGTAGTTATCGCCGGTACCGTAGAGGTTGGTTGGCATCACGGCTATAAAGTTGGTTCCGTACTGGATGTTGAACGATTCACACATCTTAAGGCCGGCTATTTTTGCAATGGCATATGGCTCGTTCGTGTATTCGAGTTCCGAAGTAAGCAGGTAATCTTCTTTAAGTGGCTGGGGGGCATTTTTGGGATATATACATGTTGAACCCAGGAACAGAAGCTTTTTAACTCCGTATTTGTACGATGCATAGATTATATTGTTCTGGATCATCAGGTTCACGTAGATGAAGTCGGCCCTGTATGTATTGTTGGCCACTATTCCGCCGACCCTGGCAGCAGCGAGAAAGACGTATGCGGGTTTCTCGGTTTCGAAGAAGTGATCAACAGCCGCCTGGTCGGTCAGGTCAAGTTCGTCGATTGTTTTAAGGAGGAGGTTATTGTATCCTTTCGATCTGAGTATTCCTGTAATCGCGGAACCGACAAGTCCGGTATGGCCTGCTACATATATTACTGAGTCTTTGTTCATCTTACCCGGTTTATTCGAAATAATTAAAAGTTCTGAAGCCCCCGTTTTTTATATGGTTTTCTTTTTTCATAAGATTGATATCAGAGCTAACCATATCGCTTATAAGTCCTTCGAGATCATATTCAGGGGTCCAGCCAAGTTTTGTCCTTGCCTTGGTCGAGTCACCTATAAGCAAGTCGACTTCTGTGGGTCTGAAGTAGTTTTTATCAATTCTTACAACAACAGGGTCGGCCAGAGCTCTTTTTTTGAATGATTCGAGGAATTCTTTTCCGATCTTTTCAGAGAAAATATGATCGTTTATACTGTCGATAACACCTTTTTCCTCTTCATTTTCGCCGGAGAAGCGTAGGGTGATGCCTGCCAGAGCGAAGGTTCTTGTAATGAATTCACGTATTGAGGTAGTTACCCCTGTGGCAATCACATAGTCATCGGGATCATCCTGCTGGAGTATGAGGTACATGGCTTTTATATAATCTTTTGCATGGCCCCAGTCGCGTCGTGATGACAGGTTACCCATATAAAGGCAGTCCTGCATACCAAGGGCAATTCGCGACATCGCCCTTGAGATCTTTCTGGTGACGAAGGTCTCGCCCCTGATTGGTGATTCGTGATTAAAGAGGATGCCGTTGCTGGCGTGCATGCCATAGGCTTCGCGGTAGTTAACCGTTATCCAGTATGCATATAGTTTTGCCACGCCATAGGGACTTCTTGGATAGAAAGGGGTTTTCTCAGTTTGGGGTACCTCCTGTACAAGTCCGTATAGTTCGCTTGTAGATGCCTGGTAGATACGTGTCTTTGCAACCATGCCGAGAAGTCTGACAGCCTCAAGTATCCTGAGTGTTCCCAGTCCGTCGGCATTGGCCGTGTATTCGGGAGTGTCGAAGCTTACCTTGACATGGCTCATGGCAGCAAGGTTATATATCTCATCGGGCTGGCATTCCTGGATGATACGGGTCACATTCATCGAATCGGTAAGATCACCGTAATGAAGAATAAAGTCCCTCTTTTCAACATGAGGATCCTGGTACAGGTGGTCCACCCTTTCTGTATTGAAGAGTGAGCTGCGCCTTTTAATACCATGGACTATATATCCTTTCTTAAGAAGGAACTCAGCCAGGTAGGC
>JAVEZD010000041.1:0-16231 GCA_034003165.1 Bacteroidales bacterium | reverse complement strand
CGTAGCGAAGGCAATCCCGCGAATGCGGGAAGGCGTAAGGCGTGAGCCTCTATGGGAGGTTGTGCCTGGATGATATTAAGATATCTCAAGGCAAGGGTATAAGGTACAAAAGATAGTAGGCGTGTCGACGAATCCCGCGCACTAGGGAAGCTTCTATCAGAGATAGGGTTTGGATGATAGATAGATTAAAAAGACAAAAGACAAAAGACAAAAGTCACAAGTAAGAGCCTGGATGATTGGAAGATTATAGATGATAGAGGGCTAATAAGTTTAAAGTTTAAAGTTTAAAGTTAAAAGTAGTTACGCCAGTATTCAGGCAACTGCAAATAATCAAGAGGGTGATATGGGAAGAGGTCAGAGACTGGCTTTGTATTAAAAGAGTGTTTCTATATAAGCAGAATTTAAATCACCAGCCTGTAGGGCTGGCAGTATTGTAGCCCGGGTTACGCCCCGGGGAAGATGAGCCAGGATGATAGTAAGATATCCAGAGGCCAGGGTATTGGGTATGCAAGGTTTAAAGCGTGTCGACGAACGAAGTGAGTTGATCCCGAGCCCTCGGGAAGGCTCTCTGGGAGAATGTGCCTGATTGATAGTAAAATATCTCAAGGCCAGGATATTGGATATTCAAAATAGCAAGTGTGTTGCCGAAGCGTAGTTGAGGCATTAAAATGTGTAACTTACTCCAAGCAGGCATAATGGCCTGGGTATGAATTTGATGTCTTGAAGTAACAGTTTTTCATCACTTGTATCGATATTTCTCTCCAGAAGAATAGAGGATTCCAGGTCTATTGATATTCCCCTGATTAATTTGAATTTGAATCCTAATCCTGACTGAATGGAAATACCAATGCCATTTATATCAAAAGGTTTGCGTATACCTTCCATCGTCCAACCATTGTAAGTGCCTTCAAATCCTTTGTAATTATAGTATGAAAGACCTAAATCAGAGAATGCAAAGAATTTAACTATTGTTTTGTCAATCAGAAATCTCTGATAACCGCATAATAACCTGGCATTTTTATAATTACCATCTTCCCACCATGTGAAGTCGTATGAATCTGAATCATATGAATAGTCATTCTGAAAAAATTCAAACTTCAATCTCAGAGCATTTCTATTATTAATGAAACGAATAAAAACTGAAGGGGTGAAATCAAAAATGTATTTTTCTCCTTCAACATTAAATAGATAGCCATTATTGTAGAACCAATCTTCGTTGAATTTCATAAAATCCAGGCCGATCTCAATTTTTTTATTTGACTCCAGAGTGTCCTGACTATATATATCAGAAAGAAATCCTGATAAAAAAAATACGAACAAAAATATCTTTTTCATTGGGATTCAGGTAAACTGATTAAGTACTTCAAAAAATTATTGGGTACGGGTATAATTATTGCACCCGCCGGCTATATCCAATTCAAAGGGATTTAGCAGATTCAGATTATTACAATCTTCTAATTCAATAAGATAATAAGGAAAAGGTTGTGGATTATCGAAATAGATGGTATCAAAGTTTTCATTACCTGATTTGATAGTAATAGAAGAAGAAATGAAAAGATCACCACTCAGATTATACATGGTAAATACCGAATCGGATGAAATTTCAAATCTCTTATTTCCCTGTATGTCCTGGGGTAGATAGCCGCAATATGGATCCGTAACACTTTGCCATATGCCTGTATAACCTGTTTCGGGTATCTCAGAGCATGTACTGAATGAAACGATCTCTCCATATGCCGTCCCAATATTATTGGTTGCATATGCCCTTGCATAATATCTTGTCCCGGGCGAAAGATTTGTAAATGTGGAAATGTAATACCCAAAATCCTGGTCCGGTTGTACCGGATTATCGGATAAGGTAGGATTGTCTGTTATACTCCAGCAAAATCCATAGTTAACCAGGGGGGAATCTCCATCAGATAAAACTTCACCATATATTTTTGCAGTACTTTGAGTTACTGATATCCTTGAAAAAGTAATTACCGTCGGTATTAAAGCCGGATCAGTCGTAAAGGATTTAATACTGCCATACCCTGTCCCATAGGTGTTGGTCGCATATGCCCTTACAAAATACTCAGTACCGGGCTCCAGATCTGTCAGATCAATAGTGAAACTATTACTCTCTGAATCATCCACTTTGATATTATCAGTTATCAAAGGCTTTTCACTTGTACTCCAGCAGATACCTTGTTCTGTCACCTCCGAATCACCCATGGATATAATTTCTCCTTCAACGCTTGCGCCGGTCCGGGTAACAGAGGCTACATCCCCGGTTTTTACTGTTGGGATGTCTTCTTTTTTGCAGCTGGTTAAAATGACCAGAATTGTCAGAAATACTACTATTGGTCTCATGATAATAAGGTAATATGTAATAATTTAAAATCCTGTCCGGCCTTTCTCTTTTGTACAGTAGAAAATGATGCTATCAAATTTACTAAACAAAGAGGCCAAAATCAAGCAAATCCGACAAAAAAAAAAAAAAAAACAACTATATTATTGTTTTTTAATATATTAACAGAGCTCCTGACTTATTATTACACACAATAAACTAAATATATTTATCAAACAGTGCCCTGGAAGAAAGGCAAAAACCGCATATCCGGTTCTCAAGGCCTTGATAAATAGTCCTCATTCGTTAGCCACGATTTGAAGTCAACCCCTCCGGGGTTGCGTGCTATGGGGGTGGATTACTACCCGGGGCGTAACCCGGGCTACAGGATGGTGAACCGCAGGTGTCTGAAAAAGGCATGAGGCGTGTGCCGAAGCGTAGCGAAAGCAATCCTGAGACCTCGGGAACAAGTTGTTTAGAATAAAATCTATTTTACACGCTTAAAATAATGTGACCCGATTTCATCAATTGGGATGACGCTAAGGGTATCAATTATATAGATATTCAAATTTTCTCCCCTTATCTTAATCCTGTAGAAATAATTGTTATCCGTATATTTCAATGCATTTCCTGAGATTGAGAATCTGCAATTGCGATATTCGTTACCATTAATTCTTTCGATAAAGGTACTGTCATTACTATATTCGTCAATCATTATATTTTCTCCCGGGAAATGGAAACCGCCATCAATTCCGCCAAAACTGTAAATCCATTCCCATCTGCCAAAAATACTATCTGCAGGATATACAGGAGATAAGGGAAAAGGGGTTACAGTGATTATGTTTTCACTGTATCCGGTACCAATACTGTTGGTTGCGTACGCACGTACATAGTAACAGGTGTTTGAGTCCAGTTCCTCTATCAGGGCAGAAAATGGATCTGCCCCTGCTCCCATTGATATAACATTATCAGATAAATCAGGATTTACAGCTGTATCCCAGCAAAATCCCCGGTCTGTTATTATAGATGCACCATCTGAATTTATACTTCCGTTTACCGAGACTGGAATTTCATCTATTCCGGAAACCCTGGAAGCAATGACTTCCGGTATTGCGGCAGCCTCTGTACTAAACGATTTAATACTGCCATACCCTGTCCCATAGGTGTTGGTCGCATATGCCCGTACAAAATACTCAGTACCGGGCTCCAGATCTGTCAGATCAATAGTGAAACTATTACTCTCTGAATCATCCACTTTGATATTATCAGTTATCAAAGGCTTTTCACTTGTACTCCAGCAGATACCTTGTTCTGTCACCTCCGAATCACCCATGGATATAATTTCTCCTTCAACGCTTGCGCCGGTCCGGGTAACAGAGGCTACATCCCCGGTTTTTACTGTTGGGATGTCTTCTTTTTTGCAGCTGGTTAAAATGACCAGAATTGTCAGAAATACTACTATTGGTCTCATGATAATAAGGTAATATGTAATAATTTAAAATCCTGTCCGGCCTTTCTCTTTTGTACAGTAGAAAATGATGCTATCAAATTTACTAAACAAAGAGGCCAAAATCAAGCAAATCCGACAAAAAAAAAAAAAAAAACAACTATATTATTGTTTTTTAATATATTAACAGAGCTCCTGACTTATTATTACACACAATAAACTAAATATATTTATCAAACAGTGCCCTGGAAGAAAGGCAAAAACCGCATATCCGGTTCTCAAGGCCTTGATAAATAGTCCTCATTCGTTAGCCACGATTTGAAGTCAACCCCTCCGGGGTTGCGTGCTATGGGGGTGGATTACTACCCGGGGCGTAACCCGGGCTACTGGAAGTTGACACCGCAGGTGTCAGAAAAAGGCGCGAGAACCGGAATAGGCTGGAGGCATGAGGCATGAGACTCTAAAAGAGATAGTGCCAGGATAAAAGGTAAATTGCCATTGGCCAGGGTATAGAGTATTTATTTCTTACACATGTTGCCAAAGCATAGCTGAGGCAATCCAGAGACCTTTGGAAGGCGTGATTCTTAAACTAAATTTTACTCAATACGTTTATAGTAATCACAGGGATCAACCTGATAATCAATAGGCTTAACAAAATTTATATTATTGCAATCCAGTATTTTAAACTGATAAAATGAATACGTTGCTTCAGGACCGGTGAAATGAATATAGGAATAGTCATGACTTCCACTTCCAGCCTCAACAGTAAAAGGGGATGAGAACATAAGCTCGTTATTATGATACTCATAAAATACTGAGTCGGAGGTTATTTCCATTTTAATTTCTGTCTGACCAGGGATATACGGTCCACAGTCAGGATCCTTAACATTCAGCCAGCTGCCAATAATACTAACTTCAGCATCCCCACTGCATGTGCTAAACCATTCAGAATTTCCATATCCGGTACCAACCAGATTTCTTGCAAATGATCTTACAAAATATTTCATATCAGGATCCATATCTGTTATGGTAGCAGAAAAAACACCACTGGTAATAGATTCCGCAATCACATAATTATCAGATTGTGCAGGATTTTCTGAAGGCCCCCAGTAAAAACCATATTCAATTATACCTGATCCTCCGTCAGAACTCAGATAACCATAAAAAGTCACTGAATTTTGAGAAACAGGAAAATAAGTATAAGTATATAGTTCAGGAAGCTCCGGAGGTTCGGTTTCAAAGGATACCACCTCCCCATACCCTGTCCCATAGGTGTTAGTCGCATAAGCCCGTACAAAATATTCAGTATCTGGTTCAAGATCTGTCAGATCAATAGTGAAACTATTACTCTCTGAATCATCCACTTTGATATTATCAGTTATCAAAGGCTTTTCACTTGTACTCCAGCAGATACCTTGTTCTGTCACCTCCGAATCACCCTGGGATATAATTTCTCCTTCAACGCTTGCGCAGGTCCGGGTAACAGAGGCTACATCCCCGGTTTTTACTGTTGGAAGGTCTTCTTTTTTGCAGCTGGTTATAATGACCAGAATAACCAGAAAAACTAACAATCGTCTCATGATATTAAGATAATATGAATAAAATTAAATCCTGGTTTCAAGCAATACCTAATCCAGGATATCGAAAAAACAAGTTAATAATGATCAACTAATTAACTAAGAAATTTATGCGCAAAACAGTATTATCAATAAAATATTCTTCTTTATTAATTGTAAATCTGAATCCTAGCTTTACCCTTGTATAGTATTCTCCTTTGGGCAAGTAGGGTCTGCTCTCTCCCATACAAAGAGGGTATTCAGGTAAAGAGGATTCTGTCAATACCCAGGGGCAATTAAAACTCTTATATGAGAAAGGTGCCAGCTTTATCTCCCGTGGATATCCGCTATAGTCGCACCACACTCCAGTCCAGGGCTTCTCCATATCCTGGTTATCATCTGACTTAAAAATCCTGTAAAAATCATCATTAATAAACCCGGTGGTGACAATGATTGTATCTGAGTTATTATTCTTAAAAGAAAAACTCAATGTAAAGTTCTCATTTTCATTTATAACCGTAGTAGAATCTCCCTCATCATCCAAAAGACAGAATTTAAAATCTATACCCTCAAGCTCTTTCTGAAGAACAGTCCTACCACCACCGTGTGAGATTTCAAGAAAAAGTTGATCGTCCACTTCTTTCCTGCAACCAGAGGCTGCTATCAGAAAAACAACACTAATAACCGACAATATGAATACCTGATTTTTAGAATTATACCTTTTCATAACATTCCTTTTTATTCCGTAATAAAACGATTATTCAGATTTTGAATAAAAGAATGATAAAAATTAACTATTAATGCTATCAAATTTACTAAACAATGAGGTCAAAATCAAGCAAATTCCACAAAAAGGCGTGAGGCAAAAAGGCGTGAGGCGTCAAAAAGGCGTGAGGCATGAAAAAGCCGTGAGCCGTGAGCCGTGAGCCTCTATCAGAGATAGGGCCTGGATGATAGGTAAATATCTCAAGGCAAGGGTATAAGGTACAAAAAGATAGTAGGCGTGTTGACCTCCATTTTCAAATTTTCAAATTTTCAAATTTTCAAATTCTTACGTGTCTATCTCTCCTTTTCCGTCCCTTCCCTCCATCCCGACCTGTCGGGTGAGGGCGGAATGGTTACCTTTTCAGCGGGTCTGTCTCCCAGTTCCTTCAGAAGCTCCTCAACAGCCTTCTCAATACCCGGGTCCTTACCACTGGCAAGATCCTCAGGCCGGTCAACAACCTCGATATCGGGATACACTCCTACTCCTTCAATGATCCAGCCCTCATCGCGGTCAAACACCCCGAACCGCGGCACCGATACATAGCCGCCATCGACCAGACGGGCATTACCCGAGATCCCTACAAGTCCTCCCCATGTGCGGGTACCTATAAGCTTTCCCAGTCCCATCTTTTTGAAGAAATAGGGAAAAGCATCACCGCCGGAGGAAGAATAGCCGTTGATAAGCATGACCTTGGGTCCGTCGTGGGCAATTGCCGGAGCACTGGAAGGCATCAGGCCATTCTGATGCCAGTAAACAAGGGTACGCCTGTCCAGAAGATCGGCCATCCTGTCGGGGATATACCCGCCGCCGTTGTAACGGTCATCAATGATAAGGGCTTCCTTGTCGAAATAAGTGTACATCCCGTTGTAAAGCTCCCTGTTCCCTGCCACGGAAGTATTGGGAACGTGAATATATCCTATCCTTCCGCCCGAAAGCCTGTCAACCATCTCACGCCTTTCCTTTACCCAGTTGAAGTAAAACAGCTCTGTCTCCGAAGCCACAGGCTTAACAGTGCTGGTACGGGCTCCTTCAGCCACCGGCCTGCTGTTCACTGTCAGCTCAACGTTCCTGCCAGACTTGTTCTCAAGAAACATGTAGAGATTATCTTTTATGGTAACATCCTGACCATCAATACTTATTATATAATCACCTTCATCTACGTCAACACCCTGTTCAGTAAGAGGCGAACGGCGGGCCGGATTCCAGTTTTCTCCTGCAAAGATCTCCGATATCCTGTACCTTCCCGATGCCTGATCGGCTTCAACTGAAGCACCAAGCAGTCCGTTGTTTATCCTCTTCACCCGTTCAAAATCACCCCAGTCGACATAGGAATGACCTGTATTGCTTTCAGCCACCATCTCGCCAAGCAGATAGTCAAGGTCAAACCTGTGACTTACAAAGGGCAGAAGTGCCTCATATTTCTTTTTTATGGCGGGCCAGTCGAGACCGTGAAGGTTATCCACATAAAAATAGTCGCGGAAGATCCTCCATGCATCATTGAAGATCTGGTTCCATTCCCTGCGCGGATCGATCTTCATCTCCAGTCCGGCAAGATTAACTTTTCCATCCCCTGCTTTCTGTCCGGCGGCCACCTTGATTATACCATAATCGGGTCCCGACTTGTAGAGTATCATCTTACCGTCAGCCGAAATGGCCGCATTGTCCGCTTCAGGCAGTATCTCGATATTCTTCTCATCTTCTATGACATACTGCATCAGCCTGTCATCAGAAAGGAACAGCAGGCCGCCTTCAGCTGCACCCAGTAATTCATACTCACCGGGGTCACCAGGGAGAGCGGTTATCCTTTCATTGATCCCTTTAAAATCAATCTCTGTTTTTACTTCTTTCTCTTCGGGTGCCGCAGAAGCAACAGGGGTTTCCTTTGACTTCCTGTTTCCGGCAGCACGCGTGCTTTCAACTGGCGTGCCGGCCTCACTTACAGGCTCGGTATCTGTTTTGTCGCGGAATATCTTCGGAGTAGCGGCCGTAAGTGGTATGGCATAGATCCTTGCTGACTTGTCATATATATAGTCGAAGTCGTAACTTGAGAAGGAGATATTGAAATCCCTGTCTGACACGAAGAAGAGATAGTTGCCGCAAAGGCTGAAGACAGGATTATAGTCTGAATACAAACCGTCAGTAAGCATGTAAGACTTCCCGGCAGTTATATCATAGACCCATATTGCTGCTTTTTCATTGCTTCCCTCCTTCTGGTAGGCTATCCACCGCGAGTCGGGAGAAAAGGTATAGTGCCTGATTTCGTTCACCGTGGCCTTATCTATATCGGTGATCTTCCCTGTGGAAACTTCAACCAGCTTAAGCTTCAGAGTACGGTCCGAAAAAAGCAGGTAGCGGCTGTCAGGCGACCATACAGGTTCGTACTTCCAGGCTGCCGGGTTGAAGGTGACCTGCCGTGGCTTCGATCCTTTTTTGTTTTCCAGAAGATAAAGCTCGTATTCTCCTGTCTGATCAGAGTAATAAGAGATATACCTGCCGTCGGGCGACCATGCCGGAAAGATCTCCCTTACTCCCTGGGTGGATGTAAGGTTTTCAGTCTGACCATTTTGCGCGGGAACCGAAAAAATATCACCCCTGGCATCAAACAAAGCCCTTTTACCTGTAGGAGAAACATTAAAGCTATGGATGTTACCTGCAACATTTTTAAAATAGGGCAATAGTCCGGAATTATCATAGTTAAGGCTTATATCAAGCTTTTCCTGCTTTTCAGTCTGCAGGTCAAGCCTGTAAATAGAGCCTCCGTTCTCATAGACCAGTGAGTTCCCGTGTCCCGATGGCCACATTACATCGTAAGTATCATGAAAGGTCACCTGTTTTGTCTCATGTGTGCCCGTATCATATTTCCATATGTTAAGTTTCAGATCCCTGTCGGAGGAGAAGTATATGTTGTTACCCGACCATACAGGCAGCTGGTCGGTACCTTCAAAGTTGGTTATCTGCTGCGAGGTATTATTTTTAAGGTCATAGATCCACAGGTCGGAAGCCCTTCCTCCCTTGTATCTCTTCCAGTTGCGAAACTCCCTGTCGACGGGCGTAAAGACTATCTTCGAACCATCGGGTGAGAGGGCGGCAAAGCCTCCGTTGACTATCTGAAGGGGTTTTTCGAGACCTCCTTCAAGGTCAACCAGGAAATACCTGCCGTTTCTGTCTCCGAATGAGGTTCTGTTGGCTCTTATAAGTATCTGACGGCTGTCGGGTGTCCAGTCGAGAACCACATGGTCAAATCCTCCCCTGGGTGGCACCACCCCAACCGGGTTGTACCATGTAAGCTGCTTTGGCACGCCTCCTTCCGAGGGAATGACGAAGACCTGCCTGTTTCCTGAATATTCCCCTGAAAAAGCTATCCATTTTCCATCGGGAGAGATACGGGGAAAGAGTTCAATACCCTGGTGGGAAGTCAGTCTTCTGGCTTCTCCCCCATTGCTTCCTGTAACCCATATGTCGCCTGCATAAACGAAAGCAACAAGGTTCCCGTTTATATCCGGAAAACGCAGCAATCGCGTATCATCAGCTCCCGAAAGGGAAAACGGAATGGTCAATACCACCAAGACCTGAAAAAGCCACTTTGTAATCCTTCTCATATTTCTATGTATTATTTTCTTTGACTCGTCAATTAACTAAGATACAAAATATATGGTCAGGGTGTTTTCAACACTGCCCTATCAATATGTATTTCTTAAATTTTTATTTTCCAGTTTCTTTCTTGTTTGCCTTCGGCGAGCCCGGTTTTGCCTCGGTTCTTGTTTCTTGTTTCTTGTTTCTTGTTCCAGTGTTTCAGAGTTCCAGAGTTTCAGTGTTTCAGTGTTTCAGGGAAGAAAAGATAAAAGACAAAAGACAAAAGTCACAAGTAAGAGCCCTGATGATTGGAGGAGCTTAGATGATATCGGGATAATATGTTTAAAATCAAATATTTAAAGTTTAAAGTTTAAAGTAATTACACCAGTATTCTGTATAGAGGAGGTCCAGAAAACTCTGAAACTCTGAAACTTTTTCACTGCTATCACCCATGACCTCTCTCTGATAGAGGCTTCCCGAGTTAGCGTGTTGCATCCGCTTCGCTTCGCAACACGCCTACATTCTTTTGTACCTTATACCCTTGCCTTGAGATATTTACCTATCATCCAGGCACTATCTCTAATAGAGGCTTCCCGAGTGCTCGGGATTGCCTCGCTGCGCTTCGGCAACACGCTTACTATCTTTTTGTACCTTATACCCTTGCCTTGAGATATTTACCTATCATCCAGGCCCTATCTCTAATAAAGGCTTACGCCTCACGGCTCACGGCTCACGGCTTTTTAATGCCTCACGCCTTATCTTCTTACCGGTTTTACAGTAAGTACAAAATCATATCTTTCCGGCATCACCTGGTACTCAGGGAAGACACCGACAGCAGTACATCCGACTCCGCTTGTTGCATAATCGAGGTTAAAGGTGATACCATCCGATGGCTTAAGCTGGTAGGTATAAAAGGCTTTTGTCAGGTTCTCTTCATCATAAATATGACTGCTGAAGTTAAACAGTTTATCACTGCTGAACTCAAGCCCTGTACCATCGTCTCCGGTCACCCTTACCCAACGGTTGTCTGTCCTCACCCCATAGTCCTGGGGCAGAAGATATGGTTCATACATATCCTTTGCTGTTGATTTGAACAGTCCTATCCTGTACCCGCTTTTCCTGTCGGGATAGTTCTCCTCCGGCCCCCTGCCATACCATGCAACATTTCCAAGGTCCTTTTCAAATATCCATTTCTGTCCTACCCTTGGCAGCCATGATGGCATGTCGCCATGAGGTATAACTGAGTTTTCGATAGTCATAACGCCGTCAGAAGCTATAGTATATTTCTTCCTGTCAACGAAGGATCCCCTACCAGTTCCCAGACTGTACATGGTGCCCACTTCGATACAGACCCTTCCTGGCTTATCGGTTGTTACTTCAATACCAAGGGGCAGCTTCTCCAGCCTGTCAAGTCCTGATGAATACCACTCCGTAGCTGCAACCCTTCCGAAGCCATCAGTGCGGTGTTTGTTATTTGACGACCAGTAGGTCCACCCATCCTGCTCATTGGCCAGTGGAGCGCGCCACAGGTTAAGTGCAGGACCCGCTTTAAGCAGTTCCCTGCCCTGAAGTACCAGGGAAAGCAGGTCGCCTGTCTCCCTGTCGAAGGTGTATGTAAAGTCGCTACCCTTTACTGAAAGAACATCACCGGAAGTGCTTACAGCTGGGGCCTGACCCTCCGAATCGATTACTGCTGAAGTTTTCATGGGACTCTTAAGTATCATCTGATCCCAGGCAATCTCAAAACCCTCCGTGGCCCACAATGACTGGCCTTTCTGATGGAAGCTGACAAGGAGGATATATTCCTTTTCATCACTTAAGTCGCTTATGTTCCAGGGCATCCTTACAATTTCCTTACTGCCCGGGGCGGTACTGAGATCCAGATTTCCTTCCATAATCTGTTCCCCGTCGGCTGTTATCTCCCATTTTGCCAGTAACTCATCCAAAGCTGTAAAGAGATACCTGTTGGTCACCTCAATTTCATTAACTGATCCGTTAACGAGTGTGGCAGTAACGGGACGACCCGAATGTTTTATCTGCCACATCTCAGGCTGGGGTTTTCTGTCGGGCCATATCGACCCATAGGTTCTTGCCCCGATGCCATAACTGAAAAACTCACCCTCTTCGGTAACATTCTCAAAATCGAGCCATAGCCTGGCCGTCTTTTTCAACTCATCTGACACTGAAGAAAGAAGCGATAAGGGTATATCGCTGTCGAATATTCCCACCTCATCGATTACAGCATCGCATATATATTCAGAAGTCTCCTGTCCGTGGATCTCGGCATTACGTCCTATATTAACAGGATAGGGAGTATTCCTTATATTTCCTGACATTCTGAGTTCCCTGCTTCTGACGCCGTCGATGTCAAGAAGCATCCTTTTGCCATCATAAGAAGCGCTCACATGATGCCAGTTGTTTTCCCAGTTCTCAGGTAGTGCAACCCTTACAGCGGCCCTTGAAGTTGTCATGAGATAAAACTCGAGTGAGTCGCCTCTTGTCAGCCTGATGCCAAACTGGTTGTTACCCTTTGTTATTAGGGTGCCTCCAAAGCTGAAAAGCGAACGGGGGAAGACCTTCATTGTTAAGAACAGGCTGTTTCCTTTAATCTCGAGTGCCTCATCGCGGTATACTTCGACCCACTGGTCGTGACCGTTAAGGTCAATACCCTGGCCCGATGTACCAGTGGCAACTTTAGCCCTTCCCATAAGGTCAACCCTGATATCGTTTTCTGATGCATCGTCAAGTCTTCTGACCTTTTCAGTAATTCCTGTGCTTACAAAGTCCCAGATGGCTCCACCCATGCTCCTGGGATATTTCGTGAAGACATCCCAGTAATCGTCGAGTGCGCCTCCTCCGTTACCCGTGACTGCAAGGTATTCGTCAAGGAAGGAAGGACGGGAATCTTCAGCGGTTGGAATGAGCATTACCTCTGAGATAAGATCATCGATTTTCGGGTATCTTGGTCCGATGATCTCCTCACATGGATGGGAAAAGTCATTTCCACCGTACATCCAGAACCGTGTAGCATCGTATTTCTTTCCCTCATCAATAACAGCGCAGATGTTGGTTCCTTCACCGCTTTCATTTCCGGCACTCCAGAACAGCACTGAAGAATGGTTCCTGTCGCGCAGTACCATCTTCCTGGCACGCTCCCTGTACATGGCCTCCCACTCCTTATTGTCCGATACCTGTTGTGTGGCATGTGCCTCATCTCCTGTCTCATCGACTATATAAATCCCGTATTCATCGGCAAGCTCAAGGTAACGGGTTACCGGAGGGTAGTGAGAAGTTCTTACACAGTTAATGTTGAACTGTTTAAACAGGTCCATGTCTTTTCTAATAGTCTCCTCATCCATGGTATGGCCCAGAACAGGATGCTGCATGTGACTGTTTATCCCGTTAAGCTTAACAGGCTTTCCGTTAAGGTAGAATACCTGGTCGCGTATTTCAGTCTCCTTAAATCCTATCCTCCCCCCGACAACCTCCAGAACAGTTCCTGAAGAAGACAAGAGTTCAATGGTAAGATGATAAAGGGAAGGATGTTCTGCCGACCAGAGGAGGGGATTTTCAATAGCCTCATCAAGGCTTATCTTCCTGCTTTCACCGGCAGGAACAGAAAACCTTTCCGATGAAATGGTTTTAATAGTCTTCTTATTGCCGTCGTGAAGGGTGGCCCTCAGAGTGTAGTCTTCTGCTCCCTGACCGGAGAAGTTACTTATTTCAGTATTCAGTGTAAGCATGGCATCACGGTAATCGTCGTCGAGGTCGGTTATTGCCTGCCAGTCGAAGATATGAACCTTCGGGGCCGCATACAGCCATACATCATCGAAGATGCCTGCAAGACGCCAGTAATCCTGATCCTCGAGATAATAACCATCGGAGTACTTCAGCACTGCTATGGCAACAGTATTCTTTCCCGGTTTAAGGAATCCGGTTATGTTATACTCCGAGGGCTCCTGGCCACCTTCATTGTATCCCACCTCTTTTCCGTTCACCCATACAAACGAGGCGGAAGCCACTTTCTCAAGTCGCAGAAAGACTTCTCTTTCCCTGAAGGATGAGGGGAGGGTAAAAGTGGTGCGATAGGCACCGGAGGGGTTATATTCACGGGGTACCCTGGGAGGGTCGGGTCTGAAGGGGGTTGATACATTCCTGAAAAGCGGATCACCGTAACCCTTCATCTCCCAGTTTGAAGGCACCTCAATGGTATTCCATTTCCTGTCGTTATATCCTTCCCTGAAAAATTCTTCGGGAATACCTTCGGGTGTATCCGAATAGTGAAATTTCCAGTCTCCGTTAAGGGAAAGAAACCATGCTGACCTGCTTTTCTCATTGAGCAGGGCATCATTTCTGTCGCTGTACGGTACCAGAGGAACATGACCCCCGGTCTGGTTAAGTTCAAAAACGGCAGGATCTTCTATATAACCGTAAATATTTGAAAGGAAACCACTATCCTGGGCTGTGACTGCCAGGAATATAAATATTGAAAATAAGAAAAGTACAGCTTTCTTCATGGATCAGTTGTTAAATGATTAATCTAAGTCTAAAATAACCAATTTGAGGGTCATGGGAAAACAAAACCCGAATTATTTGAACTGCCTTATTTTTGTTTGCCATTTTATTCCTTTTCCCTACCTTGGAGAAGGAAATAAACCCACTGCCATGAAAAGAAACCTTCTCTCCGTATGCCTTACCATATTGGTGATACTGTGCTTTCAGATGACATTATCGGGTCAGGAAGGCCGCAGAAGCCGCGTATCATTCAACGACGACTGGAAATTCGTTAAGTATTTCAATGCCTCTGATGAGGATGTTACTTTCGACAGGGAGCCTGATGGACTTCAGATGCCATCTGTTGACGATTCATCGTGGAGGTCTCTCGACCTGCCCCACGACTGGGCCATTGAAGGCCCCTTCAGCGACACCCTTGAGAACAACACGGGACTTCTCCCATGGAAGGGAATAGGCTGGTACAGGAAACACTTCACGCTGAACGAGGAAGACAGGGGAAAAAGGATATATATTGATTTTGACGGGGCCATGGCCTATGCCGAAGTCTGGCTTAACGGGAAAGCTGCCGGAAGCTGGCCTTACGGATATACATCCTTCAGGCTGGATCTGACACCCTACATTGAATTCGGGAAGGAAAACATCATTGCTGTAAGGCTAAATACTAAAGCATGGGATTCAAGATGGTATCCGGGCGCCGGCATTTACAGGAACGTATGGCTTGTAAAGACATCACAGGTACATATCTCACACAACGGGATCTTTTGCACAACACCTGAGATAAAGAAGGAGAGCGCGATAGTAAGTGTCAGTACCGAAGTGGAAAGCCATAACGCCGGTACGGTTCCTGTGAGAGTCCTGACAGAGGTCTTTCAGACAGATGCGGCCGGGAGTCCTTCCGGTAATGCTGTTGCTGAGTATACCTCATCCCCGGTTGTGTTGCAGGCCAAAGGAAGGCATAAGTTCAGGTTTGACCTTACTGTCGGAAATCCTGCACTCTGGAAGCTTGATGATCCCAGGCTGTATATATGCAGGGTAACACTTTTGCAGGGGGATCAGAAAACCGACTCGGAAGATGTGCGGTTTGGGTTCAGGACCCTGGAGTTTACTCCCCGTGATGGCTTCCTTCTGAACGGAGAAAGAGTTGATATTAAAGGTGTCTGCAACCATCATGATCTTGGAGCGCTGGGAGCAGCTTTCAACACCAGGGCAGCAGAACGGCAATTGCTGATACTTAAGGAGATGGGCTGCAATGCCATAAGAACAAGTCATAACCCTCCGGCCCCCGAGTTACTTGATCTGTGCGACAGGATGGGCTTCCTTGTCGAAGATGAGGCCTTTGACACCTGGAAAACCCCCAAGAAAAGAAATGACTACAACACCCTCTTCTATGCCTGGCATGAGGAAGACCTGAGGGCAATGGTAAGGCGCGACAGGAACCATCCTTCAGTAATCATATGGAGCACGGGCAATGAGGTGGGTGACCAGAACAACCCGGCGATGTCTGAATCGCTTAGGGCTGTAATAAGGTCGGAAGACGATACCAGGCCGGTTACGGTAGGCTGTAACTGGGACGAGTCAGGAACCAGCGGCTTTCAGAAGACAGTTGATGTCTTTGGCATCAACTACAGGCTTTACAGGTATGATGCATTCTTTGAATTTGAGGACAATGCCCTTTTACCTTTCCATTCGAGTGAGTCTGCTTCAACGGTCAGCTCAAGGGGTGAGTATTTCTTTCCCGTGGTTGAAGGGGATCTTAATAACAATCTTCCGGAAGGTGGCATCTTCCAGGTCTCTTCGTATGATCTTGCCTACCCCTCCTGGGCTTCCACACCCGACCAGCAATGGGCACTGATGGACAAATACCCGGCAGTGTTCGGTGAGTTTGTGTGGACCGGATTCGACTATCTGGGTGAACCGACGCCTTACGGTGGTGATCTTACCGGCCTGCAACCCGGTACCCGAAGGTACGAACAGGCCCGCCAGCTTCTTGATAAACAGGGAGTGACAGAGGTCCCGTCGCGAAGCAGCTACTTCGGGATCATCGA
>JAVEZD010000040.1:0-16237 GCA_034003165.1 Bacteroidales bacterium | reverse complement strand
CTAAAGCATACGGTACTGATGCAGTATGGGATCGATGCCCATCACACGCACTAGCGCGATATCCTGTTAAGGGTGTTAAGGGTAAGACTTCCGGTCAGCCTGTCATACCTGTCGCGTGGATTCCTGTAATATACAAGAATGGTATAATCATTTTCGGTCTCAAAATGGTCGCCTTCAAACTTCGAAACAGCCGTTGCTGAACCTTCGGGCAGGAAAACATACTCATAATTATACCAACCCTGTTTGAGCAGAACTGTTGTCTGATATGACGATGTGGAAGGTTCATAGACCATAAGGTTATTCTCATTGAGCATCCAGTTGTTAAAAGCTCCTGAAACATAAAGCTTCCCTCCCGGCACCGGATTCGAGGCCGGCAGGCTGAAATAAACACTGACATAGTCGGCATCTGTGTCAGGGTCTCTTCCTTCCTGGTGAGCCACAATATATTTGCCGTTGAAATCCTGCCAGTAAAAATAAGGTTTGAATTCGCGATTCTCCGAAGGTGTCAGCCGCACATGGAAATCCCTGTCAAGAAAATCTATGCTTCTTATGTATTCCGACTGGTAACGTATGCTTTTGATATCGAAATATCTGAACTCATTGCCTCCCCTGAAGGTTGTTTTCTCAGACAGGGAACTGTACCTTAGTTCATTGTTCCCGATGAAGTCGGGAACCAGGTTTGTGGCGACCCTGTCCCACCTGCCATTCTGAATAATAAAGGCAAAAATGTTATTCCGCGGATCGATTATGCTGTTACCCTGGTATCTGATTGTAAAATCGACCTGCTGGCTGTGGTTGCTTTCTGATGTCATAAGCGGACGGTGGACATCGGCCGAAATAATTACAGCATCCTCTGTTACCATGAACCTGCGTGTGATGACAGGGTTATCGGGACTGCCTGCGGGGAAGACCTTCAGGATATAGTTACCCGACAGTTTGATTGTCATTCTTTCATTTGGGATGGTAAGTGAATAGTGAGTATAGTTAATTGTAGTATTGAAGGATGATTTATATTCTTCAATGGGATTGTCATCGAAACCATCTGTATAGTCGTTTCTGAAAATGTCTGACTCTTCCCAGTCCTTGTTGCAGTGAATAATAGTATAGTAGTATGTTTCGATATTATCTCCCAGCAGGTCGAACTTAAGTATGAGTCTGTCATCACTTCCCAGCCTGATGAGGGGATACGACAGTTCCCAGCCTTCCCTGTGGAGTAATACTGTTTTAATCCTGTTGTCAAACACCCTGTCTGAAAAACGGGGCTTATCTGCATGTGCAACTGTGGCTTGGATCAGTAGCAGGGGTATAAGGATGAAAATATATTGTTTTTTTATCATAATATTTTTGATAATATTGTCAAAAATAGTGCAAAAAATTAAAATCTATCCTGTGACTTTCTTAACAAAGTCTACAGCTATTTTTTATTTTTGTAATTCTTTTTGACGACTTGATTTCTTTTCCCCAGGCAATTTAAATACGTTAATGAAATAATGTCCAGAACAATCAGATTAAAGAAAGGATATGACATCAGGATGGAAGGTGCTGCGGTGACTGTGATTTCCGGGCATGCCGCTCCGTCTCTGTATGCTGTTAAGCCAATCGATTTTCCGGGTCTGACGCCAAAGCTGGCTGTGAAGACCGGGGATATTGTTAAAGCAGGAGAAGCTCTTTTTCGTGATAAGCTTCGTCCTGAGATACTTTTTACCTCACCTGTAAACGGCAAGGTTGTTTCGATAGAAAGAGGTGAGCGCAGGAAGCTCCTCGAAGTTGTTGTTGAGAAGACCGGTGACGATTATATCAGCTTTGAAAAGGCGGATCCTGCGGGACTGCCGGCTGAGAAGATCAAGGCAGCCCTTTTGCTGTCAGGCTTATGGCCCGCTGTCAGGCAACGACCCTATCATATTGTTGCTGACCCGGCCACTGAGCCTAAGTCCGTGTTCATCTCAGGGTTTGACACAGCTCCGCTTGCTCCTGACTACAACTTCATAATGGAGAATTCGAACGCCTCGTGGTACAGGACCGGGATCAGTGCCCTGTCAAGGCTTACAAAGGGAAAGGTCAACCTGGTTCTCGACAGTCTTAACCCCGGGTCGGCGGTACTTGCCGATACAAAAGGTGTCGAGATTTTCAATGTATCGGGACCTCACCCAGCAGGCAATGTTGGAGTACAGATACATCACATAGATCCTGTAAATAAAGGAGAGCTTGTATGGTTTGTTAATCTACAGGATGTGCTTGCCATAGGGCGTCTTTTTGAGGAAGGTGTTTACAAACCAGAGAGGCTTGTTGCCCTTGCCGGTTCAGAGGTTAAAGAGCCGCGTTACTACAGGATGCTTTCAGGCAGTTCAGTTTCGGCTGTTACTAATGGCAATGTTAAGGAAGGTCATCTACGTTACATAAGCGGCAATGTACTTACCGGAACCAGGGTTGAGCCATCGGGTTTTCTGGGCTACTACGACTCTCAGATAACTGTTATACCCGAGGGAGATTACCATGAGTTTTTCGGATGGGTGGTCCCTGGTATGGATAAGCTAAGTTTTTTCAGGACTTTTATGTCGTCTTTCATGCCTGGCAGGAAATTCAGGCCCGACACCAACTTCCACGGAGGCGAAAGGGCTTTTGTATTGACAGGTCAGTACGAAAAGGTTGTACCCATGGATATTTACCCGATGCAGCTTCTTAAAGCCATTCTGGCAGAAGATATTGAGGCGATGGAAAACCTCGGTATCTATGAGGTGGCAGCTGAGGATTTTGCTCTTTGTGAGTTTATTTGTCCTTCCAAGATCGAGATACAGTCGATTGTAAACAAAGGTCTTGAGCTGATGATGAAGGAGATGAATTAAAAACATGAGATAATACAATATAATGGATTCATTAAGAAAACAGGTAGATAAACTAAAACCCCATTTTACCCCAGGAGGGAAGTTCGCGATGTTCCGTTCGGTATTTGAAGGGTTTGAATCGTTTATGTTTGTTCCCGACAAGGTGACCTTCAAAGGTTCACATATAAGAGACAGCCTTGATCTGAAGAGGACCATGACAGTGGTTATCATTGCATTGGTTCCGGCTTTGCTTTTCGGATCTTACAACACAGGTTTGCAGCATTTCAGGTCGACAGGTATGGATGCAGGTATCTTACAGGCTTTCTGGTTCGGCTTCCTTAAGCTCTTACCCCTTCTTATTGTGAGCTATGTAGTCGGTCTGGGAATAGAGTTTACAGTAGCCCAGATAAAGGGGCATGAGATCAATGAAGGATTTCTGGTTTCAGGAATTCTGATACCGCTGGTGATGCCTATTGACATTCCACTGTGGATGCTTGCTCTTGCTACGGCTTTTGCAGTTATTCTCGGAAAAGAGGTTTTCGGAGGTACAGGAATGAATATCTTCAACCCTGCTTTGCTGGCCAGGGCCTTTCTCTTTTTCAGTTACCCCGGCTGGATGACAGGCGACAAGGTGTGGACTGAGGGATTGGTAAATGCCCAGACTGTTGCCGATGGCTTTTCAGGAGCAACACCCATGGCTTTAGGTGCTGCAGGTGATATCTCAGGGCTTCCTTCTTTTATGGAGATGTTTATCGGGACAATACCCGGATCAGTGGGAGAGACATCCACTCTTGCCATTTTGATTGGGGCCGTTGTTCTGATCCTGACCGGAATAGGGAGCTGGAAGATAATTGTAAGTGTTTTCGGAGGCGGACTGTTCATGGGCCTGTTGCTTAACCTTTTTTCGGCAAATGCCTATATGGAACTGCCCTTCTACTATCATTTCGTGATGGGAGGTTTTGCTTTCGGTGCAGTATTTATGGCGACCGATCCGGTTTCAGGCTCTCAGACAGAGACAGGTAAATGGATTTACGGTTTCCTCATAGGAGCATTTTCGATACTTATCAGGGTTCTTAATCCTGCCTATCCCGAGGGTGTGATGCTGGCAATACTGCTTATGAATGTTTTTGCCCCGCTTATCGACCATTATGTGGTAAGGGCTAATATCAACAGAAGACTAAAACGCGCAAAGGTCGCATTAAATAATTAACAGAGATGAAGCAATTCAGTAACAGATATATCTTCATTTTTTCATCTGTAATGGTTATTCTGGTGGCTACACTGCTGGCACTTACGGCCACACTATTGCAGCCAAGGCAGGCTAAAAACCTCGAGATTGAAAAAAAGAGAAGCATGCTTGAATCCATTCTTGTTCCGGCAACACCGGAAAATGCTGTGGAACTGTTTGATAAATATATCAAAGAGAGTTATGTGCTTAACTCACGTGGTGAGAAGGTTGAAGGCGTTGATGCCTTTAATGTTGTCCTGCGCAGCGAGCAGAAAAAACCCCTTGACGAGCAGTATCTTCCTGTCTTCTCAGCTACTCCCGACGACGGAGAGAAGGTGATGATAATCCCTGTTGAAGGGAAAGGACTTTGGGGCCCAATAAATGGTTATGTAGCCCTCAGATCAGACCTGAGTACCATTTACGGAGCTACTTTCGATCATAAGGGAGAGACTCCGGGACTTGGGGCAGAGATCAACACCACACCCTTTGAAAGTATGTTCAGGGGAAAGAAACTATATGACAACCGGGAGTTTGTTTCAGTTAAAGTGATTAAGGGCGGAGCTGATCCCGGTGATATTCATGGAGTGGATGCTATTTCAGGAGGAACTATTACAAGCAAGGCTCTTGAAAAGATGCTTTTCGACTGTATAGTCAAATACAATGATTACCTATTAACTAACAGAAATTAACATATGAGCAACCAGGAGAAAGAGCCGTTGTTTTCGGCTAAGAATATACAGCTTCTGACAAGCCCCTTGGGTTCAAATAACCCGATTACCATACAGGTGCTGGGCATATGTTCGGCCCTTGCCGTTACTGTAAAGCTCAAGCCGGCTTTGGTTATGGCCTTATCAGTAACCATAGTCATAGCAGTGTCAAATGTTGTAATTGCTGCCCTCAGGCAGTATATCCCCGACCGTATCAGGATCATTGTTCAGCTGGTGGTGATTGCTACCATGGTTATCCTGGTCGACCAGTTCCTTAAAGCTTTTGCCTTCGACGTAAGCAAACAGCTTTCTGTTTTTGTGGGTCTCATAATAACCAACTGTATTATCATGGGACGACTTGAAGCTTTTGCCATGGCCAACAAACCATGGCCATCTTTCCTTGATGGACTGGGTAACGGAGCAGGTTATGGAATCATCCTGATTATAGTGGCTTTTTTCAGGGAGTTCCTTGGTTCAGGCACCATTCTGGATTATCCCGTGATTGAGAAACTCGGACTGTATTCGATTGGTTACGAGAATAATGGAATGATGATACTTCCCCCTATGGCACTTATAGTAGTGGGGTTGATTATATGGGTACAGAGAAGTAAGGACAGAAGTCTGATTGAAAACAAATAACCTTAGGATGTTATGGAAAATCTGTTGAATATATTTATAAGGTCGATTTTCGTCGACAACATGGTTTTTGCATTCTTCCTGGGTATGTGTTCATACCTGGCTGTTTCAAAAACAGTAAAGACATCAGTAGGTCTGGGTATAGCTGTGATTTTTGTTATGCTCATCACTGTCCCGGTAAACTTTCTTATCGAAAACTATCTGCTTAAGAAGGGTGCCCTTGCATGGATGGGAGAAGGCTTTGCAGATGTTGATCTGAGTTTTCTTTCGTTTATGGTTTTTATAGCAGTCATTGCTGCTATGGTACAGATAGTTGAAATGGTGATTGAGAAATACAGTCCCTCCCTTTACAACTCACTTGGTATCTTCCTTCCCCTCATTGCTGTTAACTGCGCCATTCTGGGTGCATCTCTTTTCATGCAGGAAAGGGAGTATGGTACGCTGGTTGAAGCTACAGTCTTTGCGGCCGGTTCAGGAGTGGGCTGGTTCCTGGCAATAGCCGGAATAGCCGCCATACGTGAGAAGATGAGATACAGCAATGTGCCCGATCCTCTTAAGGGCCTGGGGATCACTTTTATTCTTACCGGCCTTATGGCAATTGCGTTTATGGGATTTATGGGAATTAATATTTAATGAAATAATATATCATGGTTTTAGCTATAACAACAGCAGGTACCTTATTGATAAGCATCATTGTTTTTCTTCTCCTGACTCTACTGCTGGTAAGTGTACTTCTTTATGCGCGCGACAAGCTATCCCCGAAAGGAGATGTAACCCTGAAGATTAACGACCGGGAGATGGTGGTCTCTCCCGGTTCGAGTCTGCTCAATACCCTTACAAACAATCAGATCTTTCTGCCCTCGGCATGCGGAGGCGGAGGAACCTGCGGCATGTGTAAATGCCAGGTGCTGGAGGGTGGCGGATCTATACTGCCCACCGAGACCGGGTTTTTTACAAGAAAGGAACAGCTTAATAACTGGAGACTCGGATGCCAGGTAAAAGTAAGGGAAAACATGACCATTAAGCTGCCTGAATCGGTTCTTGGCATTAAGAAATGGGAATGTGAGGTAGTATCCAACAGGAACGTTGCCACCTTTATCAAGGAATTTGTTGTTAAACTACCCGATGGAGCTGAACTTAATTTTGATCCGGGTGGTTATATTCAGATTGATGTCCCGAAATACCAGACCAGCTTCAGTGATTTTATTATTGAAGATGAGTTCAGAGGTGACTGGGATTGCTATAAGATGTGGGACCTCTCAATTAATAATACTACCGAGACCTACCGTGCCTATTCAATGGCCAACTTCCCTGCCGAAAAAAACCTTATCAAGCTTAATATAAGAATTGCAACTCCGCCATGGGATAAGGCCAGGAATCAGTTCATGAATGTTCCTCCGGGAATATGTTCATCATTTATCTTCTCAAGAAAACCGGGAGATAAGGTTATGATCTCAGGTCCCTACGGAGAATTCCATATCAAGGATACAGATAATGAAATGATTTATATCGGTGGTGGTGCAGGTATGGCTCCTCTGAGATCACATATCTTCCATCTTTTCCATACCCTGAAAACCAACAGGAAGGTTTCTTACTGGTATGGGGCCAGATCTATGAGAGAGGTCTTTTATGAGGATGAATTCAGAGCCATCGAAAAAGAATTCCCGAATTTTACCTTTAACCTGGCCCTTTCAGAACCACTTCCTTCAGATAACTGGACCGGCTACAAGGGATTCATCCATCAGGTGCTCCTTGATAACTATCTGAGCAAGCTCGATGAGCCGGAGGACATAGAATACTACTTCTGCGGTCCTCCTGTAATGAATAATGCAGTTGTCGGAATGCTCGACAGCCTGGGTGTTCCTCAGGAGAACATTGCCTTTGACGACTTCGGAGTATAATAAAGTCTGTTTCCGTCGTCGGTGTTACTTCCGACGATAAACGGAAAGACTTTCAGGTTACATTATTAACGGATGAAAACTTTTAAGACAACAGCAGTATGGTGCGTAATCGCAGGCGCCATACTGTTCTCGTGTACCTCAGGCGAAGCTGTGTTCTCATCATTCAACGGTTTTGCACAGGGTACTACCTACAGCATCATTTATGAGAATGACGGAAGCTATCCTCCCGAAAAGATGAAGGAGAACGTTGAGAAGATACTCCGTAATTTTGATTTGTCGCTGTCACTCTACGAGGACTCTTCAATACTCTCAGCTGTTAACCGTAACCAAAAGCCTGTCCTTGATACTTTTTTTACCGAGGTATTTATAAGATCCAAGGAGATTTCACTGATTACAGGCGGGGCTTTTGACGTAACTGTAGGTCCTCTGGTGAAGGCCCTGGGCTTCGGTCCCGATTCTCAACGCAATGTGTCTCCGGCATTCCGCGATTCGTTGCTTCAGCTTGTAGGCATGGATAAGGTAGCCATAAGAAACGGGGAGGTTCTTAAGACCAACGACCGTATAGAACTCGACTTCAATGCTATAGCTCAGGGCTATTCGGTGGATGTAATAGCAGGTTATTTTGACAGGCTCAATATCCGGAATTACCTTGTTGAAATAGGAGGAGAGGTGAGGACCAGGGGAACCCGCAACAGGGAGGAGTGGAAGATAGGTATTGACCGTCCCGAAGAGAATAATTTTATACCCGGAAACGACCTGCAGGCCATCATAAGGCTCAGCGACCGTTCTCTGGCAACCTCCGGCAACTACAGGAAATTTTATGTCGAAGACGGGGTGAAATATTCACACACAATTGATCCGGTTACAGGTCTCTCTGCACGAAACACACTGTTGAGTGCAACAATAATTGCCGGGGACTGCGCAACAGCCGACGGTATCGCAACAGCCTGTATGGTGATGGGCAGAGAGAAGTGTGTGGAGTTCCTTGCGAAGCATCCCGAATTTGATGCCTTCCTGGTTTATTCCGATGAGAAAGGTAACTTCAGGACCTGGACCACAGAAAAATTTAAAAAGAATATTTCAGAAAACTAGCCTCAGCGGGGCTGTCTTTATGAGAACCTCATTGTTCAGAGATTACCGGCACGTTCGGCACAACTGCCGCATCCCGGGAAATCAGAGGTGGGATTGCATCCCAGATCGTTATGCTGTGCACACCTGATGCCTCTCTTCTTCATCTCTTTGTTATGTCCTACATGGGTATCGGGAAAACGACCATCCTTTTTTATAAGCATACTGATACCAAGAAAGGCTACAGAGATTAAAAGAATGACAAGGGTTATTATCAATAGCTTAATTATCATAAGTGCCTCCTTCTGTGTTTATCCGTATTATGAAGAAAAAATAATTCTTCCTGTCTTTTTTTGCATGGCAAAGATATCATTTATTCACTAATGATTAAACAACCTGCGGCCTGGTTTGTTTAATGAATGTGTTACCGGAATAAAACAGTTTCCGGTCTAAGAATAAAATAAATTATGTTATCAGGATATGAACAGGGAAACTATATTATCAGATTTCAGGCTTGCCAACCTTAGCAGGAATCTAAGTGTGATCGGAAGGCGTGAAGTATTAACAGGTAAAGCCAAATTCGGAATTTTTGGTGATGGTAAGGAGATTGTACAGTTAGCGATGGCAAAACAGTTCAGGGATGGAGACTGGCGTTCGGGATATTACCGCGACCAGACCTGGATGATGGCTCTGGGCCTTTACAATGCCCTTGAGTTTTTTCATCAGCTCTACGGTAATACCGACAGGGAAGTAACAACAGGTAGTGGAGGCCGTGTATTCAATAACCATTTTTCAGTGCCAAACATCAATCCCGACGGCTCCTGGCGCGACCTTATGAAACAGAAAAATTCCTCGTCCGACATATCACCCACAGCCGGTCAGATGCCAAGACTTCTGGGGCTGGCATATGCCTCCAGACTGTTCAGGCATAATACAGCACTCCATGGTTTCACTACTCTTACCTCAAAAGGAGATGAAGTGGCTTTTGGTTCAATAGGTGATGCCAGTACATCGGAGGGGCATTTCTGGGAAACAATGAATGCTGCTGGTGTGCTTCAGGTCCCAATGGCTATCTCTGTTTATGATGATGGTTACGGTATTTCGGTACCGAAAAAATACCAGACAACAAAAGGTAACATATCCGATATAATGAAAGGGTTTGAAAGCGAGCCTGACAGACCCGGCATAAGAATATTCAAGGGCAAGGGCTGGGATTATCCCGGACTGATAAAGATGTATGAAGAGGGTATAGAAATATGCAGAACAGAGCACACTCCGGTACTTTTTCATATCGAGGAGGTTACACAACCTCTGGGTCACTCCACTTCGGGTTCGCATGAGAGATACAAGCCCGAGGAAAGACTTAAGTGGGAAGATGAGTACGATCCCATTGTAAAAATGAGGGAGTGGATAATATCAGAAAAAATTGCCGGTGCTGATGAACTCGACAGTATTGCAGCCGGGGCACTCGAAGAAGCCAAAGAAGCCAGGAAGAAAAGCTGGGAGATGTTCCAGAATCCCATAAAAACCGAGAGGGATGCCCTTGTAAGGATAATCAATGAAAGAAGCTGCAGGTGTGCTGAAGCTGTAAAGGAAGCTTCGGTTGAGGATATCACGGAAGATCTTAAGAAGGTTATTACACCTATCAGGAAAGATAACTTCATGGCTGCAAGAAAGATACTAAGGAATATATGCAACTCGTGTAATAAACCCGATAACCTGAGGGAGGAGCTTCACGGATGGCTGAAAAGGAACTATGCTGATGCTTCTCTGAGCTACAACACCTTCCTTTATAATGAGACAGCTACTTCGGTTCTCAATGTCAGACCAGTGCCTCCTGTTTATTCTGATACTTCTCCTGAAGTTCCCGGACGCCAGGTGCTCAGGGATAACTACGACAAGTTGTTTGAGAAGTATCCCCTGCTTGTTACCTTCGGAGAAGACACAGGTAATATTGGTGGAGTCAACCAGTCACTCGAAGGACTGCAGAAGAAATACGGTGACCTGAGGATCACTGATACGGGCATCAGGGAAGCCACTATTCTCGGTCAGGGTATAGGTCTGGCCCTTAGAGGTATGAGGCCTATTGCCGAGATTCAGTATCTTGATTACCTTATGTATGCCCTGCAGGTACTTAGTGATGATCTTGCCACCACTCATTACCGCACCGCCGGAAGGATGGTTGCACCACTTATTATAAGCACCAGGGGTCACAGGCTTGAAGGCATCTGGCATTCGGGCTCACCCATGAGTATGCTTATTAACTCCGTGAGAGGCGTTTATGTATGCTCACCAAGAGATATGACAAGGGCGGCCGGATTCTATAATACCCTTCTCGAAGGCAACGATCCGGCAATTGTTATTGAGCCTCTTAACGGCTACAGGCTTAAGGAAATCATGCCTGATAATCTTGGGGAGTTCAGGATTGAACTAGGGGTTCCTGAGATAATGAACCAGGGAACTGACCTGACACTAGTCACCTACGGATCGACTGTTAAGGTAGCGGCTGAAGCCGTGAAACAGCTTGAAGCACATGGCATATCAGTTGAGCTTATTGATGCCCAGACTCTTGTGCCTTTCGACAGGAGGGGACTTATCCATGATTCACTGAGAAAGACAGGCAGGCTGCTGCTTGTTGATGAAGACGTGCCTGGTGGCACGACGGCATATATGATGCAGGAAATCCTCGAAAAGCAGGGGGCATGGAACCTTCTTGATTCACCTCCTTCAACCCTCACTGCAATGGAACACCGGCCAGCCTATACAACCGACGGAGATTATTTCTCAAAGCCCAATGCTGAGGATGTATTTGATAAGGTGTATCAGATAATGAAAGAAGCCTATCCGGGGAAATTCTGAAACACCGTTACAGACCTGAGACTGATTACAGTTCTTGATCCATAAGAAGGCATCTGATTCTTCAGAGATGAGAAATCATGTTTCGCAAAGTGATTCTCTGCATAATCATTTTTAGCAGAGCTTCCATAATACGGCTGTGTTTATACAATTAAGAAGTTTAAGATCATTTTTTTAAAAATCCAGTCAAATATTAACAATAGTCTGTTTTTCCTGAAAAAAATTGTAAATTGGTTCTTATAAATGAAGGGAATGAAAGAGGAGCTGGATTTGTTTGAGATTTTACCTGAGGACAAGATACCCGGGAAGGGGAAAATTCTTATTTCAGAACCTTTCCTTCCTGACACTTTCTTCAACAGGACCATTGTATATCTTACAGATCATAATCCGGAAGGTTCAGTAGGTTTTATACTTAACAAGAAACTCGATATTAGGGTAAGCGATGCCATATCAGGGTTTGAGGGATGGGATGAGAACCTTAATATGGGAGGACCCGTAGCTCCTGACACCCTCCACTATATTCACACCCTCGGACATATGATACCGCAGAGTGTTAATGTGGATGATGACATCTACTGGGGGGGAGAGATTGATACTATAAGGAAGATGATCAGAGACGCGTCAATCAGGCATTCGCAGATACGTTTCTTCCTTGGGTATTCAGGCTGGTCGGCCGGTCAGCTCGAAAGGGAACTCGGGGAGAACTCCTGGGTGATAGCCCGGGTAAGATCAGAGATTATTATGAACAGCCGGGGCAGGGATTCATGGAAAAGGGTGCTTAAGGGGATGAAAAATAAATACCGTGTATGGGCCAATTTCCCTGAGTCGCCCGAGATGAACTGATATTGTCTCCTTATATTCTGCTGATTTGCCTGATGGCTCATCAGATGTGGATTATCTTAAAAATAAGCTCTTTAAGCAAGTCTCCCGCCTCAGTACTCAGATCCCCGAATCCCTTTGACTTCATGTCAAAGGTCCTTAACAGACCAATGATCGCAATGGTCTGTGAAGCATTGTATTTTGCAGCTGCTGTCTCATAGTCCTTTACGAAGAAAGGGTTAATCTTTAGCACTGAAGCCACATTGTTTTTTGATTTGTCTGTGAGATAATGCCAGGTAAGCAGCTTTGTGAAGAAACTGAACAATGAAGCAATAGTAAGGGTTATCGGATTGTCTTTTTGGTTGTTTGCAAAATATATGATTATTCTGTTTGCCTTAAGGACATTTTTTTCACCGACGGCTTTCTGAAGTTCAAAATTGTTGTAATCCTTGCTTATCCCTATGTTCTTCTCAATTAGATCAGATGTTATGAGCTTTTTATCTTTTGGAAGGGTTATAAGAAGCTTGTCGAGCTCGTTGGCAATCTTGTGAAGGTCGGTCCCGAGATAATCTGTCATCATTGCTGATGCTGAAGGATCGCATTTCAATCCTTTGGCCATCAGGTACCTCTCTATCCACCCCGGGACCTGATAGTCCCTGAGGCGCGGAGATTCAAAGTAAAGTGCCTGATTGTCAAGTGTTTTAAAGAGTTTCGTTCTTTTGTCAACAGTCTTATACTTATAATTGATTACAAGTATTGTGGATGAAAGAGGTTTCTCAAGGTAAACAAGCAGCTCATCAATTTTTTTCAGAGTCTGGGCTTCCTTTATTATGATGACCTGGTGAGTGGCCATCATCGGGAAACGCCGGGCTGTTTCAATTATATCCCTTATTGTGGTATCCTCGCCGTAGATTATTATCTGATTAAAAGCTTTCTCTGAATCTGAAAGCACCTTTTCTTCTATGTAGTCTGAGATCAGATCAATGTAATAAGGTTCTTCGCCCGCCAGAAAATATATGGGTTTAAAGATCCTCTTCCTCAGATCGGATATTATTTCTTCGTAGGTGATGTTCATGATCAGAATCTGAGGTGTTTTACTGAGATACCGTTGTCAATGATTTCTCTAAGTGACTCAATACCTATTTTAAGGTGGGTCTCAACAAACTTATCTGTCACGAGCCGGTCGCTTGCTTCTGTCTTTATCCCCGCAGATATCATAGGCTGGTCCGACACCAGCAGGAGTGCTCCTGTAGGTATCTCGTTTGCGAATCCAACAGTAAAGATGGTGGCTGTTTCCATATCAATGGCCATAGCCCTGGTCTTAAGGAGATATTTTTTGAATCTGTCGTCATATTCCCACACTCTCCTGTTGGTAGTAAAAACTGTACCAGTCCAGTATTCCATATTCGACCTTATAATAGTGGCTGAGATGGCACTTTGCAGTTTAAAGGCAGGTAGGGCAGGTACCTCCGCGGGAAGATAGTCGTTTGAGGTTCCGTCACTCCTGATGGCTGCAATGGGTAGAATAAGATCCCCAAGGGTGTTTTTGGCTTTAAGTCCGCCGCATTTCCCAAGAAAAAGTACTGCATTGGGATTGATGGCACTCAGCAGGTCCATGATGGTTGCTGCATTGGGACTCCCCATTCCGAAGTTTATTATTGTAATGCCGTCAGCTGTGGCATTAGGCATGTTCTTATCCCTGCCTTCAACAGGTACATTGTGCCATCTGGCAAACAGTTCAACATAATAAAGAAAATTCGTGAGAAGAAAATACTTCCCGAACGAATCGATGGTCTTGCCCGTATACCGGGGCAACCAGTTATTTACTATTTCTTCTTTGGTCTTCATTTTTATCCTGCTCTGTTTTTCTCAATATATTTGCAGTAATAATCATCACTCCGGTGCAGATGATTTCAAAAATGGTCTTCCGGCTTTCTCAGCTAACGCAAACAAAAGCAAGGTAGCCTGAAAGCTGAGGACCCGGATTACTGGTTGCCGGTTTCAAAAATACAAAAACAAAGTTGAAACAGTTAAATTTACCGCAATATTCATTCAGGGTTACTGGCAGGGAGGGCTCTGAAATGATTTTCGACGCCATAAGAAAAAAATGGGTCAGGCTTACTCCTGAGGAATGGGTAAGACAGAACTTTGTCAGGTATCTCATTGAAGAGGGAGGATATCCTCCGGGTCTGATAGGCATTGAGGTTATGTTCCGGCTGAATAACCTCAGAAAAAGAGCTGATATCCTGGTTCATAACAGACGGGGCGAGCCTGTGATGATTGTAGAGTGCAAAGCACCCGATGTGCCGGTTGCCGAGAACGAAAAAGTTCGTGAACAGATAGGGGTATACAATATGGAATTCAGGGTGCCTTATGTTATGATAACCAATGGAATAACTCACTACTCTTTCAGATATGATGCTGATTCGAACAAATATGAATATATGCTTGTGATTCCATTGTATATCGACCTTCTTCAGGAATAAGCCATGATTGATGTAAGCTGTGCTATAATCCTCAATGAGGCTGAAAGTATCCTGGTTGTCCAGAGAGGAAGGGATAGTGATCATCCGTATAAATGGGAGTTTCCCGGAGGGAAGGTTGACAGTGGCGAGTCTCCTGAGGAGTCGGTTATACGTGAGATCTCTGAGGAACTGGCTATGGACATCATTATAACAGGCATACTTGATCCTGTTGAATATGACTATTCCTTCAAGTCGGTAAAACTAATACCTTTCATCTGTCATACCCTTGATGATGAGCCGGTTCTTACTGAGCATATTTCATTCAGGTGGGTTTCAGTGTCGGGACTTGTATCCATTGACTTATGTGAAGCTGATGTGGAGGTTGCACGCAGATATATTTCACTGGTATCGGCCGCTGCCACCGGGGTCGTTGGTTCCCCTTCAGTATCAGAAGGCGATCTGAAGGAACTAGGGACAATGATAGAGGGAGTCAGAACTGCGGGAGAGGCGGTCTGGCTTGCCGGATCTGCGATGGAAAGCCCTGAGATGCTCAATTCCCTCGTCGCATTTACCTTTTCAGAAAACAGAAGACTATCCTCGCGTGCAGCCTGGATACTTGGGAAGCTGGCTGATAAGAATCCCGAAAAGCTTCTGCCTTTTCTTAATGTAATAATTGACGGCTTGGACAGGATGTCCGATGACGGCACTCTGCGTTGCATCCTGAGAATAGTAGCTGTTACCCATCCGGGAAAGATAGATACTGACCACCATGGGCTGCTGGCCGATTACTGCTTCAATGCATTGAATTCCGGGGGTGCATCGATAGCTGTCAAAGCATATTCCATGGAGATACTCTACAGACTGGTACAGTTGTATCCTGAACTTACCGGCGAATTGGTAATCTCACTTAGTATGATAAACGAATCTGAATCAGCCGGTGTCAGAGCAAGGGCTAAAATGATTCTTAAAAAACTTGCCCGTGGCGCTAAAGATCAAGGATCCAGTCTGCTATGATCCTTAGAACTTCAGGAGAGAAAGTTTCTTCAATCTCACCATATTCTGTCGGTAGTCCGGTTTCAGAATTCTGAAAGAGGTGATTCAGACCCGGAAGGCTTATAGTGGTCACCTTGCTGTTTCCTCCCGATATGAGGGCTTTTTCTATTGCAGGAAGGTTGAGTTCAGCCGAAACCTGGAGGTCCTTTTCACCATTTAGTGCAAGCACCGGACAACTGGTTTTTTTCCAGTATTTTGCCGGGTCAAGAGAGATAAAATACCTGTACCAGGTAAAGATCACGGGGTTGAACCCGGCGGCCAGCAGTTTCATAGCCTCTTCCTTTTCTGCTCCTGTGACCTTCTGCTTGTCGAGGATCTTTGCATAAGTCTGTCTGATCTTTTCCTCGGCTCTGGCATTGTCAGGCTCTTTTCTGAGGACAGAATACAGTTTCCTGTTAACGGCTATTGACTCTTTTATATCAGCAGGACTTAGGCCCATAGCCAGGCTGATGTCACTGTTCTGCCTGTGGATTATATCTTCTCCTTTTACTCCGGGACCAGCCAGCGACACTATAAATGCCACATCTTTTCGTGACGAAGCAAGAATAGGGGCTATAAGACCTCCTTCACTGTGACCGGCAAGTCCTATGGCTGAAGGGTCTATCTCAGTGCGTGTTTTAAGAAAGTCGAGTGCTGCTGCTGCATCCGTTGCCAGGTCAGCAGAGGTGGCACTTGAATAGTT
>JAVEZD010000039.1:0-17122 GCA_034003165.1 Bacteroidales bacterium | reverse complement strand
TTCTTCATATCGTCGGCCATCTGTACCGGGTTAATGGTGACGGCTGTATAGAAGTATGTGAAGAGAATGATAAGTATGGCTGTCACCAGGTTATACCAGAACCCATACATATTTGAAAAGGCAATAACAAAACCGGAACTTGAATTTGAGTATCCGGCCACGATTATCGGGAGCATCATGATAGCCTGGGCAAAGATGATAGGCATAACACCTGCAGCATTAACCTTAAGGGGGATATACTGGCGGACACCGCCATATTGTTTGTTACCTACAATCCTGCGGGCATACTGTACAGGGACACGGCGTGTACCCTGAACAAGAAGAATGGTTCCGAGGATCACAATAAAGAGCACAACCACTTCGACAATAAGAGCTATCGGTCCGCCTGCTCCGTTAAGCCTTGTTCCTGACTCGAACACGAAGTTAGCCGGCATTCTGGCAATAATACCTATCATTATTATAAGTGAAATACCATTACCTATACCCTTATCTGTAATCTTTTCACCGAGCCACATGACGAACATGGTACCTGCTGTCAGAATCACCACTGATGAGAACTTAAAGAAGAATCCCGACAGAATGAAAGCCGATGCAGGGAGCTGGGCTGAAAGGTTAACCAGATATGTGGGAGCCTGAAGGACAAGGATAGCAACAGTAAGATACCTTGTATACTGATTCATCTTGCGACGGCCGCTTTCACCTTCTCTCTGGAGTTTCTGAAAATACGGGAATACCATCCCGAGAAGCTGGATGACAATTGATGCCGAGATATACGGCATTATGCCGAGGGCAAAGATAGAAGCCTGTGAGAATGCACCACCCGAAAACATATCAAGCAGTCCCATAATACCCTGTGAAGTCTGGCTCTTCAGACCGGCCAGCTGTGAGGGGTCTATTCCGGGGAGGGTAATATATTTCCCGAGCCGGTATAACAGAATTATACCCAGGGTATAGATTATCCTTGCACGAAGATCTTCAATCTTAAAGATGTTCTTTAATGTCTGAATCAGTCTCATGAACTTATATTTTTACGACAGTTCCCATCCGGGCTTCAATTGCTTCTACTGCTGCTTTGCTGAATGCATGGGCATGGACCTCGATTTTTCTTTCAAGGGTTCCTTTTGCAAGTATCTTTACAAGTGCATTTTTTGAAACAAGTCCGGCCACCCTGAGAACCTCAAAGTCAATCTTTTCAAGGTTATTTTTTTCAGCAAGATCCTGCAGAGTACTAAGGTTAATACCTTTGTATTCCCTGCGGTTTATATTCTTGAAACCATATTTGGGGACACGTCTCTGGAGGGGCATCTGGCCACCTTCAAAGCCTATCTTCTTACTATAACCTGACCTCTGTTTGGCACCTTTATGGCCTCTGGTAGAAGTTCCTCCCCTACCGGAACCCTGTCCGCGGCCAACACGCTTGCTTTTCTTAACCGATCCTTTAGCAGGTCTTAAGTTACTCAAATCCATAACTTTACTTATAATACTGTTAATACCTTAAATATTCTCAACCTTAACAAGGTGTCTTACTTTTTCCACCATTCCCAGGATGGCTGGTGTTGCCTCATGTTCAACACTATGGTTTAATTTATGGATTCCCAATGCTTCAAGAGTTCTTTTCTGTCTCTCGGGTTTTCCGTTTTTGCTTTTTACCTGGGTTACACGAATCTTTGCCATCGTAATGTAATTTTTCTAACCGTTAAAGACTTTATCCATTGCAACACCTCTATGCTCTGCAACGGTGTATGCATCACGAACCTCCAGAAGGGCGGCCATTGTGGCTTTCACCAGGTTATGAGGGTTTGAAGAGCCTTTGGATTTGGCAAGCACATTCTTTACGCCTACGCTTTCAAGGACTGCACGCATGGCACCACCGGCCTTTACACCGGTACCGTCAGAAGCAGGCTTGATAAATACTTTGGCACCGCCGAACTTAGCAATCTGTTCGTGAGGAATGGTTCCGTTGATAACCGGGACTTTTATAAGGTTTTTCTTTGCATCCTCGATACCTTTTGCTATAGCTGTGGTTACCTCACTTGCCTTACCAAGTCCGTGACCTACAACACCGTCTTCATTTCCCACGACAACAATTGCCGAGAAGCTGAATGTACGTCCACCTTTGGTAACTTTTGTAACCCTCTGGATGCTGACAAGCCTGTCTTTTAGTTCCAGGTCGCTGGTTTTTACTTTTCTTATACCGTTTGCCATAATTGATTAGAATTTTAATCCTCCTTCGCGAGCTGCGTCAGCCAATGATTTAACCCTTCCGTGATATTTATAACCGCTTCTGTCGAATACGACATCTTCAATACCTTTTTCCTTACATCTGGCAGCAAGAGCCGTTCCAACAAGCTTAGCCTGTTCGGTCTTCGTGATGCCTTCCTTGCCGGCGAATTCCTTCTCTTTCGAGCTGGCCGACAGCAGAGTCACCCTGTTCAGGTCGTCAATTAACTGAACATAAATCTGTTTATTGCTGCGAAATACAGCAAGACGCGGTTTTTCTGTTGTACCGCTTATTTTTTTCCGGATCCTCATCCTGATCCTTGATCTTCTTTCCAACTTGGTTAAGGCCATCTTTTTAAACTTTTACCAGATTAAACACTAGCAGATTTTCCAGCCTTTCTTCTAAGCTGTTCTCCTACAAACTTGATTCCTTTACCTTTGTAAGGCTCAGGCGGACGAAGAGATCTGATCTTTGCAGCCACATGTCCGATAAGCTGTTTGTCAATACTTGTGAGAGTAATGACGGGGTTGCTTCTCCTTTCGGTCTTGGTCTCTATCTTTATTTCCTCGGGAAGCTCCAGTATGATCTCATGGGAGTAACCAAGGCTCATCTCAAGCTGTTGTCCCTTTGCTTCGGCACGGTAGCCAACACCAACAAGCTCAAGTTTTTTTGTATAGCCCTGTGAGACTCCGGTAACCATATTGGCTATCAACGCCCTGTACAGTCCATGCAAAGACTTGTGATTCTTCGACTCCGACGGCCTTGATAAAACAATAGTATTATCGACCACTTCCACCTTCAGGTCCTTGTCAATCTTCTGTTCCAACTCACCCAAAGGTCCTTTAACACTGACCATGTTGGAATCACTTATGCTGACAGTGACTCCTGCTGGCAGGTTTACAGGTAATTTTCCTATTCGTGACATTAAGCTTACCTCCTATTAATATACGTAACACAATACCTCACCACCTATGTTCTCTTTTCTCGCCTCCTTATCGGTCATCAGTCCCTTCGAGGTAGAAATAATAGCTATACCCAGTCCGTTGAGAACTCTTGGCATCTCATCGGTTCCCGAGTATTTTCTTAATCCGGGACGGCTTACCCTCATTATTTTTTTTATTGCAGGATGTTTGCTCTTGGGGTTGTACTTGAGAGCTATCTTCAGTATACCCTGGGGGTTGTCACCATCAACCACTTTGTAGCTGAGGATATATCCCTTTTCAAACAGGATCCTGGCTATTTCCTTTTTAAGATTGGATGCTGGTGCCTCCACAACCTTATGACCAGCCATTATGGCATTCCTTATTCTGGTCAGCAAATCAGCAATTGGATCAGTCATCTTATTATAGTAGATTATTGTAGTTTATATTCAATTAATTATTACCAACTGGCTTTTTTCACTCCCGGAATAAGACCGTATGATGCCATTTCCCTGAAAGTAATCCTGCTGATTCCGAACTGTCTCATATACCCCCTGGCTCGTCCGGTGATTTTGCAGCGGTTCTTCTGCCTGTTGGGATTTGAGTTTCTGGGCAGACGACTCAGTCCTATATAATCACCTTCAGCCTTAAGCCTTGCACGTTTGGCGGCATATTTTTCGGCCAGTTTTGCGCGTTTTACTTCGCGGGCTATCATCGATTCCTTAGCCATTCTGTTTAATTTTTAGAGTTTTTAAAAGGTAAACCAAAGTGTTTAAGCAGTGCCAGTGCTTCCTCATCTCTTTCAGCTGAGGTGACAAAGGTGATCTGGAGACCCATGATCTTGGCTACTTTGTCAAGGTCAATCTCGGGGAAAATAATCTGTTCGGTTATACCCAGAGTATAGTTACCGCGGCCGTCAAGCTTCGAGTTTATTCCCTTGAAGTCGCGGATCCTTGGAAGAGCAACCGAAATCAGTCTCTCGAGGAACTCATACATCTTGTCCTTACGGAGAGTAACCATTATTCCTATAGGCATGTTCTTCCTAAGTTTGAAGTTTGAGATATCCTTCGTTGAGTAGGTCTGAACAGCTTTCTGTCCGGCAATATCTGATATTTCCTTAAGCCCGAACTCCAGCAGTTTCTTGTCTGCAATGGCCTGTCCGACACCCTGACTAAGGATTATTTTCTCAAGCCGGGGTACCTGCATAACGGTCTTGTAACCGAACTCTTTAAATAATGCAGGGACGATCTCGTCTTTATACTTCGTTTTTAACACAGGTGTATACATCACTTGATCTCCTCTCCTGATTTTTTTGAATAACGAACTAATTTATCTTTGTCATTAAGTCTCCTGCCTATGCGTGTTGGTTTTCCCGATGCGGGATCAATAATCATAAGGTTGGAGATATGTACCGGGGCCTCTTTTTTCAGAATCCCGCCCTGCGGTGATTTTGAATTGGGTTTTGTATGTTTTGATACCAGGTTAACACCTTCAACAATTGCCCTGTCTTTATTTCTGTCTACTTCAAGGACCCGTCCTTTCTGACCTTTGGATTCACCGGCTATAACCATAACCGTGTCTCCCTTTTTTATATGTAATTTCTTCTGCATTGTGTTTGTATTAACATTATAACACTTCGGGTGCCAGTGAAACGATCTTCATATATTTGTCGCGAAGCTCTCTGGCTACGGGGCCGAAGATACGTGTACCACGCACTTCATTAAGGTTGTTGAGCAAAACAACTGCATTGTCGTCAAAACGTATGTATGACCCGTCCGGACGGCGGATCTCCTTGGTAGTTCTTACAACAACGGCCTTGCTTACTGTACCTTTTTTAGCGTCGCCCGAGGGAAGTGCACTTTTAACACTTACAACTATTCTGTCACCGACAGAGGCATATCTCTTTTTGCTGCCACCAAGAACACGGATACAAAGAACTTCCTTTGCACCTGAGTTATCGGCTACTGTCAATCTGCTCTCCTGCTGTATCATAATTACTTGGCTCTTTCAATTATTTCAACTAACCTCCAGGCTTTGTTCTTGCTTAGCGGCCTGGTTTCAGATATACGTACGGTATCGCCAATATTGCATGAATTCTCTTCATCGTGCGCCATCAGCTTCTTTGTTTTATTAATAAACTTCCCATATATGGGATGTTTGATTTTACCTTTCACGGCAACTGTGATGGATTTGTCCATTTTATTACTGACAACGATACCAACACGTTCTTTTCTGAGATTCCTTTCCATTGCTGATCTAGCTATTTGATTTCTTATTCAACTCCCTGCTGCGCAGTTCAGTAAGCAGACGTGCTATAACCCTTTTTGAGTGTTTTAGCTTCTGCGGATTATCAAGAGGATTAATCGCATGATTAAGCTTCAGCCTGATTATCATAGTCTGTTCTGTATCTATACGTTCGAGCAGATCAGGTGTACTTAATTCCCTTATTTCTGAAGTTTTCATCTTTCTCAAATTTTTATTCCTGTACGTAATCGCGTCTTACAACAAATTTTGTTGTTATAGGAAGCTTCTGTGCACCGAGCCTCAAAGCTTCTTTTGCCACTTCAAAAGGCACACCTTCGGCTTCAATAAGGATACGTCCCGGTGTAACAGGGACAACAAATCCTTCCGGAGCACCTTTACCCTTACCCATTCGTACTTCGGCAGGCTTCTTTGTTATAGGTTTATCGGGGAATACCCTTATCCATAACTGACCTTCACGTTTCATATGACGGGTCACAGCCTGACGGGCCGCTTCTATCTGCCTTCCTGTAATCCAGGTCTCCTCAAGTGCTTTGATACCAAAAGATCCGAATGCCAGCTGATTGCCTCTCTGTGCATTGCCTTTCATTCTTCCTTTCTGGGCTCTTCTGTACTTGGTCCTTTTCGGTTGTAACATGGCTCAAATAATGTTATATAGTTTTCTACTAAGTCTTATTTCTTTGCCCTTCTCTTAAGGCTTTTGTTCTTGGCATTCCTTGCACCGATATTAGGACTGAGGTCTCTCTTTCCATAGACTTCACCATTGCAAATCCATACCTTGATACCAATCAGACCTACTTTGGTGTGAGCCTCGGCAAGAGCATAATCAATATCAGCCCTGAGTGTATGAAGGGGAATACGTCCCTCCTTATATGTCTCGCTCCTTGCCATCTCGGCACCGCCCAGACGACCAGAAATAAGAACCTTGATACCTTCCGATCCCATTCTCATGGTCGAAGCAATTGACATCTTGATGGCCCTTCTGTACGAAATTTTGCCTTCAAGCTGACGGGCTATATTATTGGCAACAATGTTGGCATCCAGTTCAGGTCTTTTAACTTCAAATATGTTTATCTGAACTTCTTTTTTTGTAATTTTCTTGAGCTCTTCCTTGAGCTTGTCAACTTCCTGGCCCCCTTTTCCTATAATAATACCGGGACGTGCCGTATTGACAGTTACTGTAATGAGCTTCAGAGTTCTCTCGATAACTATCTTTGAGATGCTGGCCTTGGCAAGCCTGGCATTCAGATACTCCCTTATTTTGGTATCTTCAACCAGTTTGCTGGAGAAATCCTTGCCTCCGAACCAGTTCGAATCCCAACCTTTGATTATACCTAATCTGTTACCTATCGGATTTACTTTCTGTCCCATCTAATTTATTTTGATGAATTTTCAACTTCCTTTTCCTTACTGTCGAGAACCAGTGTCACATGATTGGATCTCTTTCTGATCCTGTGAGCCCTTCCCTGGGGAGCTGTCTGCAGTCTTTTAAGTACACGGCCTCCGTCAACACAGACCTCTTTGACATACAGGCTGCTGTCTTCAACCCTGACACCTTCATTCTTCGACTGCCAGTTGGCAATGGCCGACAGGAGAAGCTTCTCCACCTTGCGTGATGCTTCCTGGGGACTGAACCTCAGGATATCAAGCGCCTTATTAACTTCTTTTCCGCTGATCATACCGGTAACAAGTCTCATCTTGCGCGGTGATGTGGGACAGTTCCTGAGTACTGCACTATAACGTTTCTTTGCAGCCTCTTTCTTCTGCTCTGCTGTATTTCTTTTTCTTGCACCCATGTGTAAAAATTTTTCCGTTTACATTACAGATTACTTATTGCCGGAATGACCCCTGAAGGTACGTGTAGGCGCAAACTCTCCTAGCTTATGCCCTACCATGTTCTCGGTAATGTATACGGGGATAAATTTGTTCCCGTTGTGAACTGCTATTGTATGTCCTACAAAGTCAGGCGATATAACCGATCTTCTCGACCATGTTTTGAGAACTGATTTCTTCTGTCCCTCGTTCATCCCAAGAACTCTCTTCTCAAGCTTGAATTCAATGAAAGGGCCTTTTTTAATTGATCTGCTCATGATATATCAGTTATTTTTTCCTTCTTTCAACAATCAGTTTAGCGGAGTATTTCTTCTTGTCACGGGTTTTGTATCCCTTCGACGGAAGACCTTTTCTTGACCTTGGATGACCTCCTGAAGCTCTTCCTTCACCACCACCCATTGGGTGATCAACCGGGTTCATAACAACACCCCTGACCCTTGGCCTGCGGCCCTGCCACCTTGAACGACCGGCTTTTCCTGATCTCTCGAGGTTGTGATCGCCGTTGGATACCGTACCAATGGTAGCCCTGCAGGTGGTAAGCACCAGTCTTGTCTCTCCCGAAGGAAGCTTGATGGTTGCATATTTACCTTCCCTTGCCGACAACTGTGCATAGGTACCTGCACTGCGTGCCATGGCTGCACCTCTTCCCGGCTTGAGCTCTATGTTGTGAACAATGGTTCCCAAAGGAATATCACTAAGGAACAAAGCATTGCCGATCTCAGGAGCTGCCTCCTTTCCCGACAGAACCTTCTGCCCTACCTGCAGTCCGGCAGGCGCAATAATATATCTCTTCTCTCCGTCTTCGTATACTACAAGAGCAATTCTCGATGACCTGTTGGGATCATATTCTATTGTCTTGACAGTAGCATTCATGCCATCTTTCTCCCTGAGGAAATCGATTACCCTGTACATCTTCTTGTGACCGCCACCGATGTACCTCATAGTCCTTTTGCCGTTAACATTCCTTCCTCCTGATTTTCTCAGCGGTCTGAGGAGGGATTTCTCCGGCACAGCACTTGTGATAGTATCAAAAGCGCTGATGATCTTGTGTCTCTGACCTGGTGTTACAGGTTTGATCTTTCTGACTGCCATATAGGTTTTTAAATATTGCTGTAAAAATCTATCTTGTTACCTTCTGCCAGGGTTACTACCGCTCTCTTGGAAGCCGCAGTTTTACCTGTCAGAACACCCGACTTTGTATTACGGCTCTTTACCTTCCCTCCGTAACGCATTGTATTGACTGACTCGACGGTAACACCATAAAGCTCTTCCACTGCTTTCTTTATCTGCAGTTTATTTGCACTCCTGGCTACCACAAAACCATAGCGGTTGAACTTATCGCCCTGGCTTGTCATTTTTTCAGTCACTATTGGTTTAAGCAAAATATTCATCACTTTAAATTTTCTAATTTTCAAAAGCTGATTGCAAAACGTCAACTGCGCTCTCTACAAGGATCAGTGTTGAGGCCTTCATAATTTTGTAAGTACTTAATTCTCCAGCAGTTACAACATCCAGCCCTTGTACATTTCGGGATGACAAATATATATTATTATTTTGTTCCGATAAAACAAAAAGCAATTTTTTATTCGCTATATTCAGATTACTGCCCATTTTGATCATTTCCTTTGTTTTAGGAGCCTCAAGGGAGAAATCTTCCAGAACAATAATACTATTTGATGAAGCTTTATAGGAAAGAGCTGATTTTCTTGCAAGTTCCTTAACTTTCTTGTTAAGCTTGAAGCCATAGAACCTGGGTCTGGGACCGAAGATACGGCCACCTCCCCTGAAGAGAGGGCTCTTAATGCTGCCGGCGCGTGCTGTACCGGTTCCCTTCTGACGCTTAATCTTTCTGGTGCTTCCTGCCACCTCACCACGCTCCTTGGCTTTATGAGTACCCTGCCTTTGATTTGCCAGGTACTGCTTTGTATCCAGATAAATGGCATGGTCGTTGGGTTCAATGCCGAAGACCGAGTCATTTAAACTGACTTTCCTTCCGGTCTCTTTACCATCAATATTCAGAACAGATAATTCCATCACTTTGTAATTATTACGTAACCACCTTTGGGACCCGGTACGGATCCTTTCACTATTAATATATTATTCTCAGCCATCAGCCTGATTACTCTCATACTCTCGGACATAACCTGGTTACCTCCCATCCTTCCGGCCATCCTCATGCCTGGCAACACCCTTGAAGGGAACGAAGAAGCTCCCAGAGAACCTGGTGCCCTGCCCCTGTTGTGCTGTCCATGTGTCTGTCCGCCTACACCACCGAAGCCGTGACGTTTTACAACACCCTGGAATCCTTTTCCTTTTGACCAGCCTCTTACATCAACCCATTCTTCTGAGCCGAAAACGGTGTCGACAGTTACAACTTCACCTTCACTGAAACGACCCTCATCGAAACCTGAAAACTCAATAAGCTTTCTTTTCGGAGTGGTATTTGCCTTTTTAAAATGGCCCAGTTCAGCTTTTGTAGTGTGCTTTTCCTTTTTCTCATCGAAACCAAACTGTACAGCAAAGTAGCCGTCCCTTTCCTTTGTCTTAATCTGCGTAACTACACATGGACCTGCCTGCAGTACTGTACAAGGAATATTCTTTCCGTTTTCATCAAATACGGACGTCATTCCAACTTTTTTACCTATTAATCCCTGCATGTCTTGATAACTTTACTGGTTTCACACTTTAATTTCTACTTCTACTCCGCTTGGAAGCTCGAGTTTCATCAGTGCATCGATTGTCTTGGGAGTCGAGCTGTAGATGTCGAGCAACCGCTTGTACGAAGAAAGCTGAAACTGCTCTCTTGACTTCTTATTGACAAACGGGGAACGAAGAACGGTATAAATCTTCTTGTGCGTCGGAAGTGGTATGGGACCACTGACAACAGCTCCTGTCGATTTTACTGTTTTCACAATCTTTTCTGCGGACTTGTCCACAAGGTTGTGATCGTACGATTTCAGTTTAATACGAATTTTCTGACTCATCTTTTAAAGAATTTTTCCTTTTGTTACTTCAACAATTCTGTTAGCTATTTCTGCAGGCACCTCTTCGTAATGAGAAAACTCCATTGTTGAAGTTGCCCTTCCGGAGGTAAGGGTTCTGAGTACTGTAACGTAACCGAATTTCTCGGCCAGAGGTACTTTTGCTTTTACAACCCTTGCACCTGCTTTCGATTCCATACCTTCCACCCTGCCTCTTCGTCTGTTGAAATCGCTTATCACATCGCCGACATACTCTTCAGGAGTAACTACTTCTGTCGACATAATGGGTTCAAGAATAACAGGGTTGCATTTTCCTGCATATTTCCTGAACGCCTGTTTAGCCGCGATCTCAAACGAGAGTGCATCCGAGTCAACCGGATGGTACGAACCGTCTTTGAGTATCACCTTCAGGCTATCGACTGCAAATCCCGCAAGCGGACCATTGAGCATGGCCTCACGGAATCCCTTCTCGATAGACGGGATATATTCTTTAGGAATGTTACCTCCTTTAATGTCATTTATAAACTGAAGCCCGTGTACACCATCATCTGCCGGCATTAACTCGGCACTGATATCGGCGAATTTACCACGTCCGCCAGTCTGCTTTTTAAACACCTCACGGAATTCAGTGGCTGTCGTGATTGCCTCCTTATAGGCAACCTGCGGAACTCCCTGGTTGCATTCAACCTTGAACTCCCTCCTTAACCGGTCGACGAGTATCTCCAGATGGAGCTCACCCATACCACTTATTATAGTCTGACCGCTGTCAGGATCACTCTTCACCTGGAAAGTGGGATCTTCCTCAGCCAGCTTACTTAACGCAACTGAAAGTTTATCTATATCGGCCTGCGTCTTTGGCTCCACCGCAACACCTATAACAGGTTCAGGGAAATCCATTGACTCAAGCATAACGGGCTTGTTTATGGCACATATCGTGTCACCGGTCTTGAGGTCCTTAAAACCTACCCCGGCACATATGTCCCCCGCTGAAATGCTTTCTTTCGGGTTCTGCTTGTTGGCATGCATCTGGAACAGGCGATTAATCCTTTCCCTCTTTCCTGTACGCATGTTGAGTACAGTATCGCCGGCATGAAGAATACCTGAATAAATCCTGAGAAAGACCAACCTTCCTACAAAAGGATCAGTGGCTATCTTAAATGCCAGGGCAGCAAACGGAGCCTCATCATCAGGCTCACGAATTACCTCGCTTTCATCCCTGGGATCGATGCCTTTTACAGCCCCTATATCAATAGGTGAAGGCAGATATGAAGTTATTGAGTCAAGAAGAATCTGTATTCCCTTGTTCTTGAATGCACTTCCACAAAGCACCGGAATTGCAAGTCCCTGTACAGTCGACTTCCTGATAGCGGCTCTTATTTCATCCTCCGTGATGGAGTTATGATCCTCCATATACCTCTCAAGAAGAGAATCATCGACATCGGCAAGCGATTCGATCATCTGTCCCCTTAACTCCTCAGCCTCGGCAAGAAGCTGAGGCGGAATATCTTCTATCTCGGCCCTGGTAACAGTTTTCTTGTCATCATAGTAAATGATGGCCTTCATGGTAATAAGGTCGATCATCCCCTTGAAATTCTCCTCAGCGCCTACCGGCATCTGAAGCGGAATGGGATTTGCTCCCAGCTTCTCCTTTATCTGCTGTACCACGCTGAAAAAGTCGGCACCCGACCTGTCCATCTTGTTGATAAAGGCTATCCTGGGAACATGATATTTATTGGCCTGCCTCCATACGGTTTCAGACTGGGGTTCTACCCCGCCCACAGCACAGAAAACAGCAACGGCACCGTCAAGGACCCTTAGCGATCTTTCAACTTCAACAGTGAAATCGACATGCCCCGGAGTGTCTATAATATTTATCTTGTAATCATCACCCCTGTATTTCCAGAATGTGGTGGTAGCAGCCGAGGTAATGGTTATTCCTCTTTCCTGTTCCTGAACCATCCAGTCCATCTGGGCATTGCCGTCATGCACCTCTCCCAGCCTGTGGGTACGTCCCGTAAAGAACAGTATCCGCTCCGTGGTAGTGGTCTTTCCGGCATCAATATGTGCCATTATTCCGATGTTTCTGGTATTTTTCAGGTTGCTGTCCATTGCTTACTCTGTTATGCCGGGGCCTTTATTATTAAAACCTGAAATGAGCAAATGCCTTGTTGGCTTCAGCCATCCTGTGAGTATCTTCCTTCTTCTTGTAGGCAGCTCCCTCAAGCTTGTATGCAGCCATCACTTCCGAAGCAAGTTTTTCAGCCATTGAATGACCGGTCCTCTTTCTGGCATATAATACCATGTTCTTCATGCTGATGCTTACCTTCCTGTCGGGCCTGATCTCCATGGGAACCTGAAATGTTGCACCACCTACCCTGCGGGCTTTAACCTCTACCTGGGGAGTAATATTATCAAGAGCCTGCTTAAAAATCTCCAGGGGACTCTTGCCTTCATCCTTGAACTTGTCACCAACAATGTCCAAAGAGTCATAGAATATCTTAAAAGCAAGATTCTTCTTACCACTATACATAAGATTATTAACAAACCTTGTTACATACGGATCTTTGTATTTGGGATCCGGTAACAGAATCCTCTTCTTTGGTTTTGCTTTTCTCATTATCCTGTCACTTTAAAGTGTTACTTCTTTGGTCTTTTTGCTCCATATTTCGAGCGCCTCTGCGTACGTCCGTCAACACCAGAGGTATCGAGGGCTCCACGTACAAGATGATAACGAACGCCCGGCAGATCCTTTACCCTGCCACCCCTTATAAGTACTATGGAGTGCTCCTGGAGATTATGACCTTCCCCCGGAATATAAGCGTTTACTTCTTTCTGGTTAGTAAGCCTTACCCTGGCCACCTTCCTCATAGCTGAGTTGGGCTTCTTTGGTGTGGTCGTGTATACCCTTACACATACGCCCCTTCTCTGAGGACATGAATCCAACGCAGGCGCCTTACTTTTATCTACCAGTTTCTTCCTGCCTTTTCTTACTAATTGCTGAATTGTCGGCATAAATCCAATTATTTTAGCATTAAATTTTACTTAAAAAAATGGTCTGCAAAGGTATTGTTTTTATTTATTAATTCACAAACAAGTACCGTATTTTTTTAAACCCATTACAATACACATACTTAACTTATCCAGCCGGTGTTTAAGCGGCTGTAAAAAGTCTTTATTAACATAAATATCTTACGAAAAAATGTAAGTTATTATCAGGTTCCTTCCCGACCCTCCCCAATGAAATTCTTTTGTAAACTTACCTTTGAAGGGAAAACCGGTACTCCTGCGTTTCAAAAAACTGGTGCAAAGAAAATAAAAATAATTTAATTAAGGCCTCTCTCATCTGAGATTTTAAAAAATTATTATTTTTGCCCCTCCTGATCAGTATAATAAATAAGTAAAAATAAATCCCAAAACGATTATGAAAACATACCAGACAGACCAGATAAAGAACATTGCTCTTCTGGGGAACTCCGGTTCAGGCAAAACCATACTTGCTGAAGCGATGCTCTTTAATGGCGGCGTCATCGAAAGAAGAGGTTCTATTGAAGGAAAAAACAGTGTATCAGACTACCGTCCCATCGAACAGGAAAACGGCAACTCTGTTTATTCAACAGTGATGTACACTGAATTTCTCAATAAGAAAATAAATATAATTGACACCCCCGGACTTGATGATTTCTGTGGTGGTGTTATCTCTTCGCTCTTTGCCTCCGACTGCGGTGTGATGACCATAAATGTTCAGAACGGTGTCGAAGTGGGCACTGAGATCCAGTTCAGACATGCTGAAAAAGCAAACAAACCCCTTATTCTGGTCGTCAACGGTCTCGATCACGAAAAAGCAAATTTCGAGAAATCGGTTGAAATGATGAAAGAGAGACTGGGATCAGATGTGGTTCTTGTTCAGTACCCGGTTAACGAAGGTATCGGTTTCAACTCTATCATCGATGTTCTTAAGATGAAAATGCTCACCTGGCCCAAAGAAGGAGGTGCAGCCAGTGTTGCCGACATACCGGCCGATCAGAAAGCCAGGGCCGACGAACTTCATGCCACCCTTGTGGAGAAGGCTGCTGAAAGCGACGAATCTCTTATGGAACTTTTCTTCTCAAACGACACCCTCTCTGAGGACGAAATAAGAAAAGGTATAGCCAAAGGAATCCTCTCCAGAGGTATGTTTCCCGTTTTCTGTGTCTCAGCAAAAAACAACATCGGAGTCGACCGTCTGATGGAATTCATTGTCAACGAAGCCCCTTCAATAGCAGATATGCCTGCTCCCGTAAACAACAAGGGAGCCGTGATTAAAGCCGATCCAAACGGACCTGCTTCTGTATATGTATTCAAATCATCAATCGAAGAGCATATAGGAGAAATAAACTACTTCAGGGTCTATTCAGGTAAGATTACTGAAAACCTCGATGTGGTTAATACAAGCAACGGCACCAAGGAAAGACTTTCACAACTATACGTTGTCGCAGGTAAGAACAGAGCCAGGGTGTCAGAACTCTGCACTGGTGACCTTGGAGCTTTCGTAAAACTCAAAAACACAAAAACAGAGCATACCCTCAACGCCCCCGGGAACGACTGGAAGTTTGAAGGAATTAAATTCCCCGAACCAAAATACAGAACAGCCATCAAGGCCGTGAGCGAAAGTGACGATGAGAAACTGGGAGAAGCTCTTAACAAAATCCATCTCGAAGATCCCACAATCATTGTTGAGTATTCAAAAGAACTTAAACAGATAATTGTCCACGGACAGGGTGAATACCACCTTAATATTATGAAGTGGCACCTGGATAACATTTATAAAATCCCGACCAGCTTCAACCTGCCCCGTATCCCCTACCGTGAAACAATAACCAAAACGGCCCAGGCCGACTACCGTCATAAGAAACAGTCAGGTGGCGCAGGCCAGTTCGGAGAAGTCCATATGATTATAGAACCTTATGAAGAAGGCTCCTCTGAGATGTCAATGATCAAGATAGGCGGCAAGGAACTTAAACTGTCACTCCGCGACAAGGAAGAGATACCTCTCTCCTGGGGCGGAAAACTTGTATACTGTAACTGTATCGTAGGCGGCTCAATAGATGCCAGATTCATGCCTGCCATACTAAAAGGGATAATGGAAAAGATGGAAATAGGCCCGCTTACAGGATCCTATGCACGCGACATAAGGGTTTATGTATATGACGGCAAGATGCACCCGGTCGATTCAAACGAAATATCTTTCAGACTTGCAGGCCGTAACGCATTCAGCACTGCCTTTAAAAACGCCGGCCCAAAAATACTTGAGCCCATCTATGATGTCGAGATAATGGTTCCTTCTGACAGGATGGGTGACGTGATAAGCGACCTTCAGGGAAGACGTGGTATGGTTCTCGGAATGTCGAGCGATAAACGTTTCGAAGTAATTAAAGCCAGGGTTCCCCTTGCAGAAATGAACAAGTACTCTACTGCCCTCAGCTCAATTACCGGAGGAAGGGCCATGTATTCGATGAAGTTCCTCGAATATGCCCAGGTTCCGGGTGATGTTCAGGAAGCTGTAATAAAGGCTTACGCTGAAGAGGAAGAAGAAGAATAGGGATTTCCTTAAATTAAACATTTATAAAAAGGCCGCCGGAGTAAAATCCGGCGGCCTTTTCTATTTTTACACAGCATCATGCTGTACTAAACACTTTTGAGGATATCCCAGACAAAAGCCCGTATGCCAACCTCATCACTGATACTATCTATATTCCTTATCTTCGACAGAAGGGGATCTACTACATCATCAGATACTATGGCAAGCAAACTCTTGTTTATCTCGGGCCAGGTATGGGTCCCCAGATGCGGAACACCGGTTTCGGATCCTCTTCCCTGAACATTTTCCCAAAGGGTATATCCCCTTATTCCCAGTTTCTCAAGCACATACTCAACTCTCTCTGTATGGGCCTGATTGAATATTATCATTACTGCTTTCATATGATTCTTTATTATTCGCTTAACTGCGGATTTCCGTTTTCGCCATTAATATTTTCAAACTCTTTGTACAGGGCAACACTCTTGTTACGCTCCCCTCGTTTTGCAAATACTGCGTATACTACCGGGACAATAATAAGTGTTACAAGGGTCGAGAAGACCAGTCCTCCAATAACTGAAATACCCATAGGCTTCCAGAGTTCCGATCCCGAACCTGAGCTGAGTGCCAGAGGAAGCATACCAAGGATGGTTGTCGCCGATGTCATGATAACCGGCCTCAGCCTTGACCTGCCTGATATCTCAATAGCAGAGTACAACTCGTTGCCCCTGTCGCGCATCAGGTTGATGAAGTCGACAAGCACAATGGCATTCTTAACAACAATACCTATAAGCATCACCGCTCCGATAGCTGAGATAACACTAAGCGTTGTATTGGTCAGGAAGAGTGCAATTGCCACTCCCGAAAATGCAAATGGTATCGAGAACATAATTATGAATGGCATCTTAAGCGATTCGAACTGCGAGGCCATAACAAGATATACAAGTACAAGACTCACGGCAATCAGGAAGGCTATGTCGGCAAACGCCTCTGTCTGCTCCTCTATGGCTCCCGATATCTGAACCATCACTCCGGAGGGTTTCTCTGTCTCGTCGATGGCCAGCTGGACTTCTTTCTGGAGTTCCGTAAGCGAACGCTTGAAAGGAGTGAACGAAACGGTAACTATCCTCTCCTTCCTCTTCCTTTCAATACTTGGCGGAGAATAGTATTCCCTGATGTCGGCTATCTCGCCAAGTCTTACTATCTGACCCATCGGATTGGTAATTCCTATATTCTCAACATCGGTGAGTGTGGTAACTGCATCCCGCTTGAAACGCACAACCACATCATATTCATCACCAAACTCCCTGAGCCTTGTTGCCGTAAGTCCGTCAACCCTGTTCCTTATTGC
>JAVEZD010000038.1:0-17276 GCA_034003165.1 Bacteroidales bacterium | reverse complement strand
GGTATTGCATAAGGTCTTCCGTTTTCTGCGTTAAGCATGAATTCACCGTCCCACATGGCGCTGTCTATTCCCGACACATCCTGGTATCTGCCATCCACTCCCTTAACAGTGGCAATGAACTGGCGGTCGTCATAAGTAAGGAGGGCATTTTCTTCGAGGGTAAGGGTATAACAAGAAACTCCTTCCATATCTGTGAGTTGGACCAGAGAGGAAGAATCGGGGATGAATGTTTTACCTTCAACGGCAGTGATCTTCAGATCGGGATCGAAGGTGTTAAAAATGGAATGGACCATTTTCTCGAGGCCGTTGAAAACGGAGAGTACAATTATAAGGGCCATAGTCCCCACAGCAACACCGGCAACAGACACAGCCGAAATGACGTTAATTGCATTTCTTGACTTCTTTGCAAAGAGATATCTGCGTGCTATGTACAACGATAGTTTCACTGTCTCCTTTTTCGTGCTGTTACAAGTAGTCCGGTACCGGTTTTGTGCTTCAGGTAAAGATCACAAAAGTTAAGAATAAATGAAAGAGGGAAGGCTAAAAGGTAGTAGAAGGGCAAAAAGATAAAGAACAGGTAAGAAATGTTAAGAAGTGAAACGGGATATTTCATTGAGAGGATCCATGATATTCTTCCTGGTATGCCATAGGTATAACGGGTTTCAACATCAGTAAACCCCGACCTTTCAAGTTTTTCCCTTATCTCGCCCGTCCCGTAGCCGTCGCGGACATGTTCATCTATGAAGGAATGGTCGTCACCGGAATGAACATCTGAACCACCCTGGTCAGAAGGAGTGGAGATAACAAGAAACCCGCCTTCCCGCAGCGCTGAATTGAAATTTCTGAAAACAGCCTCATCGTCGGCAATGTGTTCCATTACGTCGACGGAAAGGATCAGTTCGTAACTGTTCTCCTCCTTCAGTGTTGTCAGGTCGGCTGTCTCACATTTAATCCTTCCTCCGCGGCCGGTCTTTCCGAAGAATTCTTCGCAGTCACGTATGTGATCATTGTTTATGTCAACGGCCCTTATAAACCATCCGGGGTTCTTCCTGATTACCCACCACGAGTACTGTCCGAAACCTGATCCGGCATCGAGCATGTGTGCATCGGCCGGAAGCATGGCACCGATAGTACGGAGAGCTTTTTTTACATGCCAGGTTCTGAGAAGCAGAAGGTCAAGAAAAAAATACAGGGTTTTTCTAAGGAAGACATTCCCTTTTATTAAAACACCCAACTTCCCCTTAATAGGTTCATATTGCATACGACTCAGGTTTTCAGAAGCTTGTCAATGTTGTCAATATAGTCGAGACTGTCGTCGATAAAGAAGGTGATCTCGGGAACTATCCTTAACTGGTTTCTCACCTTTTGTCCCAGTTCAAATCTGAGCTTTGTCGTGTGCTCCCTTATTGCATTGAGAGTCTCGTCCTGATTTGCTGATGGGAAGACGCTTATATATATTTTTGCGTATGACAGGTCAGGACTAACCCTTGCAGCTGTAATGGAAACCATTTTCCCGGGTGCCAACTCTTTCCCTTTTCTGAGAAATATCTCTGCCATCTCCTTTAGTATCAGGCGTGATACTTTTTTCTGTCTGGTTGATTCCATAGCCGCATTTATTAGAATCCTGCAAAGGTACAACTTTCATCGTAATTTGTCGTAATCACCGCCGGCAGAGAGCGGCGTACTCTGCCGGATAAAAGCTTTTGCAGGTTGGTTAAAGCTCATTATAGGGAAGGCCGGAATTCATTTTTATAAAAAAAGGAGTAGTTTTGCGGGAGATTTATTTTTTTCGTGATGGATACAGTAGTAAGTGGCATTCGTTCAACAGGGAATCTTCACCTGGGTAATTACTTCGGAGCATTAAAGAACTTTCTTAAGATGCAGAAAGAAAATAATTGTTATTTCTTTATTGCTGATTATCATGCTCTTACGACTCATCCTAAGCCGGTCGATCTTCATGGGAACATCCGGCAGGTACTTGCCGAATATCTTGCATGCGGTATTGATCCTGAGATAGCCACTGTGTTTATCCAGAGCGATGTCCCTGAGGTTTCAGAGCTATATCTTCTGCTCAATATGAATGCCTATGTTGGTGAACTTGAGCGGACCGCTTCATTCAAGGAAAAGATAAGGAAACACCCCGACAATATAAATGCCGGATTATTAACCTATCCTGTCCTTATGGCAGCCGATATCATAATTCACAAGGCGCATAAGGTTCCTGTGGGGAAGGATCAGGAGCAGCATCTTGAGATGACAAGAAGGTTTGCCAGGAGATTTAATATGATGTACGGTGTTAATTATTTCCCTGAGCCCGATGCCTATAACTTCGGGAAACAGCTTGTTAAGATACCGGGACTCGACGGAACAGGTAAGATGGGAAAAAGCGAAGGGAACGGGATCTTTCTTTCTGATAGTCCTGCAGAAATTCGAAAAAAGGTTATGCGGGCTGTAACAGACACAGGTCCGACAGCTCCCAACCAGAAACCATCGGAAGCAGTTGAAAACCTCTTCACAATAATGAAAGCCGTTTCAGACAAACCGACACTCGACTATTTCATGGAAAAGCATGCTAACTGTGAAATACGTTACGGAGATCTTAAGAAACAGCTTGCTGAGGATATAGTAAAACTTACTTCACCAATAAGGGATAGAATTATTGAGATCACTGCCGACACGGGTTATCTTGCCAAAGTGGTTTCGGCCGGAGCTGACAAAGCCAGGGAAAGTGCTTCGCGAACAGTAAGGGAAGTCAGAGAGATCATTGGTTACAGGCCATTCTGAAAAATAAAAGCCAGGCTTTTGGCCTGGCTGTACTTGAGGGGATCAAGTATATGATTGAGATTGCCTTGGTATTATACTACATTCAAATTACGTGCCAGAATTCTGATACCTTTTAAACGGTTTTCTCCTTTTGTATTTTATTCTTATTTTTGGGAACGTCATCAAACCTGTATAAAAAGTGGGGAGACGGATAGCTGTCATCATATTGTTTTTGCTTCTTGCAGGTCTTGGGGTCCTGGGCTATTTCATGCAGCAAAACAGGAAAAAGATGGTTACCGATCCTTTTCGGGCTGTATCCCCCCAGGCAGCTATAATTATTGAAACTTCCGATCCCGGCATACTACTAGGTTCACTTAGTGATGCCGGAGGGTTTACGGGTGAGCTTGCCGGAATAAATGAATTCGCACCCCTTTTCAAAAAGTTGGATTTTCTTTTTGAACTGTCCGGGAAGGAGAGCCTTGTGAAGTTGTTTTCAGGTAACTGGTCCGTTATTGCCTTTTATCCGGCAGATAAGGGAAAGCTGACGCCGCTTTTTTCAATGGTTCTGCCTTCGGATATGCATATTCGTCAAATAAAGGATGGCCTTATTGCTGCAGGTATAGATGCAACCCTTACCGTCAGGTCAGGAAAAATAAATATACTGGGGCTGCCTTTCGCAGGCACTGACGGGTCGGACACTCTTTTCCTCTCGGTAGGTTCCGGATTGCTCTTCGCAGGCCTCAGCTCAGATATTGTCGTTTCGTCACAAGCCCGGCTTTCAGATACTGATGATATAAGGAAGGCTCCGGGGTTTCAGAGGGTCCAGCAGGCTTCAGGGAGAAATGAGAATAAGGTTTTTATTATATTCGATAATCTTAAAGGTCTGGCAGAGAGTATGTTCAGAAGCGGGGACCACAACCTTGCTGCAGATATTACCAGAATTGCGGGCAGTGCTGGCGGGGATTTTATTATTAATGAGAATGGATTTATTTTCAGTGGATACTCGGAGAGTTCTGAGAATGATGATATCCTTAACAGATTCAGGAAAATAAATCCGGTTACCCTCAATTCAACCGAAGTGCTTCCCGCTTCAACAGTTATGTTTGAGACGGTTGTGCTGGTAGAGGAAGACAGCAGTTTAAGCGGCAGGGGACTCCCGGCCAGAACCCAGGACCTTTACGGAAAGATCAGACCTTTTATCGGGGATGAGGTTACCAGGGCATATCTTGATATCAGGAATGCAAAGGTTGAAGATAATTTCCTTGTAATATATGAACTTAAGAACAGGGTGCAGGTGGAGCAGTTATTCCTTGAGGACCCTGATAATAAAAGCGATGTATCATGGTTCGAGCCTGACGACCAGACAAGGATTCCTGTCTACTCTGTTGATTTGAAAGGATTCTCATCGGCTGTATGCAGCAGCCTGGCTCCTGACTTTAATGACCATTATTTCACATTTCACGACAACTACATGGTGTCAGGTGAGTCGTTCAGCACTGTATCGCGTTACCTTTATGAAAACCTTCTTAACAAAACCCTCGCAAATGATATTCCCTACCGCGAATTTGAGACCACACTCCCCAGCAGGGCAAGCTATTATTTCTACTGTATCCCTTCACGGCTGACGGAGTATCTGTCTATGTTTTTTAATGACAGGATCGTAGATGCAGCGAATGAAAACAAAGCTTCACTGGGAAAGGTTCAGGCCCTTGGTTACCAGATAGCTCCAAGCAATGATATGATATATAACAGTCTGTCGCTTTACTACAGGAAGGAAGCCATCAGGGAGTCGACTACGGAATGGGAAACACTGCTTGACACAGTTGCTGCAATAAAACCTTTTTTCTTTACAAATCATAATACGGGGGCAAGGGAGATATTCATTCAGGATCTTAAGAACAATGCATATCTTATCAATGCAGCAGGAAGGGTTTTATGGAAGGTCCCCCTCAGGGAGAGAATCATAAGTTCAGTATTTATGATTGACTATTTCAAAAACGGGAAGTATCAGCTTCTCTTTTCCGGGATAAACAATCTCCATCTGCTTGACAGGAATGGTAATTATGTTGAGAGATACCCGGTCAGACTAAGGTCTCCCGCCACAAATTCACTTGCAGTTTTTGACTATGACAATAACCGCGACTACAGGCTTCTTATTGCCGGTGAGGACAAGCAGATCTATGCATACGACAGAACAGGCAGCGTGGTAAGGGGATGGAAACCTTTTAAAACGGCAGGCACAGTATCCGATGAGGTCTCGTTTTTCAGGGTATCGGGAAAGGATTACCTGCTTGTTGCTGATGAGACGGCAATTTATTTCCTCGACCGTACCGGTAATATCAGACTGAGGCCCGACGAAACGGTTACAAAAGCCAGGGGTTCAAGGCTCCGTCTTGATAACAGCTTAAGGCCGTCGGTAGTATGTTCATCACCCGATGGCTCGGTTAACCATATTTACTTCAGCGGCGAGGTTGAGAAACGAAGGCCCGGAAGCTTCTCCGCTGACCACCTGTTTGATTTTTTTGACGTGGATGGGGATAACTTTGGTGAATATATTTTTATCGATGAGGGTGTGTTGTATCTTTACAGGAGCAATCTTGAGGAACTTTTTACCCTTGAACTGGGGTCAGAAGAGCTTGGAGGACCGATTAATTTTACCTTCTCTTCATCCGACAGACGGATAGGAGTATATGATATCGATGAGAAACTGATTTATCTTATCGACAGGATGGGAAGAGTGAGGGAGGGTTTTCCGCTGAGGGGGGCTTCAATGTTCTCAATAGGCAGGTTTTCTGATAGGAGCGACTGGCACCTTATAGTAGGCGGGACCGACAGATTCTTATATAATTACAGAATTAACTAAGGTTTATCAGGAATCATATGAAAACACGATCCTTCCTTATCACTGCTGCAATGTTACTGGTCCTTAACCTGACATTAAGGGCTCAGAACAGCCAGACTCTCTATCACATGAACCTGCCTCAGGCTCACCTGCTTAATCCGGCCTATAAACCCTCGGGTAAATTCTATATAGGCTTCCCCGGAATGACCGATGTCAATATAAATGTAACAAACAACTTTCTTAATTTCTCAGATGTCTTCCTTAAAGGACTTCAGCCGAACGACTCGGTTCTTTCCTTTTTGTATTCTGACTTTGATGTTGACGGCTTTATTGACAAGCTGGGCCGTTACAACTCAGTTGAACCGCGTGCTTCTGTTCAGCTTTTTGGGATAGGCTTTTCAGCCGGGAAAGATTTTTACGGCTATATAGATATCACTGAGAAGATCGACGGCTCACTGGTTTTCCCCAAGGAGCTCTTTGAAATGGCTTTCAGGGGGAATGATGCTTTTGTCGGATCAGCTGTGGATCTCTCATCGTTCGATATGGAAATGAAATACTACAGGGATGTGTCGCTTGGATTCTCGAAAAACATTACTCCAAAGCTCAGGATTGGTGTCCAGGGGAAGATGTTATTCGGCATTGCTTCAATGAGTATGGACACAAAAACCCTAAAGGTGCTTGCAAACAGCAATGACCTTCACAGTGTCGAAACAGATGTAACGCTTAATGTAAGCGGACCGGTGAGGTTCATCGCGGATGAGGAGAATCATGTTGATGATCTTGAGTCTTTTGACGATCGCTTCGATGATGCCGGGGAGGTAATGAGGGAACTTTCAGGAACAAAAAATATGGGTCTTGGGATTAACCTGGGAGCTGAATACCAGGTGACTGATAAAATTGCCGTTTCGGCTTCGGTCACCGACCTTGGGTATATTAACTGGAAGTCGGATCTGACAGGCGTTTATTCAAAAGGTACAATTGAATTCAGCAATTATAATATTGAGGATGTTTATAACGGGGATATTACCTTTGAAGAGTTTGCAGAAGCTCTGGCGGATACACTATCAAATGCATTAATGGTATGCAACGACTGCAGGCCTTTCAAAACAACTCTTCCCGTTGGGGTTACTCTGGCAGGGAAATATGATATCTCAGACAAATTCTCGGTCGGACTTGTATCATACAGCCGTATAAGGGAAAAGCAGCTTAAGGAAGCTCTTACCATCTCGGGCAACCTTAATCTGGGGAATATGTTCTCGACAAGTCTGAGCTATACAGCATGTAACTACAGCTATAACAATATTGGAGCGGGACTGGCTTTAAGGCTGGGATTCTTTCAGTTCTATGTGATTGCCGACAGGATCCCTCTTAAATGGAGTGAAGTTGAGAAGACAAGCGGCAGCTTCAGGCTGCCTGATAACTGGAATACCTTCAATGCCAGGTTTGGTATTAACCTGACATTTGGAAACCGGATAAAGAAAGGAGGGGATTCAGAGATCCTTCCGGAAGGGGAAAATTAAAAACATTAAGTGATGATTCTTTTAATTCGTGTAATTCTTATAGGCGTTATTTTTTACCTTATATTAAAACCTGTATTTAAGTTTTTTGAAGGGGAGGAGGAGCATCGTGACAGGAGGCCTCAGCAGCCTGAAAAGAAGAAAGCAAAGAAAGGAGTTCCGAAGGAACTGGGTGAGTATGTCGATTATGAAGAGGTAGATTGATGCAAGTGCTTCTACACCCCTGATTTCTTAAGCTGGCGTGCCAGGGCGTTGGCAAAGACAAAATCATTGAGAGCCGGGCAATCCGAGTCGAGGATTTCTTTGTTGCTGCCTTCCCAGCATTTTCTGCCATTGCTTATAAACACTATTTTCTCCCCAATCTTCATTACTGAGTTCATGTCGTGGGTGTTCACTATAGTGGTCATGTTGTATTCCTCTGTCAGCTCACTGATAAGCTCATCGATAACGATAGAAGTAACAGGATCAAGACCCGAGTTAGGCTCGTCGCAGAAGAGATATCTGGGGTTAAGGGAAATAGCCCGGGCGATGGCAACTCTTTTCTTCATACCTCCCGAAAGTTCGGCAGGAAAGAGCTTGTTCGAATTGACTATATTCACCCTTTTAAGACAGAAGTTGACCCTGTCAATCTTCTCTTCCATACTCTTGTCTGTGAACATGTCGAGTGGAAACCTCACATTCTGTTCAACGGTGAGCGAATCGAACAGGGCACTACCCTGAAAAAGCATTCCTATCTCTTTTCTGATTTCCTTAATATGTGTGAAGTCGAGTTTATCAAACCTTAATTCATCATAAAGGATCTCGCCACTGTCGATCGGGTGCAGGCCTACAATCGATTTAAGCAGAACAGTCTTGCCCGAGCCGCTCTGTCCAATGATGAGGTTGGTCATGCCTGCTTCAAAGGTTACCGAGACGTCTTCCAGGACACTGACTCCGTTAAATGACTTATACAGGTTATTAACGCTTATCATGACAGCAGGAGTTGGGTAAGAATGACGTTGAAAAGAAGTATTATAACGCTGCTGTAGACAACTGCCTTGGTACTTGCGCGACCCACCTCGAGCGAACCCCCGTCAACATAGTAGCCTTCATAGGCTGAAACGCTGGTTATGATGAAAGCAAAGAACAGGGTCTTTATTATGGAGTATGTTATGTAGTAAGGGATAAAGGCATACTGGATGCCGTATATGAAATCCTGTGATGTGATCACGCCTGCAGTCGTACCTGCTATCCAACCGCCAATTATTCCGATGCTTATGCTTATAAGTGTCAGGAAGGGATTGAAAAGCAACGTTGCAAGTATCTTCGGGAGTATAAGGTAAGAAGCCGAATTGACACCCATAATCTCAAGTGCATCAATCTGTTCAGTTACCCTCATGGTTCCAATCTCGGAGGCGATATTGGAGCCTACCTTGCCAGCCAGTATAAGGGCAGTGATTGTAGAGGAGAATTCGAGGATGATGGAGTCGCGGCAGCCAAGGCCTATAAGATAGGCAGGGTATATCGGGTTCTCGGTATTATAGGCAGTCTGAAGGGTTATTACAGCTCCCATAAAGAAGGAAATGATGGAGATGATGCCTACAGAGTTCAGCCCCAGGTAAACAAGCTCATGCATAGTCTGCTTATAATACACAGCTACTTTCTCAGGTTTTGTGAAAACCTTTCTCATGAGAAGATAGTAACGTCCGAGATTAGCCAGAAACTTAAACATAGAATATCTGTAAACGATGCTAAAAATACAAATAATTCTGCTATTTCACCAAAGTGTTGTTTAATAGGGATGTTCGAATTAACTATATTTGCAATATACTCTTTCTTATATTGTTTCTCTATGGACAACAGGTATGTTATTATAATGGCCGGAGGTGCCGGAACCAGGTTCTGGCCACTGAGCAGGCGCGAAAAGCCAAAACAGTTTCTTGATATCCTTGGCACCGGGGAGACTCTTCTCCAGCAGACCTACAGGCGATTCAGGTCGACATGCAACGAAAACAATATTTATGTGGTTACCAGCGCCGAGCATAAAGAGCTTGTTGTCAGCCAGCTTAATATTAATCCTTCAAACGTCCTGGCCGAACCTTTCAGACGCAACACAGCTCCATGTATTGCCTTTGGAACCTACAGGATCATTAAGGAAAACCCGGAGGCTGTCATAGCAGTGACTCCGGCCGATCATCTTATAATAAAAGAAGACCGTTTCAGTGATGTTATATCGAAAAGCTTTGAGTTTGCCGGGGAAAATAATGCCCTTCTGACACTGGGGATCAAGCCCGACAGGCCAGAGACCGGATATGGATATATTCAGGCAGACAGGAAGAAGCCCGTTGCGGGTTTTGAGGGACTTATGAAAGTCAAGACTTTTACCGAGAAGCCTGATCTGGATCTGGCCAGGGTGTTCATTGAAAGCGGTGATTTCTACTGGAACTCGGGGATCTTCATCTGGAAGGCAAGTGCAGTGGTCTCTTCATTCGAAAAGCATTTACCCGATATGTTTATGGCCTTCGAGGATGGAAAGGAAAGGCTTGGTACAGCCGATGAAGGTTCATTCATAGGCAAGATCTATTCGGAATGCAAAAGCATATCCATTGACTATGGTATTATGGAAAAGGCTGATAATGTATATGTAATGTGCACGGATATAGGCTGGTCCGATCTGGGAACATGGAGTTCACTTTACGATCATAGTCCAACAGACAATGATGGTAATGCCTTTGTTGGGGGGGATGTATTCTCATATGACTGCAATGGGAATATATTCAATATAAGTCCGGGTAAGGTAGCTGTAATCCAGGGCCTTAAAGATTACATTGTTGTTGAGTCAGATAACATTATTCTGGTTGTAAGGAAAGATGACGAGCAGAATATTAAGAATTATCTTGAGGATGTGAAGAAGGAGACTCAGGAGAGGTTCCTTTGAATACATTATGTCAACTGCATTGAGTCTGTCGCACGTTAACAGGGCTTAGGCAGGATTCTTATAACGGCAGTGATGCCGGAAAAAAGAGGGATAAAAAAAAGAGGATGACCCAAGCGGCATCCTCTTAATATTTTAAAACCTGTCGGTTAATATTCCCAAAGGTCGTGTTCAAAGTTAAAGAGTTCATTTTTGATTCTCTCAGCTTCGAAGAGGGTATATTTTCCGACGGTATATTCATTTATCTGCCTGTCGTTATATACGTTTGACTCGCCGTATATGACGCTGCCGAATCTTCTTTGCATGAAAAGGTCGTCGAATGAAAGTCTCTGGGCGTCATTCTGTGAAAGATAAACCTCATTTTTTGCAAGCACATCCCTGATATCATCATATCTGACCCAGAAAAGAGGTTTGCGCAGTGTCCTGCCCAGTTCAGAGTCATAACCGAGCCAGTAAGGCATTACTCCAATGATTCTGACGTCGAGTTTTGAAAGCTTTTTGTCGAAGTACCATTCCTCGTAAACAAGAAGCTGTTTAACCTCTTCACGTTTTGCCGATTCGACAATGGTTGTATCCTTGCTGTCGCCTTCAGCATTTATCTGAAGTGACTGCACCCTTGATGTGGCACCCATATTTGTTTCTATATCGGTGTAGGTGGTGGGCACGTTTGAGTCGAGCGGTGAGAAAGCTTCGAGGCGGCCGGCCTGGATCTCTTCAAGCAGGATACCTATAAAGTTTTTCCTGCCGTCCTGTGTTGGCTGGATGGGAAAATACAAAGGCTGGTTGATTTTCTCCCTGAGGTCGATCAAACGCCAGATCTTATGTGAATAGATGACATCTGCTTCTCTAAGATAAGGGTAGTTTATCTTACGGTTTTCCGATATTGATTTCTGGTAGATATCACCAAATGACTGGGCGTTTATCAGACCCGCCAGTGCAAAAGCAATAAATCCCAAAAGCACTCTCTTCTTCATCAGTCTGTATTTTTAATTTTTATGGTCTGATTGAACCCACATGTCTGAATCTAATATATACACTTGTTTGCGTGTTCAAAACACATGGGTTTCATAATATCTCTTTTTACTTCTATTCAATCTTAAGCAGGATAGCTCCGAGTTCAACAGTCCTTCCGTCAGGCCCCACAGCCTGGATATCTTTAATTGTCAGATACTTGTTACGGGTGAGCCTGTTAATAAGGTCTTTCTGTCGTGGTGTAAGGTTGCTGCTGGAGCTGGGTTCCTCATAATCATTGCCCCTGTCTGAGTAAAGAATGGAAAATCCCGTTACCCTGTACACCAGGTTAAAGTCAAAATCGGGGAGTGTTGCATATACACCTGTCTGGGCGGCAGCAGTATTTTTTGCTATGGTGCCAGAGCTTTTCCCTCCGAATACTGCAACAGGAGTTGGGAGGCGTTTTACCCTGAACTCAATCGGAGGGTAACTTACTGATTTTCCTCCAGCATTGGTGCTTACAATTACCTGAACATTCTGACCCATGGCATTGGGTTTGACGGCCCAGTTACCCCGGAAGTTCTCTCCTTTCGGGTTTTTTACCCTTTCGGTGGTAAGGGATCCGTTGACGACTCTTATGTTGAGATTATCAGGGCTTACTCCAGGTACAGATACATCGATCGGGTTGGGGATACCCATATACATTACGTTCATGGCAGTCGGGGAGACGACAACATTTGGTTCACCAACCGTATATGACGATTCGAATGGATAAGTTCTTGTCGATCCGTCGGGAGCTTTTAGTGAGATTATCCCACCCCAGGTTCTCTTTCCGGTACCGGCAGCCCTTACCTTGTATGTACCTCTTCCCGATTCATCAAGGGGAAGAGTCTGATCGCCAACTGTGATAACAGGAGCCTGAGTGGTATCGGTTGCCGAGATGAACACCATGGCTTCATAGTCGCTTCCCGAGGTCACATAGTTTGAATTCGGGATAACAATGGGAGAAAGTTTGTTGAATTTGAAGGAAGACGCGTCAATCTGGGTATAAAGATAGTTGAGCACTTCTGTCTCAGCGTTCCTTACATCGACCTGCATCTTCGACAGGATGGTGACTACGGCAACAAGAGGGAGGGTCTGGAAGGTAAGGTTCTCCCATCGTGAAGTCTGTCCGTCGGGGTCCTTCCCGTCGTCTGTATTAAGGCTTGACATAAGTGCCTGTTCAGCGGTGGGGTTGTTTCCGTCGAGTGTTGAGATAAGGAATTCGCGGTAGTCGTTGATAAGTGTTTTGAGAGCATAGGCTTTGCCGTTTTCATTTGCTCCTATAAGTACTTCTGAAGGAATATTATTCTCATCAATCTTTTTAACCTCATCAATAATTATCTCGTTACCTTGTACTGCAGGGGAGTCTTCGCCTTCAGCCTTTATAACTATCTCCAGTTTAAGGTCCTGAAGAAAATTAAAAAGTTCGTCGGCACGCGATTTCACCTCATAGGCGGTCGACTTGTATTTCCCGGCTTTTGTAGGGTTTTCTGCGGCGGCCCTGTCAAATTCGCTATATATAAGGTTATTTTTCTGGACATAGTTGGCAATAGTCTGGGTAAGACTCTTGTCGACTTTTTTAAATGCTTCCACGGCCTCCTTGGATACGTTAAGTGCAAGCATAGCAGTCAGGATCAGGTACATCATACCGATCATCTTTTGCCGTGGGGATAGCCTTTCGTGAGCCATTTTACAGGTAGTTTAGTTAAGAAAAAATGTCACGTTACTTTACGTTCATTGCTGCAAGCATGTTGCCATAAACGCTGTTCAGAGCTGAAAGGTTTTCGTTTAGCCTGGAAATCTGTTCACGGTATTTTGTTGTATCACCGGCTGTATCGGCCAGGTCCTTCATCATGCCCTGGATGCCTCTGAACAGATTATCAGATTCTTTAAGGTGTTCATCGGCACCTTTCTTCTGAAGCTCATATACAGCATTAAGGGCTGAAAGGTTTTTGTTAAGGGTTTCCAGTTGCTGCTGGTAGGACTTTCCTCCGGTTTCAATAACTGAGAAAGAATCGGCAATACTCCGGTAGCCTGTGTTTGAATCGCTTATCAGCCGGGCTGTGTTCTGGTAGGTATCGGATAGCCTGTTAAGTGAATCGTTCGCAGAGTTGATGGTATTCATATAGTTCACCGAGGCTGCTGACAGATCTCCAATGGAGTTGATGTTGGCTGCTGACTCACCGAATTTCTTCATGCCCACACCGAGTTTCTGGAACAGTTCAGGAGTGATCTCCGCCTTTTCAAGCATCTCGTCGAATCTTGAGAGAGCGAGGGATCCACCTCCGCTGCCGCCTCCGACGAAACCCTGGCTGCCACCTCTGCCGGCTCCTGCTATGGCTATATCACCTGTTTCTTCCTGCGGCATACCTGCCAGTTCGGGATACACAAGCGACCAGTCAACTTCCTCATGCAAAGGTTCAAATGCTGAGAAGAAGAAGATAATTGCTTCTGTAAAGAGACCGACTGTCAGCATAGTTCCGGCTCCTGCCCAGTGTTGTATTTTAAATAAGGCACCTACAATAACGACAGAAGCTCCTATGCCATAAAGCTTGGCCATGAAATTCTTCCATCCGCTGCTTTGAACTAATTCTGCTAGGCTCATATACCTGAATGTTTAAGGGTTATTTCAAATGTTAGTTTACTCCGATAAATGATCTTACGTTGCGAAAACCAATGTATGATTTTGAAGAGTCCTGATATTCATAATCCCTTGAGCTTGTCTGAAGGAAATATGCTATATCCTTCCACGAGCCTCCCCTGATAACTTTACGTTTCATTATCGGAGGATCCTGCGGAGTGGCGTCGTACTGGTAATCGGGGTTGAGATCGTGCTGAAACAGATAAGCTGAAGGATGGTAGGCACAGATGGTCCATTCGGCCACATTACCTGCCATATCAAACAAACCGTATTCATTGGGTTCGTATGAACCTACCCTGGCTGTATAGACAGTTCCATCGTCGATATAATTGCCTCGCAGGGGTTTGAAGTTTGCAAGGAAGCAACCTTCATAGTTCCTTGTATAAGGGCCTCCCCAGGGGTACATAGAAAGTTCGAGTCCGCCCCTGGCAGCATATTCCCATTCAGTCTCAAGCGGCAGCCTGTACGACTGAACATCAGCTATGCCGTTCTTACGGAGGGCAGTGTTCATATAGTCGGTTCTCCAGATGCTGAAAGCATTGGCCTGCACCCATGTAACACCTACGACGGGATAGTCGTCAAATGAAGGATGCCAGAAGTAAAGGTCAGCCTGGGGATCATTGAATGAATAGGTAAAATCCCTGATCCAGCAAAGGGTGTCGGGGTATACATTTGTTACATTGTGTCTTATAAAGGAAGAACGGTCCCTTACAGGTGTTTTGGTGCCGTCAGCATTTGTAACATCACCTTCGTAACGGCCTGTATTTGTCTCGTAGTCGTATATATATCTTGATTTTGCAGCCTGCCTGTAGTCGACCCAGAAATAATCATAATTCAGTTTACGTACATCGATCTGTTTTTTCCCGTTAAAACGTTCTTCAGGAGGATAATACATCTCTTCCATTACTTCCATCGTTATCTCTTCCCTGGGGTCTATTCTCTCATACCAGTTAATTACTTCGGGTTCAATAACATTTCCATCATCGTCAACAACAAAATAATCCCTGTCAGGGATACCTGCTTCCCCGAGTTTGGTTCTGAGTATGGAATCTCTTACATAGTAAACGAACTGGCGGTATTTATTGTTGGTTATCTCTGTCTGATCCATCCAGAAGGCTTCGACAGTAACTGATTTGGAAATGCTGTTCATGGCAAACAGGGCATCTTCATCACTGGGGCCCATCATAAAATTACCTGCGGGGATGAAAGCCATCTCCATTGGTTCCGGTTCAAAGAATTTCTTTCTCCCGGGAACACCTGTCAGCTCTCCGTTACTTCCCGGAGTACCACAACCACTTAATATAATTACTAATATTAAAGCTGAAAGTATTGCCTTTTTCATAATGCTAATGGATTTGATACGCAAGTAAGTTATTTTTTTTAAAAATTCATAAAAATCGTATGCTTTTATATTTCATGGGACTTCTTCCCATATTGATATCAAAGCAGTAATTTACCATAAACTCATGTGTTCCGCTTGTGCTTTTCCTTATATCTGAAACCGGGAAATCATAAGCGTAACCTATTCTGATTCCGTTATACAACTCAACCCCTACTAATCCGGTCAGGGCATTACCTGACCAGTATGAAACGCCACCCCATACTTTTTTATTGTATCTTACTAATGAAGTTATCGAAATCTGGGCAACTTTCCCATCACTGACGGCATAAACCGAGGGCAGTAACTCGAGTGAAGGTTCAGGGAGCTGCAGGGTATAACCGGCTGTCAGGTAGTAGTGCCGGCTTATATAAGGCATTCCTTTTGAGAATTTTATTTTTGGCTGGTTTATATGGGTTACTGAGAGGCCTGCATAATACCTGTCGGTAGTATAGTAAACTCCAAGGCCTGCATCAAAGGCTACATAGCTTTCCTTGTTCTCGGGGATAAGAGGGTCGCCCGACGGAGGCGTATGTGCATCGCTTCCGGGAATGATCCATTCCGGATCAAGGGTCTTGTTAAGTACTCCTGCATTAAAGCCTATGCCCAGCTTCCCGTTGCCGACATAAGAGATATATGAATATGATAAAGAGAGGTTTATATCTTTGTCAAATCCTATGTTGTCGCTTTCAACAAACAGTCCCGCACCACCGCTGGTTCCTAAAATGTTCAGGGGAGTGCTGACATTGAACATGGTTGTTGACGGAGAACCCTTGAACCCAACCCATTGCTGCCGGCTGACTGCTGTGGCACAAACCAGTCCGGAGATACCTGAAAAAGCCGGATTATAGGTCTGGGTACTGAACATATAATGGCTTGTCAGGGGGTCCTGCTGACTGAGAACCGTAGAATTGATGAAAACTAATAAAAGAAATGCTATACTGAGTCTTTTCACTTCTTAAATAGTAGAATAAAGCCATTTAACGAATCTGACAAAAATAAGTAAAATTCCGGCAAGCAAACAAATTTGCCCTTATTAATTTAACTCCTGTTATCCGGCATCCGGGCACTCTAAAAAAATGCATGGCGGAATTGCAGGAATATAAACGGGAAAAAATAAAAAAAATTGGGTGGTTAAGACTTAATTCTGCTTACTGCGTTCATCCACCTGTCGGGAACCTCATTTCTGTTTGCTTTGAGATAATCGTCGTGTGAGCAGGCAACATATACATTACGGTTTTCCCCTGCCTGTATTTCAATCCACCATCTGTCGGTGAAATTGCTTTTAACGAATATCATATCTTCATCAAGATCAGTTATCCTGACATGGTATTTGACAAAGCGGCCCATATTGTTTTCGTATAGTGCCGGAGTCTCATATTGTTTCTGGGCAAACCCTTCAAGGAAGAACCACAGCATCTGCGCGGCCAGGGCTGAGGTCTGCATCCTTACATCGAGTTCGGGATTGACATCGAAAAGGCCGAAGATCTTTAAGTTATCCGATATCCCGGCATATCTGGCAAGAAGGCAGATCTCCTCTCCATAGAAACCATTCGGGGAAGTACGGAAGGTACCGGGGGCATCTGATTGCCGTACTGCTGAGATATCAAAGAGAGCCACCTCAGAATCCCTGAAGCAGGGTTCAGTAAGGTAAATAGCCTGCCTGACATCTCCTATCCTTATCATTTCGGCCCTCTTCCTGTGAAAGCGGTTAAGCACCTGCTGGTCGTTGAGATAGGTCTGATAACCTATGTTTATATAATGTTCAAAGGTGCTTTTCTGGTTGCCCGTGATCTGGTTGAGATAACAGCACGAGTCAGGGGTTTTTCTGTCGGTACAGAAGTCGATCCTTGAGTCGACATTCAGGAGTTTATATGCTGTCTTACGGACGGTGAGAGCCCTGTCTATTGCCGGGATCAGTGCACTGCTTCCGCCGATTATCACCGGAACAATGTTTTCACCGGTAAGCCTTACCAGTACGTCGGTCAGTCCGGCTATAGTATCACCGAAAGAAGCTCCCTGTTTCATATTGCCAAGGTCGATAAGCTTTACCTTTCCGGGTACACGCGAAAGGTTGTAGAGTTGTGAACGGATAGCATCAGGGGCTTTCTGGGAGCCTGGGTCAGACGAGTTCCTTCCTTCAGGAACACCCAGGAGAGCTACTGAATACCTGCTTATATCTTTCAGGGGCTGGTTTTCGGTGTGAACCGTTATATTATGGGGAAATC